>CAMCEM010000202.1 GCA_945873755.1 Chitinophaga pinensis | reverse complement strand
TCTACATAAATGTATTTAAATATTGAATCGCGTAATGAATCGCGTTTTAAGTTATTTACTGCTAATAATTTTACTAATTTTAGTCCACGTGAAGTAAAAGTGTAAGTAATGTTATTAGTAAAACGTGCTGTATCTATAAATCCTGCTTGGCGGAAAAAACCTGTTTGTAAAGGGTTTTCGTTTGGAAAATCCCAAAACACACGGCTTTGAAAACTTGATGTATTGATTAATGTGGCTGGACTATTAATCCAAACGGTATCAGGTGCATAAAAGTTAGCTATAGGTGGTTGTGGTGGGCCAGCAACTCCTGGAGGTATCATATCTACACCAAAATTAAATAAATTAGCATCTTGACCTGAAAAAGACATGGTGCATCCTGATGGATTCCAAGTTCTTCTAAAACCAGATTTAACTACATTAGTAACATTAAAACCTGTATTTGGTCCGCAATTATTTACTTCAATGATTAAACTTTGTGTTGGATCATATAAAAAAGGAGTAGTTAATGTTATATCCAACCATCCTGCTGAAGAAGAAACTGCAGGTACAGAAGACCCAGAAAAAACCTGAGTTAAGCCAGTTGCAATTGAACTAGCAGGTAATGAAGTAGCTGTGGTTTGCCCCATAAATATGGTAATACTCGAAAATGTAGAAGAAATATTGGCAGTACCTTGGAAATATACTTTGGTAATTCGTCCTAAGGTTGCTCCTGTTAATTCTCCTGGCGCTACTAAAGCTTGTAACGATTTTCCTGGTTGATTAAAAGGAAAAGTGTTACTTGGCGCGTTGGTGTTACCAGTAAAAAAAGTTGGCTGAGCATAGATTTTTCCTAATAAAAGGATTAAAGCAAATGCAAATAAAAAGTGTATTTGTTTTTTCATAATTATTGATTTTACAATTTTTTGATTTTTCAAATTTAAAAAAGTAATTGAATTTTAAAAGTGTTTTTTACTTAAACGTATACGAAAATTTAAATGAAAAGGTTTGTAAAAAGAAATATAGATTATAAGCTATATAAAGTGGGTATAAATTAAAAAAACCTATAGGTTTTAATCTATAGGTTTTTAATGTGAATTAGTTACGATTTCGATTTGCTAATTTTTTTAATATTTCTCTTTTAAAATCGTTTTCGGCTTTAAAGAGTAAAACTACTTTTTTAACTGGAAGAACTTTTTTAAATTCGTTAGCATATTTTTTTAATAATTCAGCTTCAGCAATTTTAAAACCAACCATTTCATTTAAAACTTTTTCGGCTTCGGCATCTGTCATATTTGGCAAGTCGCTCATTTCTTCTAGCAATTTACCTTTGGTTGATGCACGTAATTTTTTAAGTTCTTCGGTGTATTTATTGTAAACAGGCCAAAATATTTTTGCTTCGTCACTTGTTAAATTTAATTTCTGAGTAATAAAGCCAATTTTCATAGCCTCTAGCTTTTCACCATTTTGGGCTTTTAGTTGTATAGCCAATCCAGCTATAATTGTTATAAGTATTAAGTATTTTTTCATTTTTTCTATTTTTTTTTAAAGTTCATCTAACAAAAATTGCTCGTCAGCTTGTTCTATTAAATATTGTTCTATTTCTTTGTTATTTTGTTCTTGGTTTAATGTAGATTCTATTTTAAAATTTGCTTCACTTATCCATTCTATTTTTACATCATTTTTGGCCAAATAATCCACCATTTCTTCTTGGCTTATATTATTTAATCTAGCTTCTAAGCTTTTATCTTTGTTATTTAGCAAAAACAAAATACTAAAAGTAGCAATTAAAAGTGCAGCAATTCCTGATACAAATTTCCAATTATTATAAATCGAAATTTTCTTAGCTTTTATATTAATTGTTTTGGCTAATACTGCTTTTTTACTTTCTTCAAAATAATTTTCAGGTACTGTAAAAACAGATTCCGGCTCTAAGTTTGAAACAGTTGAAGTAATATTTATTATAGTTAAAATATTTTTTGCTGAATTCTCAAAATAACCTTCAGGAGTTTTAAAACCACCTTTTTTATCAAGGTTGTTTATAAAACTTTCATCTATATTTTCTAATTCGTTTTGCATCTAATGTTTTTTTGATAGTGTTTTTAAATAATGGTTTAATTTATAGATTAAATTTTTTATTTTATATTACCCAAAAGGTATTTATTAGTAATACTAAATTTAGTTAAAACCCAAACTAACAAACTGCTTAGTAATGTTGCTACTATAAATATAATAAAACCTTGCAAAGTGCTTGATTTGTTCATTTCTGGATTACCCAAATACTCATAAGCAATAAATATAAACAGTGGGTGATATAGGTAAATTCCTAACGACTGATTATTTATAAAAAGTATAAATTTGTTGTTGCTCCAACTTTGTGAAGAAGCATAAATTACTATAAAAAAAACCATTCCAATATTGCAAATTAGGTAAGGAACTAAAAGCAACAAGCCATTACTTTGCATTTGCTTTGCAATAAATAACAACAAAAAAAACATGGTAATACTTATAATTAGTAGCAACAAATAAATACTTGGCCTCCATTTTAATAATTTATTTCTAATTGCAAATCCCACAAAAAAGAATGTTAAATAACCATAAATTCTTTTATCGCCTAAATAAAATAAAGGCAAACCATCTTGACTTTTATCTCTATAAACTATAAACCAAGTAGCAGTAAAAGCAACAGTAATTACAGCACTTAACCAAATTGGCACATTAAATTTTACTACTAAAAAACAAATATAAGCAGCTAATAAATAAGCAGGTATATACCACAAATGGTAATAAGGATAAATTATGTTTTTGATTGAAAATGTTGAAATAGATTGGTGATAGAATGAAATAGGAATAAAAATTAAAAAAGCAATTGCCCAAGGAATAATTGCTCTGTTTAATAATTTTTTTAAATAGGGTACAATTCCATTTTCAAACGCTGATTTTTTTATTAAAAAACCACTTATAGCCAAAAAAAGCGGCATGTGAAAAAAATAAATAGTTTGCAAATTAGAGGTAATATTAATTGCATGGCCAAATATTACA
>CAMCEM010000201.1 GCA_945873755.1 Chitinophaga pinensis | reverse complement strand
ACTTAAATTTGCTCTTCCGTATTCCCTTATTTTTGAAGGAACCACATAACCACCATTTTGATGAGCCATTAACTGCGCTCCATAACAAACACCTAAAATTGGAAGTTTGCCTCTATATGGGGTTAAATCAATATTTGGCAATAAACCATCATTAACCGAAAACGGACTACCACTTAATATTACTGCCTTGGTAGCTTCATCTAATTCGGGTAAATGAGTACAAGGATGAATTTCAGAAAATACATTTAATTCTCTTAATCTACGTGCAATCAACTGTGTATACTGACTTCCAAAGTCTATAATTAATACCTTTTGTTCCATTTTTTTAAATAAGCCGCGAAGATGCTTTTATTTTTTTAAATATTAAAACTTAATTGTTGCTAGGATTTTCTTTTTCATAAAGGTTTTTGACCAACAACTTTTGCCACAGATTCACAGATTTACCTTAACACTTTGCACTGTTTAATTTCCCGCAGATTTCGCAGATAACGCTGATTGCTCAAGCGCCATTGTTGTGTGTTTTAGCGAAGCGTCACCAATAACTTTGCCACAGATTACACAGATTTACCTTAACACTTTGCACTGTTTAATTTCCCGCAGATTTCGCAGATAACGCTGATAGTTCAAGCGCCATTGTTGGTGTTTAAGCGAAGCGACACCAACAACTTTTTGCCACAGATTCACAGATTTACCTTAACACTTTGCACTGTTTAATTTCCCGCAGATTTCGCAGAAAACGCTGATTGCTCATTCAAGCGCCATTGTGTTTAAGCGAAGCGACACCAACAACTTTTTGCCAAAGATTGTCTGAACTATGATTTATTTGATTATGATGATTGACATGATTGAAATGATTTGCCCGTTGTTTAGTGTTATAACAAAGCGACACCAAAATTAAACTTATACTAATTTTAATTTATACTAATATCTTCTTTTTAATGTTTTAAGTTAAATGAAAAAGTACACAATCATATTAATAATTCCTTCCATTTTTACTTTTGTTTTACTTTTATTTTCCAATAGTAAAACCAATACTTACACCTCATTAAACGATAGCCTAAAGCAATCAAAAACTGCCATTGCATTGGCTTACAAAAACGAAAAAGACAATGGAAAAGATTCTGTAATAAATAATACAAAACAAATTTTATTAGACATCATCGTTAACCAATATTTTAACTTTTGGTACCATACACCATGGAGTTTTTATGGACAAACCAGAACGCCTAAAAAGGGAACAATTGCTTGTGGTTATTTTGTAACTACTGTATTGTTCGATGCTGGTTTTAATATTCCAAGGGTTGCTTGGGCTAAATTACCTTCAGAAGTTTTTATCAAAAAAATGACTACAGACTTAACTAGGTTTAGAAGTGCAAATATTGATTCAATTACAAAGTACATTAAAAACAGAAAAGATGGCTTATACATTGTGGGTTTGGATTGCCACGTGGGTTTTATATATAAATTAAACAATAAAATTCAGTTTGTACATTCGAGTTACTATAAGCCCGAAATTGGAGTATTAAGCGAAAACTTAAATACTGACAACCCTTTAAAAAATTCAAAATATGTAGTAATTGGCCGAATTTTAACCAATAAAAACATTACAGATTGGATAGAAAATAAAGCCATTAAATAATTTTATTTTATTTTTCAATACAATACTATTTATTGCGCAAAATATTTTTAAAAATGAAATACAATTTAACATCTATCAAACACAATGTTTTATTCTTATTTAGTTTTACTTTATTGCTAATATCTGCTTGTGGAAGCGACAAAGAAATTCCATCGGTATGCATATTTGATAAAGCACCTTTAATTGATAAACCATCAAAAAAAGAAGGTAAATTCCTGTTTTCAGTTTCATTGGGCGAAAAGGTTTTGTATTTAGATGAAACAGATGAAGACGAGAAAGGAAAAAAGTTTTATAAAGTAAAATTACTTGACGGAAGTGAAGGTTGGTTACAAGCCGATTTTGTAACTTTAAATGCCAGACCTGCATTGGTTATAACCAAAACAGATATTTATTCAAGACCTGATTTATCTACCATAACTAAAAAAAGTTTTGATTTGTTAGATATTATTGCCATTTCTTCGGCTAAAGACGATTGGCTAGAAGTTACAGGCAAAAGAAAGAATGGGAAATGGATGGAAAAAGGTTGGATTAAAAATAGCGGTTACAGCGAAAGTACTACCGATATTGCCGTAGCATTATTAATGAATAGGGCTTTAGCAAAACCTAAAAAAACGGATAAGTTAGCTGAATTAAATGCAATAGTTGCCAACACCACCTTATCAGGTTCATCAATTGAATATAAATTAATTGATGAAATTAGGAAATTAGATCCTACTGCTTTTCCTGAATATGCAGTTGATGAAAATGAAGATTATGAACGTGAAGAAGATGAACCTATTGTAGATACAGTAACTACTCAAAATTAATTTAACAACAGTTTTAAAAAGCCATGAATTTAGAAATTTGTGGCTTTTTTTACTTGCTTTTCGTATGAAAGATAATGCCTGTAGAAATAAAATGCCTTTTAGGAATATTGAGGAAACAGAAATAATACTTGTAGAAAAGTGCTTTCCAAGTAAACAACTAACGACAACATAAACCATTAAAACAGTTCTAATTGCTGATAAGGAGTTTGGTTCACTTGTATTTTTTTACCATAAAATATTTCCATCATTCCAAACTGTTTGTCGGTAATACTTAATATTCCAATATGTCCTTTGCTTGGAAGTTTGCTTTTTGTTCTATTAATATGTACATCCGCATTTTCTCTACTTGGGCAATGCCTTAAATAAATACTAAACTGAAACATGGTAAATCCATCTTGCATAATTTCTTTTCTAAATTTTGCAGCAATCTTTTTCTCCTCAGTTGTTTCAGTTGGAAGGTCAAAAAATATCAATACCCACATAATTCTGTATTCGTTTAAACGGTCCATGTTCTAGTTATTAGTTGTAGCATGTTGGCTGTAAAACATACAAGTTCTATTTGTTAGTATCAATTAACTCTGGGTAATGTATGCGCTTGCTATCGCCCATAAAACATTTAACTAAACTACTAGTGGTTTTTTG
>CAMCEM010000200.1 GCA_945873755.1 Chitinophaga pinensis | reverse complement strand
GTGGACAAAAACAACGCGTAGCAATTGCCAGGGCATTGATTGCAAAGCCTAAAATAATACTTGCCGATGAACCAACAGGCGCTTTAGATACCCAAACCAGTATCGAAGTAATGGCATTATTAAAAGATATAAATAAAAGTGGTATAACCGTGGTTATTGTAACACATGAACACGAAATTGCTGAAATGACTGATAGAACGATTAGATTAAAAGATGGAATGATATTATAAATTCTAAAAATTAAATCTGAAATTCGAAAAAACAAACAAAATCCTTTTCGAATTTAGTATTTCGAATTTTATATTTAAAAAACATGTTTGATATAGATAAATGGCAAGAAATTTTTGCAACTATTAAAAAAAATAGATTGCGAACGGTGCTTACTGGTTTCAGTGTAGCATGGGGAATTTTTATGCTTATTATTTTATTAGGTACTGGCAACGGTTTGGGAAATGGTGTAAAGTTTCAGTTTTCGAAAGATGCAGTTAACAGTGTTTGGTTCAATAATGGAAGAACTTCAATTGCATTTGAAGGCATTCAGCATGGAAGAGATATAAGATTAGATAATGAAGATTACAATGCAATAAAATTGAATAATAAAGAAATTGAATACCTAACTCCTCGCTTGCAATTGTGGGATGTAGAGCAATTTAATTACAAAAATAAATTTGGAAGTTTTAGTACTAAAGGCTGTAATTATGATATGATTTTTGCTGAAAAAATTGAAGTAGTTAATGGCCGATTTATAAACGAATTAGATATAAAAGAAACCCGAAAAATTTGTGTTATTGGCAACCAAGTTGTTGATGAATTATTTATAAAAGAAAATCCAATTGATAAAATATTAAATATAAATAATATTCCTTTTAAAGTAGTAGGAACTTTTAAAGATGCTGGTGGACCCAACGATAATAGAAGAGCATATATACCCATAAGCACATCGCAAAAAGTTTTTGGAAATGATAATAAATTAGATCAAATTATTTTTACATTGCCTGAAAGTGAAATGGAAAAAAGTGTTAAAATATCAGAAGATGTTTACAAACTTTTAGCACAACGCCACCATTTTGACCCTAACGATAAAAAAGCGGTTTTTGTTTGGAATAATTTAATAGAATTTAAAAGAATAATGGGTTTAATTCAAGGAATTCAACTATTTGTTTGGATTATAGGAATAGGTACTTTAATAGCTGGCATTGTAGGTGTAAGCAATATTATGATGATTGTAGTAAAGGAAAGAACCAAAGAAATTGGAATTAGGAAAGCATTAGGCGCAACTCCTTTTAGCATTGTTTCATTAATTATTCAAGAAAGTATTTTTATAACTGCTATTTCGGGTTATATTGGAATGATGCTTGGAATTGGTTTATTGGAATTAGCACAAAAATATATGCCCAATAGTGATTATTTCAGAAACCCAGGTGTAAGTATAAGTGTAGTTTTAATAGCACTTTTTGTTTTAATATTAGCTGGTTTTTTAGCTGGACTAATTCCTGCTAGAAATGCAGCAAAAATTCAACCTATTGAAGCCTTGAGAGCTGAATAAATGCGGAGTGCGGAATGGCAAAAGTGCGAAGTGAATGAAATGAAAAATTATAAAATGAACATTATATTTGAAATAAATATTAAAACAAAATACTTCGAATTTTGGCATTTCGCAATCCGAACTCAAAATATTTTTCACTTTTAAAATTATTATAAAAATTATGTCGAATGACTATAACAATTTAAAAATTAGAACTCAAAAGTTTGCATTAGAAATCATTAATTTAACTAAAGCATTAGATAATTCACAACCTGCAAAAGTTATCGGTAACCAATTGTTAAGGGCAGCAACCTCGGTTGGTGCAAACTATAGGGCAGCCTGCAGAGCTCGTTCAAAAGCTGACTTTATTTCAAAAATAACAATAGTTGAAGAAGAAGCCGATGAATGTGTTTATTGGTTAGAATTAATTGAAATGTCAAAATTACTTACAGAAAATCAAATTGAAAATCTAAAAAAAGAAGCAAATGAATTAACTGCAATTTTTACTTCATCAGGCAAAACAGCAAAAGAAAATAAATAAAATTGCGGAGTGCGGAGTGAACTAAAATAAATGCGGAGTGCGGAATGACAAAAGTGCGAAGTGAATGAAAATGAAAAATATAAAATGAATAATAATGTTGAAATTTATCTAAATGCAAAATATTTCGAATTTTTGGCACTCCGAACTTCGAACTCAGATAATTCCGAATTTTTGGCATTCCGAACTCCGCATTCATAAAAATGGATAAAATAAACGAAATATATCAAACTCTAAGCAAGAATAAGCTTCGAACTACGTTAACCGCTTTTGGTGTGTTTTGGGGTATATTTATGCTTATAATTATGTTAGGTTCAGGGCATGGTTTGGAAAATGGTGTAAGTAGTTCGTTTGGTGGTTCGGCTAAAAATGCTGTTTATTTATGGTCGCAAGGCACATCAATAGCTTATAAAGGTTTGCCAAGAGGTAGAAATTTTGATTTTAAAGTTGATGACATTCAAATTATAAAAGACAATGTGCCTGAATTGGCAGTTATTGCTCCAGCTGCACAACTTGGAGGTTACAGAGGTGAAAACAATGTAGTACGTGGAAAAAATACGGGTGCTTTTACAGTAAGAGGCGACTTTCCTGAAACTAAATTAATACAAACTTTTAAAATTCCAGAAGGCCGTTTTTTAAACGATTTAGACATTAAAGAAAAACGAAAAGTTTGTATAATTGCTCAACGAGTAGTTGAAATTTTATTCCCATTTAATGAAACCCCTTTAGGAAAATATATTCAAATAAATGGTGTTTATTTTAAAGTAATTGGAACAGTAAAAGCCGATAATGCAGGGGAAGATGCACAAGAAAAAATGCAAACCATTTATATTCCTTTTACTACTTTTCAAAATGCATTTAACTTTGGTGGTAAAATAGGTTGGTTTACTTTAACAGCTAAAAAAAATATAAAAGCATCATTCGTAGAAGAAAAAATTAAAACCATTTTAAAACAAAGGCACTCCATTTCTCCTCTCGATGAAAGGGCAATTGGTAGTTGGAACAGCGAAAATGAGTTTGAAAAATTAATGGGTTTATTTAGAGGAATTGAATTATTGGTTTGGGTTGTAGGAATTGGAACTTTACTTGCAGGCGTTATTGGCGTCAGTAATATTATGCTAATTATTGTAAAGGAACGAACCAAAG
>CAMCEM010000199.1 GCA_945873755.1 Chitinophaga pinensis | reverse complement strand
TAATTACAAACAATTTTCCTAAAAGTGTATTTGTTTTAAATTGGTTCAAATCTGTTTCTCCAAAATGATATGCTGCAAAAAATATAAATAACAAATTACCAATTACAGGAAAGAACCAAAAAACGGCTGCAAATAAAAATAAACGACTTATATAAATTGATAAAAACTTAACACTTGAAAATGTTTTTTTACTTGCATCTGCCGATCGATTTGCTACCAATAAATCGGCTGCTCCATGAGGCACTCCAAGCAATACTATACCTACTAAAAAAACAATGAATTGAGAATTGGTACTTAAAGGAATAAGATACTTTTGAACTAAAAGCAACATACAACCTAATAATAATAGTACAATTCTTTTCATGGTTTTTTGAGTTAATTTTAGAGTAAAAAAAAGTGTGATACTTTTTGTATCACACTTTTTTTTAATATTTGCTAATTTAATTAAGCGTTTGAAGTTGATTTGTCAGATTGTGCTAGTGCATAAATCACTAAACCGAATCCAATTTTGTTAATGGCATCACCAATGTTGTAAACTACATCCATTGATAAACCTTCCCAAATTCTCATTCCAAATAAACCACCTGCAGTACCTGCAATGTAACCTATAGGGTAGATAGCCCAACCTACTAATACAAACCAAGCAAGTGTTTTAACTGCTTTTTGAACTGCAGGACCAGCATTGCTAGCTAATTTAGCTACATCACCAAACCATACAATATATACTATATAGAAATAAGCAATACCACTAATTAATCCCCAAATCCAGCTTTGAGTTTCTTTACCATAAATTGCTTCACCAATGTAACCTGTAACTAACATTATGATTGAAGCAAAAATTAATTGCCATAATAAACCAATTTTAGCGCCTGCTTTTTTGGTAATTAAATAAAATTCAACACACATCAAAGGCACAGTAAGAATCCAATCTACATAACGGAAAAATACTGGTGATTCGCCTGTAGATAAATTGTAATCGCGCATGTAATAATAATGTACTGCAGCGATAAAAGTAATTAGTCCTGACACTAGAATGGATGTTCTCCATTTTTTCTCTACGTTAGACATTTCAAAAAAGAAGAAAACACAAGCGGCCATCATAGCCATACAGCCCACGAAAAATGTGAAAGCTACGTAATTGTTGTTTGCAATAGGTAATATTGCAGAAAGTAAATTTTGATGCATAATTTTTGTTTTTTTAATTTAATTTATGTAATACAATAATATTGAGTTCAACTTACTTTTTTTGATATTTGTTTCAATTAAAAATAAAAAAAATCACAAAATGATGTATATTAGGTATTTATTTTTTAAATAAATTTTAAAAATATAGCCTATAAGCTATATTTTTTTTCATTTATGATAAAATTTGCAATTTATTATGATTTATTTATTAAAAAAATTTAAAAAATTATTATTAAACAAATTCAACTTTTTATAGTTAATATATTTGTAATTAATTCTTATTTATTTTTAATAAATACTGCTAATTCAAATAAAACATGCAATTGAAATAAGTTTTTTTAAATTACTTACTAATATTTATACAAAATTAAATGACTGAAACTTTTTTATCGGCCCGATGGGAAAATTTAATAATGGCAAATTATGAAGTAAATCCAAACTTACTAAAACCATATTTACCAAAGGGAGTAGAATTAGATTTTTTTGAAAATAAAGCTTACGTAAGTTTAGTTGGATTTATGTTTAAGCAAACCAGCTTGTTTCATATTCCTATTCCATTATTAGGTACTTTTGAAGAAATCAATTTGCGTTTTTATGTAAAACGAGTGGAAGGAAATAATATTAAAAGAGGAGTTGTTTTTATAAATGAAACAGTTCCATACAAACTAGTAGCGTGGCTTGCCAATAAACTTTACAAAGAACATTATATAGCTATACCTACAAAAAATAAAATTGTGTCCTCAGCTATTTCCAAGAACATAAAATATGAATGGAAAATAAATAATAAATGGAACCATATAGCGGTAAATACTGATAATGAAAATGAGCAAATGTTATCCAATAGTGTAGAGGAGTTTATTTTTGAACATTACTATGGTTATACAAAAATTAGCAGTCAAGTTTCTCAGGAATACAAGGTAAATCACCCAAGGTGGGAGGTAAATAAAGTAAATGATTATTCTATTGAATGTGATTTTACATCCATGTATGGAAACGATTTTGCTATTTTAAATAAACAAAAACCAAACTCAGTAATTGTTGCTGAAGGATCACTGGTAACAGTAAACTGGAAACGAACTCAATTTTAAATTTTTTTAAATGGAACAAAAAGATATTGATAGAATTATAGAAATGGCTTGGGAAGACCGCACTCCTTTTGAAGCCATAAAAATACAATTTAATTTTACTGAAGCCAATGTAATTAAGTTAATGCGGAAGGAGTTAAAACGCAGTAGTTTTAACTTATGGCGAAAAAGAGTGAACAGTGGCGTTAGTCAAAAACATGCCATGAAAAGAAACCCTGAAATAGATAGGTTTAAATGTAGCCTACAAAAAACCATTTCGATGAATAAAATAAGTAAACGATAAATGGAATTAAAATTTGCAACAGATTTTAAAACCATTCTTGAAAAAATAGAAGAAATAGATCCTATAAAGTATGGAAAAACCCGAAATTATGTTAATGGGGCTGTCACCTATTTATCGCCATATATTTCGAGGGGTATTATTAGCACCAAACAAGTACTTTCAAATGTTATAGCAAAAGGTTATAAAATACACGAAATAGAATCATTTGTGAAAGAGCTGTGTTGGCGAGATTATTTTCAAAGAGTTGGTCAAACAAAACATTTGAATAGCGAAATAAAACAGGCGCAACAGTCAGTATTAAATTACGGAATACCTACTCAAATTATCAATGCACAAATTGGTATATTAGGAATTGACAATGCCATTATGCAATTATACCAAAGTGGATATATGCATAATCATTGCCGCATGTATACTGCTTCGGTGGTATGCAATATAGCTAAATCGCATTGGCAACATCCAGCTCAATGGATGTATTATCATTTACTCGATGGCGATTGGGCAAGTAATGTTTGCAGTTGGCAATGGGTGGCTGGTGCAAACAGTAGTAAAAAATATTATGCCAATCAAGAAAATGTAAATAAGTTTACAAACACCAATCAAAAAACTTCATTTTTGGATAATTTTTATGCAGTGCAAGAACAAATAAATGTTCCCGAAATTTTGGTTGAATCTCAAAAATTACTGCTTGAATCTTCATTACC
>CAMCEM010000198.1 GCA_945873755.1 Chitinophaga pinensis | reverse complement strand
AATAACCAACACTCATCATATTATCTCTTGTATAATAAACACTAGTTTCGGGCTTTAATAATTCGGGCAAATGAAAACTTCGAAACATATCGCTATCATTAAAAAGTATATAGTCTTTGAAATCTAATATTTTTATTGCTTTATTTATTTCGTTTGCAAAACGATTATTGTTTATTTTATTAAATATTTTAAATAAAAAAGTAAAAGGAATCCAATTAATACTTTCTAAAATACAGGTTGGATAAAGTTGCCAAGTACTATTATCTATTTGTAATAAACTGTTTTTTTTATTTTTTATTATATCAATTCTTTTTGCTATTAAATGATTGTTTGATTTTCGTTTAATACTTATTCTATCTAGTGGATAATTAATATATAAAACCCTATTATGTTTGGCAAACTCTATAGCAATGTTCTTACAATTGCTTCCAATTTCTCCATCCCAAGGTTGTAAACCAACTACTATTATATCTCTGTCTTTTACTATTGGCATAAGGTCAATGTAATATTTTTATTATTTTACTACAAATAAAAATAAAATATTGTTTATATCATGTTTTAATAAAATAGACATAGCGACATTTAATGTAAATAACTGTAAACATTTTGTAACATTCTATAGTCTTAATTTGAACCAAGTAAATGTATAAAAAATATTAGCTCACTAAATCGTATGAGAAAGTTATTTAAAATTTTTGGTTTAATTCTTTTTATGGTAATTCAATTTAATGTCAAAGGTCAAAATCCTGCCGACAGTATTATTGATCCTAAACTGAATATTGAAGAATATCTACCACCATTAGATTCGTTATATGTAATTGGATTGCGAAATAATCCATTACAAAGGTTAGAGCAAGCACAAGCCAATTCATTTTATTGGAATATGCATTATGTAAAAAGACTTTGGACTCAAGGTTTAGGTGTATTTTTTAATTACACCTTAAGTGATATTCCATTGTTTGCTATACCAGTTTCTAATCCGGGAGGAAATGTAACACAATACAACACACAAGTTGCAGGGTTTAGAGCAGGTATTGATATTAGGCTAACAGCTTTTGATTACTTAGGTTATAAAGGAAGAGTCGGTCAAGCTAGAGAAGCATGGATGGTAGCCAAGCATAAAAAAGATGTTGAAGCATTTAATTATAAAAAAGATATAGCAGATTATTATACAAACATGATAGGAGCACAAAGAATATTTACTGTAAGAAATGAAGATTTATTTGTGCAGCAAGTGGCATGTGCTGTTGCCGAAAAAGAGTATAAAGAGGGAATTATTAAAATTGGTGAATATGCTCGTCAGAAAAACGTTTATGCCATTGCAATAGCAGCTCAAGAAGATGCAAGAAGGATTTACACTAACTATTATGAAAGATTACAAGTAATACTTGGAGTTAAGTTGTATACATTGAAACGTTAAGGATTATAATTAGGTAAATAATTAAAAGTTAAACAAAATTAAAAATTAAAGAATATGAATTTTTCACAGTTTACAAGAATATTAAGGAAAAAGCTAAAATGGCTTATTTTGTTTCCTTCAATTATTGCAGTATTAGTTTATTTTTTAACTGCAAAAATGCCTAAGGAATACGTTTCTGGAACGAGTGTATATACTGGTATCGCATCAGGCTTTAACTTAGCAAATACTGGCGAAGGTGCAATTTCGACATTTGATTATTTTGCTATTAATAATGCATTCGACAATTTAATGGTAACTATTCATTCTCGTCAAACTTTGGAGGAGGTATCTATTAAATTATTAGCAAAACATTTAATGTTACAAGAGCCAGAAATTTCAGTACTTAGTCAGGAAGGTTTTGATGTATTGGCAAAACAAATTCCACATGATGAAAGAAGTACTTTAATTGGAAAAAATGAAGCAGAAACAGTTGATAAAATATTTAAAGAATTGCGTTCGGGTAGTAATAATATTATAGAACAATTAGTGAATAAAACGACTGGTTTTTATAGTATACAAGTTATAAATTCAAACTTAACAGTAGAAAGAAAACAAGCTTCAGATTTCGTTGATCTTAGTTACAAAGCAAGCGACCCAGGTGTTGCTGTATGGACTGTTAGATTTTTATCAGAAACATTTATAACTCGTTTTAAAAACTTAAAAGGTTCAGAAACCATAAATGTAGTAAAATGGTTTGAAGCACGTTTAAAAGAAGCTGCTGCCGATTTGAATTATTCGGAAGACAAATTGAAAGATTTTGGAGTGAGAAATAAAATTATTAACTACCTAGAGCAAACTAAATTTTTAGCTGAAGAAAAAGAAAGTAATGAAACTAATTACTACAAAGAATTATCGAATTTTGAAGCTAGTAAAAAAGCTGTTGCTCGTTTAGAAGATAAATTAGAAAGCAGAGAAATTTTATTAAAAACAAATGCTGAACTAAACAGATTGAGAAAAGAATTAGGTGTGGTAAATGAGCAGTTAGAAAAAGCTAAAATATTTGGTAATCCTTCTAATACCATAGTTCCTATTATTAACAAAGCTGAGTCATTAAAAAAAGAAATTCAATTATACGTATTAGAACATTTCAGTTTAAATAATACTATTGAATCGGTACCTCAAGATAATTTATTAAACAAATGGTTAAGCGAAACTTTAGCAACTGATGAATCGGAAGCTAGGTTAAAAGTTCATGTTGACAGAAGAAAAGAATTTGATCGTCAGTATGTAGAATTTTCTCCACTTGGCATGCAAATGAATAGATTAGAAAGAGAAATTGATGTAGCAGAAAGACAATATTTAGAAATATTACATGGCTTGCATTTGGCTAAATTACGCCAACAGAATATAGAAATGAGTAATAGCTTGCAAATAATGGATTCGGCTTCGTTCCCAACAAATCCTTTACCTAGTAGAAGGGTGTTATTAATTGTAATTGCATTTTTAGCAGCATTCTTTTTATTGCTAACTTATTATGTTACTCGCGAAATTTTAGATTCATCAATAAAAGATACTGCAAGAGCAGAAGAACTTACAGGATTAAAATTATTTAGTGCATTGCCTTTAACAAGTTCAACTGATTTAACTACTGCACGATTAGAAAATACTTTGTTAGATTATGCTGTTTCAAATTTAAAAATTGAATTAGAAAATCATCCTGATGGTATAAATAATTACCTAATTACAATTATAAGTAATAGAGAGCAAGAAGGAAAAACATATGCTGGAACAAATCTTGCTGAAAAATTATATAGTTTAGAATATTCAGTTTTATTTATATCGAACGATGAAAGAATGGACGATGTAGAA
>CAMCEM010000197.1 GCA_945873755.1 Chitinophaga pinensis | reverse complement strand
ACCACCATTCCTAAAAAACTACAAGGCATCACTTTGGAATATTGTTTTCAATTATTAAACAACCCAAAAGAAGCAGTAGCCATTAGGGTTTTTGCAATGACAGTACTTTATAATTTAACACTTCAAGAACCCGATTTAGCCCACGAATTATACGACTGTATTGAAATGCACATGCACGGTGCACTGCCAGGCTATAAAAACCGTGGAGGAAAAATTTTGAAAGCTTTAAGTAAAATTAAAAGTTAGTTTGTCCTAGTAAATTACAATCCGCGTAATCTGTGTAATCTGTGGCTAAAAACTAATTGCCAAACAAATCTCTTTTTACTTTTTGCCAATCAACCTTTTGAGCCAAAAATGCAGCAATGGCAGTAATTACCGCTCCAATAAAAAATCCTCTAAAAAATTTATTCATCACTTTAAAAATTATTCAGGTTTATAAACTCCTGATTTTATATCACCATCTCGTTTTGCTTCTGCTTTTTTTGCTGGCTTACCAAAAACAGAAACATTGATGTAACGTCCAGGATAACGTTGCATATCTTTTAACAATAAGTTTAATTCTTTTGTGCTTTTATTTAAATTATCGTATAGCTCTTTATCGTTCACCATTTTGCCCAAAGTGCCATCGCCTCTATTCATTTTTTCTGTAATAACCGCCAATTCCTTCGATACTTTACTTAAATTATCTATGGTTGATTTCAGATTAGAACTAGCCAAAGAATCACTTAACTTATTGAAGTTTTTTATGCCCTTTGAAATGTCTTCGTTGTTTTTTGCAATATTTGATGAAATAGATTGAACATTATTTAAGGTTTTACTAATCGAATTACCATTGTCATTCACAATTTTATTCATGTTTTCAGATGTCAATCTTAATGAATGAAGCGCTGCACTTAAATCAACCACACTATTGGTTAAATTTACAGTTCCTTTTTCATTAAAAACTATTTGAAGTGAATTTAAAACTTTATCAAGGGTGGCTAAAACGTGCTCGCTTTTCGATTTTATAGGAGCAACCATATTATTAATTGATGTAAAAAAATCTTCTTCCCTAAAACCAGTAATGTATGAACCATCGGTAAGTATTGAAGCCGGTTTGTTATCAAAATTTATACTTATTACATTTCCATCTAACAAACCCGATTTGGTAATTAAAGCCTGTGAATTTTCTTTTACTTGTATTTTATCTTGAACAAAAATTCTAACTAAAATACTATCCGTATTGAACATATCAGGCATCGATATTTCCTCTACTTGCCCTACTTTAAAACCATTAACATAAACCGGAGTTGAGTTTGCTAAACCTTCTACATTATTATAAATTATATAATATGTTTTATAGGTAGAAAAAAACTTTTTACCTCTTAAAAAATTATATCCAAAATATAAAAATCCTATTGCAACAGCTACAAATAATCCTACTTTAGCTTCTTTTGTTATTTCCACAAATATTTTTATTTAAAAAACTCATGCAAAAGTATAGCTTTTTGACTAAAAATAATTAATTATATTAATTGTTAATCATTATTATTTTTAGCTTGAACTCCTTCAATTGAATGCTTAAAATCGGCCAATGAACTAGTAATATTTGAAGTTATTTTTGTTATTCCTTCTTCACTTGTAAGTAAAGCTCTATCACTTTTATTCGATAAAAATCCAGTTTCAATTAAAATACTTGGCATTTTAGTTTTCCACAATACAACAAAACCTGCTTGCTTAACTCCTCTGCTCGTATTTACTTTATTTTTAATGAAATTTTTTTCTATTCTAGCAGCTAAATCTAAACTTTTATCTAAATATGCATTTTGGTGTAATGAAAGAATAATATGTGTTTCTGGTGAATTTGGATCAAAACCTTCATAATTTTCTTCGTAGTTTTTTTCCATTAAAATAACATCATTTTCTCGTTTCGAAACATCTAAATTGCCCTCTGCTTTGTGCAATCCCATTGTAAATGTTTCAGTACCTTTAATGGCAACATTTTTATTTGCATTACAATGTATCGATATAAAAAGATCTGCTTGGTTTTTATTGGCTATATTTGCTCTATCATATAAAGTTACAAATTCATCAGTTTTTCTGGTATAAATTATTTTAACGTCAGAAAGTTCTTCACTTATTTTTTTACCTAAAGCCAGTGCTATTTTTAAAGTTACCTCTTTTTCTTTTACACCCGAGTAATTACATCCAGGGTCATGACCTCCATGTCCAGCATCAATTACTATAGTTTTTACCTGCCGCTTATTTAAAGCTGGTAGGGCTGCATTAATAGATATCAACAACACTAAAAGTGGCATGAAATTTTCAATCTTAGTGAATTTGCCAAGATTGATTAGTTTTGCAAGTCTTAAAAATGAATTATACATTTCCATATCTTTTACTTTTAAATAGATTCCTTGTTTTTAGAGGAATCAAATTATTTGCTCATGTATTACTTGTTAGTAGTATTTTTAATTTTAATGTTTCAATTGCACAACAAATAAAGGTAAAAAAAACTACTAAAACCGATTCTACTTCCATTAAAATAAGTGTTGACAAATTAAACGATTCAATATCAGATAGTTTAATTTTAAACAATGAAAAATTAAGTTCAAAAAACAACACTAAAAATAACGACAGCCTTCAACTAGATTCTACTAATTATTTACCAAGAACTAATTCAGCTATTAAAAGTATAGTCAACTACACTGCCAAAGATTCAATTGTATATATTGATTCGCTGCGAACGCTTGATTTATATAGTGACTCACGGGTTTTTTATGAAGACTTAAACAACAGCTCAGACCGCATCACAATAGACCTAAATAGGAATACTATTACCAGTTTGGGAAAAATAGACAGTTTAGGAAAATTATTAGGTACTCCAGAATTTAAACAAGGAGCAAACGATTACAAGGCAGTTAAAATAATATACAACTATGTAACAAAAAAAGGGTATTTAAAGGAATTTAAAACTAAAGAAGGCGAAGGTTTTGTAAAAGGTACCAATGTAAAACGCGATCCAGAAAATAATTTTTATATTGATGGTGCTTATTACACAACCTGCGATGCAGAACACCCGCACTTTTACATTGGTTCAAAAAAAATTAAAGTAGTTCCAGGAAAAAAATTAATTACAGGCCCTGCAATTTTTGTAATTGAAGGAATAAAAACTCCTTTAATTTTACCTTTTGGAATTTTTCCTTTAAAAAGAGGTCAACAATCAGGAATAATTATACCCCAATATGGCATTGATGCTTTAAGAGGTCCAAACCTTCGCCAAGGTGGATATTATTTTGGTCTTGGTGATAGAATAGATTT
>CAMCEM010000196.1 GCA_945873755.1 Chitinophaga pinensis | reverse complement strand
CAATGCGATTCATCGGGATTGTAATCTTTGTAATTTTTTCAATCTTTGTAACCTTGTAATTTTATAATTTTGTAACATTGTAATTTTTTAACTTTGTAACCTTGTAATTTTTGTAGTCTTTAAATTTCGTATCCAATGAAACAAAAGCTGGTAGTATTAAGTGGAGCTGGAATCAGTGCCGAAAGTGGTTTAAAAACTTTTAGGGATAGCGATGGACTTTGGGAAGGTTATAGAGTAGAAGATGTGGCTACTTTAGCTGCTTGGCAAGCAGATATGCCTTTGGTGCTCGATTTTTATAACATGCGTAGAAAAAATGTTTTAGAAGCTGAACCTAACCAAGCACATTATTTATTAAAACAATTAGAAGACAAATTTGATGTTCAAATAATTACTCAGAACGTTGATAATTTACACGAACGAGCGGGAAGTAAAAATATATTGCATTTGCATGGCATTATTACCCAAGCCAAAAGTACTTACGATGATAATTTATTGTATGAAATAAATGGTTGGGAAATGAAAATGGGCGAAAGGTGTGAGTTTGGTTCTCAGCTAAGGCCAAATATAGTATGGTTTGGCGAGGCAGTTCCTAATATTGAACCTGCAACTAAAATGGTACAACAAGCCGATTTAATGTTGGTTATAGGTACCAGTTTGCAAGTGTATCCAGCAGCAGGTTTATTAAAATATTTAAGCAGCACCAAACCTTTATATGTAATTGATCCTAAAAAAGTACCGGTAGATAGAAATAAAAACATTCATTTTATAGAAGCAAAAGCCAGCGATGGCATGGAACAATTGGTTCAAATTTTAACCAACAAATAGTTTAAAAACTAGGGGTTATTGTCTTTTTTCTTTGCTTTAACTTATCAGTTTGGTTATAAAACTTATAACTCAATCCTATATTAAAATTTAACATCCCAAACTCTTGTTCATTAATTTTTGTTGAAGGAAAAGTAGCAATTTGACCAGCAGCATTGCTGGCTTTTACGCTTCCAAAATCTACTTTACTTAAAAAATATTCAGCATAAGCTATAATTGAAAGGTTTGAATTAACTCCAATATCAATGCCAGCACCTAAATTCCAAAAAATGTTACTTGAATTTAAACTTAAAAATTTAATGTATTCCAAACTATCAGTTTGTGAGTATTCGGGCGAGTTTACAAAAAGTTGACCTAATGTAATTTTTGAAAAACCTTTAATTTTATTTTTTAATGGAGTAAAATAATATAAAATACTGCCTCCAAAACCAACTCCTGTATATGGTTTTATAGAAATGAACTTTGACTTTTTAGCATAAACAGTATTGTATTGATTTTCTATACTTTCAATATCATATTGGTTTGAAAAATAAAGGGCGTTTAAGCTAAAATTTAATTTAGTTTGTTTTAAAAAAACATAATCAATTTTAAAATTGAAACCATTTAAAGCCCTACCGTTTTTACTGTCTAAAATGTCCTTGGTTTCATAAGGAGCTAATGGCATATTAAAACCACCAGTAACCATTATTTCTTGTGCTTTTATTTTAAAAAAGCTACTAATAATTAAAATAAAAAAAAATATTCTCTTCATAAAATATTTCTAATGTTTATATTAAGTCAGTTATAAAATAAATTTAGTTGCTTTGCAATTTATTAATTCAAAAATCTATCACAAATAATTGCAGTTGCAATAGCAGCATTTAAACTTTCGGCTTTTCCAATTCGGTTCACACTTATTTTTTTAGTTATAAATGAGTTTAAAATTTTATCAATTCCTTTGCCTTCATTGCCAATTATTAATAAACTTGGTTTTTCTATTTTCATAGTTGAAACACTCTCACCATTCATAAATGCGCCATAAACTGGTAATGTATTTTGTTCGAAAAAATTTAATAATGAAGTATAAAACACATTCACCCTGGCTATGCTACCCATTGTGGCTTGTATACATTTATTGTTATAGCAATCAGCTGTTTGCTCCGAACAAATTATGTTTTTAATTCCATACCAATCGGCAATTCTTATAATAGTTCCTAAGTTTCCGGGGTCTTGTATATCGTCTAAAACCAAAGTAAAAGAGTTTATAATATTATTGGTTTGAAAAGGAATAGCGTTTATTTTTACTTGTAAAATAACATCGCGTGTACTTTTTAATGAACTTATTTGCTCTATTTCCTTTTCGGTGCATATAAATAGTTTGGTGTCGTTTTTGTAAATAGGGAATATATTGCACCATTCATTTGTGGCATAAATGGCCTCAATGTGTAAATTTGAATTTAGAATTTCAATAGCAGTTTTACTACCTTCGGCCAAAAAAAATCCTTCGGAGTATCGAGTGCTTTTGTTTTTTAAACTTTTTAAAAATTGTATTGTACGTTTGTTAAGCATAAATAAAAATATAACCCTGTTAATAATTCTATTTTCAATAATAGTATTAAATGCTTGCAATATAAGTAGATTAAATAAACGTGAAGGGCCTAAATTGGTTAAAAACAAAATTGAAATTTTTGAAAAATCAGAAAGTCGTTTTCACCAATCGGAATTAGAAAGCCAAACAAAACAAAAACCTGGACTTAAATTTTTAGGTTTGGTAAGGTTAAATGTGTTTTTTTATAGATTAGGCGATGCTGCAAATGGCGATAATAAATTAAAAAGATTTTTAAGAGATGATTTAGGAAAAGTTCCAGTAATATTAGATTCAACTATGATTGAAACAAGTATTAGAGCTATGCGTAATTACTTAAAATCCCAAGGGTATTATTATTCCGTAATAAGTTACAAAGTAAAGGATACTAAATTTTTAAAAGAACGGAAAATTGTAACTTATAATATCAAACTAAATAATCATTTTAGGTACGCAAAATTAAATATTAATTGTTCCAATAAAAAAATGTTTGAAGTTATAAATGCTTCAATGGACGATAGTGATATTAAAATGGGTAGAGGTTTAAAAAGAGAAAATTTACTCAATGAACAAAACAGAATATTAACTTTACTTAGAAATAATGGATATTATACTTTTTCGAAAGAATATATTGATTATAATATAGATACCAATTATGCTGAAGACTATATTGCCGTAGACATTAACATAAAAAACAAAGAGGAACTAAAACCTTTTAAAGTATTTCAAATTAGAAATATTACTATAGAAGTTGAACCTTCTATTAAAAATTTAAGCAATATAAAAGATACTTTTCAAGCAAGTGGTTTTAAATATATACCCAATGGTTGTGAAATAAATTCGACTATTTTGACAAAAATGAATTTTTTAACATCGGGCGATATTTTTCAACAAAATAACCTATCAAAAACTTATAGCAGATTAAACGATTTACAACTTTTTAGAATGGTTTCTATTATTCCAACT
>CAMCEM010000195.1 GCA_945873755.1 Chitinophaga pinensis | reverse complement strand
CAACGATTCAAATTTTTTAGTTACATACCTTCTTTCAATTTGATAATTATCTACTCCACTTACCCAACCTATATATTCGTTCCAGTCTAAGTTATGTTTCAAATAAACCGATTTACCTTTTAACAAAATTGAACACGAGATTTTTCCTTGTGGGCCTATATTATCGCAAGTATCAAACATTATTAAATGATAACAATATGATTGTTTATTTACATCCACATCTAAGTCGTTATAAAAAGTATCATTTACATTTTCAAAAGTATCTAAAGCACCAAATGTTTTTCCATTATCATCAGATTTAAATAAATAATATTTGGCAAAATCTTTTTCAGTGCTAGGTGGCCAACTCACTCTTAAAAATTGATTTTCAACTACAGTTACAGTAAATAAATTTTGTTGTTTTGGTATATATTCAATTTCTTCAAACGTACTTATTGTATCGCTTGGTTGCCCCCATAAACCACATTTATTTACCCCTATCATAAAATAGGTGTAGTTAATTTTTTTATTGTTAGGCGTATTTTTATCTAAAAAGTACCTTGGTCCTTTGTTCCAAATGGTATCAATAACTTGATAATTTTTAAAATCAATTCCCCTAAATACTAAAAAATAATTAAAACGTTCAATATTAGAAGTATCGCCATAATAAACATATGTTTGGTTGTCGTTACTTAATGTCATGCACAGCATGTCAGTCGATTCTACAGGTGGTTGTGCAATTAATTTTATCCAAATTATTTTATTAGAAATATTTACAATTGGGCATTTTAAATCTTGAACTTCAATATTAATTGGAATATAACCTAATTGGTAAGCTTCACAAGCAGGTGTCCAACAAAATTCGCTCTTCACACTGTCTTTTCCATAAACCAATTGGTTAACTGTTGGCAAAGTTCCAACATTATTTAAACTAAAAAGTGATGATGAAATTTTCATAACCAATGAATCTCCTTCATCTCCAGCTTTTATTGTAAAACATTTGTTTTTGTAAACATCAAATGAAATGGTATCCGATAATATTTTAATGTTTAAGCTATCATTTTTGAAAATTACTGGAATGCTAGAAACTGTTCCTAAAGGTTTTGTAGCAATCCCTTCTGAGTCACATTCATTAATACTTGCAATTTTATAGGTGTAATTAATAATTTTATTGTTAGGCGAATTGTTATCAATAAACTGATTAATTAGTTTTCCAATTTCAGTAATCAATACATAACCTGTATCGTTTATGCCTCTGTAAATTCTATAACTTTTTAATAAAACAGACGTATTTGTATCACTCCAATTTAATTGTGTTCTGTTGTTTAAAATTCCTATACAATTAAAAACTGGTGGGGGCATAGCCCTCATTGGTTTAATACGAACAATAATTTCATTTTTTGATGTTCTAGGAAACGGACAACCATTGTCTTTTACTTCGGAGGTAAAAGTAACGGAGCCAACTTTAGATAATTCGCATGTTGTTTGCCAACAAAATCTATTATTTATGCTTCTAAAACCTGCTTTAGTTTTGGCTACGTTGGGTTGACTGGTATAACTCGATTTAAAATGAGGAGAAGTGATGGTCATATACAATGAGTCTCCGGGAGTACTTAAATCACTTGCATTAATATCAAAACAAATTGTGTTAGGAATTTCTACATCGTAAAATGTTTTTTGAATTGTGGCATTTCCAGTATCGCTATAACTAATAACTGGCGGGGGATTAGGTGCACATGCAACAACATTAAACTGTAATTCTAATCTAACTTCTCCAATTTTTACACCATTTCTATATTCGTCAACCTTTACTGAAGCCACATAAGTTCCAACACTGTTTGGTGTAACATTTATTTCTCCTGTAAGTCTATTTATATATAAAGATGGGGTTCCTTGGATTGCATTGTTAGCATTAAAACCAGTTAACCAACTTATTGGTCCATACGGACCCGAAAAATTTACTGGACTGTTTGGATTGCCATTATTTTCATTTCTATCTAAATTACCATTTAATGGATCTACTAATGTGTAAACCAATGAATCGTTATCTGCATCTATAAAATTAAAATTATAATTAAATGGAATTCCAATACACATTAAAGTAACAGGATTGTTAGTATACCTTGGCGATGAATTATTAAAACTATTTCGTGGTAGTTCAGCATAAAAAGCAGAACTTGCATCTCCAGGTGCATTAATATTATCTATGATACTATTTCTACAACACCTTTCCCAACTTATATAATACCCAAAATTACTATTTAAGTTCGACAATGAAACTGTAGATCTATATGTTCCTTCTTCGGTACATTCAATGGTGTTGCTACCACATTTTGGACTAATAAATTGTAGTTTGTTTGAAGTAATAAAATTTAAAGTAAAATATTTAATTAACGAATTATTGTTTTTTTGATACAACCCAACCCTAATATCTGGTCTGTTAAAATCAGCTTGGCCGCTTCTGCAATCTCTTAAAACTTTTAATGTTATAACATAATTAGTTCCACTAGTCCACTGTATATCAAATGCTCCACCAACAATGTGCGTTGCAAAACTGAATTTCGCTAAAGTTAAAAATATTATTATAAGTGCTTTTTTCAATAAGTATGCAATATATAATTATAAAAATTAAAAAATAGTCGTTTTGTTTAATAATTACAAATAAAAAAAAATTACATAATAAAGATAAATAATAAAGGACTTATTTTAAATTCTAAAGTAATTTCCTTCTAAAATAGGAAGTACAGGTGCTTTGTTAAATTGAAGGCAAAAACTAACATCATCGGTATTTAAATGTAACAGTTTAAATCTATTTGCATGCGATGATTTTCTCACCAATTCTTCTAAATTGTTTTTATTAGTTTCATATAATAATTTAGCTGAAAGTGCACTATCGCAATCAGAAAAATAGTGTTGCTCTATTTCATTTACAACAGCTCCTGCAAATAAAGTATCTTCTAAATTGTATCTGTTTTTCCAGCCAGCACACAATAAAATCAAATCATTTTCATCGTTAACTAAATAATTGCACAAAACATGAAAATTTAAAAATGAACCAATAATAATTTTATCAGCATTATTTTCTATAGCGTATTTTACAGCTTTAGTTCCATTAGTGGTAGCCAAAGCAATACTTTTTCCAGCCAACAAAGGATTGTCAAATTCAAAAGGTGAGTTTCCTAAATCAAATCCATCTACTTTTACTGCATCTTTTTCAGCAGCAACTATAAAATCAAATTCTTTAAACAAAATACATTCTTCAGGACTTAAAACAGGTAAAAGTTTTTCCACTCCATTTTTAAATGCAACACATATAGAACTAGTAGCCCTTAAAATATCAATAATTACAACAGTTTTACCTTTAACTTTATAGTAAGGTAACAAAGCAGGACTAACAACGACT
>CAMCEM010000194.1 GCA_945873755.1 Chitinophaga pinensis | reverse complement strand
CTATATCACCAATTTCGAGGTTTTTTATTGCAATTTTTTTCTTTTTACTACTTAAATAATAATAGTTGTAATAGCTATTACTTGTTTTTACATTTTCACCATCTACTGCATCTTTTAAATCTATTTCGGTAATTTTGCCATCAGCTTTTACTATTTTTATTTCTATTTCATCGCCCTCCTGAAAACTAAAATCGCTGTATTGTTCTATGGCATTTAAATCGTTTAATTTTACACGTATGCGCGCATAAGCAGCATACTGCTCAGGATAAGGATTATTTGCAGTTGGTTTTTTTGAAATTTTTGATTGAATTAATTTAAATTTTTCAGCCATCATTACCATCGATTCATTGGTATATTCTTTTGGAGTTTTAAATTCTTTAAATGCAGGCTCTGTATCCTCATTTTGCAAGTCGTGTAGTTTTTTTAAATCCTTTTTATTGTCTGATTGGGCAAAGCTATTACCAACAGTAATTAATAAAAGAAATATAAATACCTGTATATTTTTTAAAAATAATTTCATCTTTTTTTTCGTATTTTTTATTTGTTTAATACTATGTATTGATTGTAATTGGCTCTCAATTTTTCAATCATTTCGTTCCACTGTTTAAAATTGCTTTTACTAATTTTGCCATTTTTAAAAATCATTGATTTGGTGTATTTAATACTATTGCCTAAATTTTCGTATTTTAAATCTAAACTAAATTCAGGATTAACAATACTAATATTAGGAGGAACAGAACCAACTTTATACCCAGCAGGTATATTATATGTTAAGTCATAAGCATAATTAAGCTTATGATCAAATTGCAAATCAAAAAAACGTGCGCTATCAACCTTGTACGATGAAAACTCTCTATTAAAATCGGGTTTTAAAAAAATACTATTGTCAACAGTTAATAAATGATTACTTACTGTTAAATCGTAATTTAAGTTTATGTCTATTCTCCTATTGCTTAAGTCTGTCGATGAAATATTACTTACATCAATATCAATATCATCGGGGTCTATAATATCTTTTATCACATTGCCTTTTTTGTCAAGTGGAGCATTGTGAAAAGCCCTTAAAATATCTGTTTTATTTTCCCCTTTTATGGTTTCATACATTTTGCCTTCAATCACATTTTCGTTTAAGGTAAAAACAGCATTGCGCATACGTAAGTTTCTATCAGCTGGTAAATCAGGAATAGTATCAATACTGAAATTTTTACCATTTTCAACCATAACTTGTCTTCCTTGAATTCTATCTGCGTAATCATCAATGCCTATAAAACTTTCTGTTCCATCTAAATAATATTTTTTACCATTTAGTAAAACAGTACAAATCATGTGGTTATTAATTACAATACTAGGTGTTAAATAATCGTAGTTTAAATGTTTTGTTCCTATCCAAGTTAATCGAGCATCGTAACCCAATACAATTAACATATTTTTTAGTAAATTAGCCATTCCTTTGCAATCGCCATAACGTTTGTTAAATACATCTTGGCAATTATCGGGTTTAAAAGCAGCTATTCCATTTTCAAACGCTACATACCTTATATTGTCTTGCACCCAATAAAAAATTGCTTCTATTTTCTCTAAGTCAGATGTTTTATCTTTAGTTATACTTTTAACTTTTTCTACAAACACGGAGGTGTCATTTTTACTCATATTCGCTATTTGTGAGTAATGAGCATACAAATCGTTGACGTTTGCAATTAAGGGCACTGGTTTTAAAACTTCTTTTTTAACTACCGCAGTTACTTTTATTTTCGATTTTGCTAATAATTTATTTGCTTCCTTAGCAGCTTCCTTTTCTATTTCTGCAAGCCTTTCTTCTTCTTTAATTACTTCTTTAGGAGTAGGCTTACTAAAAGGCTTTGCCATATCAAAATTTATTCCTTTTACTAATATTACTATGTGTGGTAAATTGTGCGAGTATCCTGGTTCAAATCTTTCATTTTTTATTGCAGGTGCATCTTTTAAAATGTATGTAATATAATTTAGCTTTTCTTTACCCTCTTTTCTTTTACTTATTGATGTTCTTACTTTATTTCCATTAATGCCGTTTACGAAAATGGTTGTTTTATCTGTTTTGGCTTTATCGTCTTTTATCAAATATTTTTTATTCGATTTTTCAATAGTAAAACCTTCAAAATTCTTCTCAATTATTTCAACTGTTAAATAGCTAGGAATAGCCAACGTAATTACTTTTTCTTTTTGCGGAAACCCATCTAAAAAATAAGCGCTGGTTAAATATTTTGCATCTTTAATGTAACTAGAATAATTGATCCTTAAATTGGTTCCCATAACCGTTAAATTGGTATTGTATTGCGCTTGTTTAGCATCGCTATAAAAAATACCACCACTCTGATAGTTGGTTATGTAATAATCTTTTTTAAAATAATCAGCATTTTTATTTGAACCCATTAAAATATAAAAACCATCAAAATTTATTTGATCGTTAAAATATTCTGCTTTGTTAAATTTTACAAAATCTTTTAATGTGGTGTATTTTTCAAAATTTTCTTCAAAAACTCCAATTGGATTGCCCCTTTTTAAGTTATCAGCAAAATAATCGAACTCATATGATTTAACTATATAATCTGCAAAAAATTCAGTTTCTGCTGGGAATTTCTTTTTAAGTTTAATCGCATTTGTTACATCAGCTTCATTAACATAAGCATTAAGATTGCTAAATCTTGTCATGGTAGTACCATGTTTTGGGTAAAATCTATTTGTATTAATACACGATACTGCTGTTAACAATAAAGTAAGAAGCAAAAAACGGTTTTTCATTGTTTTAAATTTTCACCGAATAACTTAAAAAAAACTTGTTTTTCAAATTAATAAATAATTAACTCATTTAAATTAGGAGAATATTAGGGGAATTTAAAAACAATAATTTTATACCTAATAAATATAGTATAAAATTAATACTAATATTTTATCCAAAATAAATCTTTAACAAAAAATACATTCCAAAAAGGTATGTTTTAATAAGAAATGTTAATTTTTAAATTATTGACAGTTCCTTATTTTAAATGCCAATTTTCAGTACTTTTTTTATAAAAGAAAAATAGTTTTTTAACAAAAAAAAATATTCTTAAATATTACGTAATTGTTAAATTAAAAAAAACTAAAAAAAATTACATTTTTACAAAAAAACTATAGTTTAAAACCTATAGTTTTTGCGGTAAATTTCGATGATAAACGGAAATGTTATTTTTTTTTCCTGTTAATTATCAATAATTTATGTAATTTCTAAAAAAAAATTATGGAAATTTAACATATTTTTTACAATTTGAATATTATTAATTAAAAAAAAGATATGGAAAAAAGACTTTTTAGTTTTTTGTTATTATGGATAATTTCTGTAGTAACAGTTTGGTCTCAAAATAGGACTATAACAGGCCTAGTGACCGATGGAAGCGCACCTATTGTAGGCGCAACAGTAGCAATAAAAGGACAAACAACTGGAACTACCA
>CAMCEM010000193.1 GCA_945873755.1 Chitinophaga pinensis | reverse complement strand
GTATAAATCATTTTCATTATCCGAAATGGGGCGAACACATGGGTTCGCCCCTACGCCAATTCCGGTGTTAAATACAATTGCATGAAAATGATTGGGCATAATCTGATAAACATCCAATTCAATATCAGGAAATTTTTCGGGTGTTTTTTTCCACCATTTGTTTAACATTTTGCCAGCATCATTTAATATCATTTCATTATTTTCAATTTTACCAAACAAACATTCCCTGTCTTTTACGCAAATGGTAATAAAATACAAACCCTCCTGCGAATAATCGTATCCTTTTAACCTGATTGACCTGCGGTGGTGAATATTTGGATTGTATTTTGGTTTATTGTTCATGTTTCTGCTAGATTTAAATGTATTCCGCTTTTTAATTATATAAATACTGATTCAAATATATTCGTTTGAATTTGAATTTTAATATCATTTAAATACTTGCAATGTTAAATTTTGAATTACTAATTCCGAACTTTAGGTGTGTATTCTTAAAATAAAAAAAGCTCCCGAAGGAGCTTTTGTATTTTATTTATTAGATTAACAACGAGTCTGGAGACTCTCTTTCATTTTAAATCCCTAGTACGATAGCTATAGGATGCTTTAAAATGGCTTGCCTTCATACTAAAGATAGTTTATGCCGATTTATGCAACCTCGTCTGCATCTTGTCATATAAATTGAAGGCAGTGCCCATAGCAAAGGCGGAATTAAAACAAAGAAAGTCCTAGCCTTTCAATCAAAATTCCGATTAAAATAAAAATTAACCCAATTATACATTGTATAATGAATTTTAAAATAAGTACTTTTTTTAAAAAATTTGAATATTTTATAAATGCCTAACTATTCATAGTTCGATAATTATTGAAACCTTTGTAATGGATTGGCTTCAGTGTAAGGAGAGTTTGGCGTTTGTAGCAAATTGGTTTAGTTTTAATAATCAATTTTTATATAGTACTTCTCGTATTTTTTTTCCTTTTTGATCTATTATATAAATGGCTAGTTCTCTTGATTGATTGTTACTAATAAATTTGTCCTCACCCCTTACTAATGCAAAACCATCATTTACCATGAACTGAATAAATTCAAGATATATAGGAGATATAACAAATTTACCTGTAATATCAATAAAGCCCCATTTACCTTTAATTTTAGCTGGTGAAAGTCCGTTGTGAAAAGGAAATAATGATTCAAACGGAAATGGTTTAATTATTAATTTACCTTTACTGTCAATAAAACCCAAATTACCATTTAGATTAACAATTGCATAACCTTCAACAAGTGGGCCTATTTTATCAAAATATTGAGAAACTTCTATTCCATTAGAATCAATTATAACTTGCTTATCTTCTTTAATACATACGAAATAGTATTTGCTAAAAAAACCAACATTATCCCAAATTTTTTCACCAACTAAATTTGACTTTCTATTAATAATCCCCATTTTATTATTGAGTTTTATTATTGCAAATCCGTTTTTGAAATCTGATACATCTTCATATTTTAATTGGCCTCCTAACAGCTCTCCAACCTCATTGATAAAGCCCCATTTAGGGTTATCTCTATCAAAATTTCTTACTGCACAAAATCCATCATGAAATTTTCTTGATATATATTTGTCATTTATAGTATTTCCATCTTTCAATCTCTTTATCTTATTTAATTCATTATTATCACTTATGCTATAAATATATTTATCAGTTAGTAAATAATCAAAATTAATAAGTTCAAGATTTGAAAACTTTCCTACTTTGTTTACAACCTTGGTTGCATAAGAATATCCGTTTGTAAAATCATAGGATCTTCCTATAATGAAATAATCAGATCTGTTCGTTGGTCTAATGTAAATATTATTTTTACTTGGAAACTTCACTAATTCATCTTTATAAATTTGGTCTTGTGAAGTCCTTTGATTAAAATGAATTGAAAAATTTACACTTACATCATTTGAATCAACTAAATCAATATTATCATTTGATGCTACATAAGTTAAATTATCTGTTACGTCATACATAAAATAAGGAGAATAAATATCATGCCAACTACAAATTCCCTTGGTGTAATCATCTAACTCTATTTTGTACCAATGATCAATTTCAGGTATATCAAATTTTCTTAATTTATTAAATTTATCATCAATATAATAATATGAATCCTCAATAGTTGGTTTAATTACTGCTCTTTTATTGTTACAAAAAGAAAATGCTACATTGTATTCAGGACTTAATTGAATTCCATTTTTATTAATGTAAAATGAGCCACCAGTTAAACTAGTTACTACAGCTTTACCATGTTTAAAATCTTTTACACTTTGGTATTTACAACTTATTACTAACTTTCCAGAGGTATCTATAAAACCCCATAATCCATCTGTTTTAACTGCAGCCATATTTTCACTAAAATCATGTGTTTCATCAAAAATATAATCAGTAATAATTTCACCCTTTTTATTTATGAATGTCCATTTTTGTTTTCCATCATATAAATAATAAGTCCGCCTCGAAATACTTGCATAACCATTTTTAAAATTTCTTGCACTATTAAACGAAATTCCACTTATTAAATTAGAAGTATAATAATCTTTGAAACTATATTCATATTCACTACTATAATTATCCCATTTAACAATTTCAGGATATTCATATTCTTCAGTCTCTTGCGCAGTAATTTGATTTTCTACTTTATTAATTGAATCTTTCAAAATTGTTATTCTTTCAAAATGCACTGAATTTTTATAATTGTTTAAAAATGCATCAATTATTTGTTGGTCTTTATTTGTTTCACATAATTCATAATAAATTTTTTCTTTTGAAATTTCAATTAAAGTTGTAATTTTTTGTATATATAAGATTGTTCCAATTTGAGCAACTTCTACTTCAAAGTTATTTAGTGCATTCGTATCATTTATAAGGGTAGCTTTATTTATTATACTCTCTAATAAACGGTATTTAATTTCATCAATAAAAATTGAATTAGGGAATCTACTTATAAAATTTTGATAGGTTTCATTTAAATGAATATTTACACTTAAAAATTGGTAAGTTTTATATTCTATAATTGATAAAATTTCATTTTTAAAAGCACTGAAATTATTTTCATTCAAATATTTTTCACATATTGAAATATTGCTATCTTTTCTAAGTGACAAAAACTCTAAAGAGTCAATTTTATATTTCACCTTGTCATTTATTTCACAACTAAAGTTCTTTATAAAGCTCTTGTATCCATTTATTAACTGAGTGCTATTTTTTTCAATAGAATCTATTAATAACAAACAAACATTTTGTTTAAAGTTATTGGCAAAATAAAATGTTAAATCTTCCTCTATGAATTGCTCCTTAGTTTTATTATCTAATATTTTATTTAAATCATAATATACTTGATTAATTAGATTGTATGCTAAAGCTAGGTTTTTAGGTTCGTAATAGGCACATAATTTTGATTTATAAAAAATTAGTAAAAGGTTAGAAGTATCTTTTTTATAAGCTTTTTCTATTTTATCGGAAAGTTTTTCTAAATCATTTGACTCATATAGTTTCT
>CAMCEM010000192.1 GCA_945873755.1 Chitinophaga pinensis | reverse complement strand
AGGAATTTTTAACCTAAAAGCATAAATAACATTTAAGAACAAATAAGGAATAAAAAAAGCCAAAGCCGCAGCATATACACCATGCCCTACATAAAAAGGTTGGTTAATTGTAAACGAAACTATTTGTGCAAAATCGTACTTGGCATGTTGAATTAATGAATAAATTATTACTATTACCAAACCCAACATATGCAGCCACAAAAAAGCATGAATGTTTTTAATGTTTTTGAATAAAACAACTGTTAAAAAGTAAAAAGTAGTAATATACCAAATACGAGCTATTACAAACTTAATAGATACTAAAACATATTCACTAAAAAAAATATCGAAAATTAACCAAGCAATATTTATAAAAATAGCAATGGTTATGGGTTGTTTAAAAACTTTATAATCGTAATTGCCATCAATAATGAATTTAAAAATAACGGTGGCAGTTAGTAAAATTAACAAAGGTTCATCGGGCAGACTAATTCCTAAACCACCACCAATGCTATCAAACTCAATAGAAAGTGGAATTAAAAAAGAAAGTAAAAGAATTAAAATATCGGAACGAAAAACGGCTGTTACCAATACTAAAAATACCAAAGGTACTACACCAAGCCAATTAAAACCTAACCAAAAAGCTATGGCATTTGTTAAAATAAAACCGATGCCAATGCCATAAAACCAATATTGATTTTGTTTAATACTTAGCACAAGTTTAAAATTTTATGTGGCGAATTTTATCGGTAAATAATAAAACAATACAACCTAAAACAAATGAACCAAATATAGAAACAGCAACCAAAATCCAACGAACAGGATAGGCTTTTTTCTCAGCAACTGTTGCTTCTTGTAAAATAAATACATTGCTTAAATTTGCATTTACATCCACTTTGGCTTGCTCTAATTTTTTTCTAAGTTCACTTAGTTTATCTAATTCCAACACCAAGGTTTCTTGCGATGAAAGTGCTTCGCTACCATACTGCGCCAAACTAGCTTGTTGCTTTGCAATATAAGCTTGGTTGCCACCTTTACCTGCAAGTTCGGTTATGGCTTTCGACTGTTCTTCAAAACTGTAAACTCCTTTTGCACCTAAGTCGCGCATGGTTTGTTTAATGGTATTAACTTCGGCTTCTTTGTTTTTATATTGTTCCTCAATAATTGCTAAAGCTTGCAAAGCAACTCTTTTTTGAATATCAGTTTTTACACTATCAAGTATTTGAACTATTCCATTTGCAATTTCTGCAGCTTTTTCAGGCACTTCATCTCTAACATTTACTTCAATGGAAGCATAAGGAGTTTTGCGCACACTAATATGTTTTTTATATAAATTACCTAGTTTGTAATTTTTTTCACTGTCATCGGGCTTAATTTTATAATTGTCTCTTAAATTAAAGTTTTTAATTACTCTTGATTTTAAATTATCGCTTTCCAACATTTGAATAAATTGTTGAGCGGTTGCTTGTTCTCCAAACTCTAGCGGATCTTTTGCCCTAGTTCTAGAATCAGTAAGCAAGGCACTTGAAATAGAGTTATTGGTTGAGGGATAAAATATAGCGGTACTTTGAAACAAAGGCTTTATAAACCAAGGACTTGTAAATATGATAGCGGCTATTCCGGCACCAATAGAAATAATACTTAATGGTTTTTTGTTTTTAATTAAAAACTTAACAACATCAACTAATTCAAAATAGTACGTTTTTTTATCTTTACTCATTTCTTAATTATATTAGTTCAAAAATATGAAAATATATTTAGGTGTAAAATTTAATTGAATTTGCTTTTAGTTAAAATACTTAGCTGCTTTATATCCAACAATTTAAAAACAAAAATTAAAAATACACCTACTAAACTCATAAGCCCTAACGAGGTAAATAGTGGAATAGTATTTTGTTTTAATAAAAAAGCCAATATTGTTAATAAAATAAATAACACCCCGAGTTTAACAAATATTGGTTTATTAAATTGGTTTTTTAAAGCAAAATACGAATAAATACAGTTTGAAACACCAATAAAACTTTGAGTAATTAAAGCAGCATAAGCCGCTCCAAGTGCATTGTATTTTGGTATTAACCATAGGTTTAAAACAAAATTAGTTACTAGCGCAATAAGTGCCAATATGTTTAATATTTTTAATGAGCCATTGGCAGTAAGTAATGTACCAAAAATATACATAAAACAAAGCGGAATAAAACACAATATTACCCAACCAAATACTTCAACAGCATAGCTATTTGCATTGGGCGATAGCATGGTTAATATTTCTGTTTGAAAAAAATAACAGCTTATGCCAAATATAAAACTGGGCGCAACCAATAAACCCAAAGCAGAATGAATAATGGGTTCTAACTTTTGCTTTTCGGCAATCATTTTTGAAAAAATGGGTAATAAAAGCATGGCCACCAATGCTGCCATCATGTTTGCAGCTTCTAAAAGGCGGTAACCCAATGCATACACCCCATCGTGGTATTCGCCATTGGGTATAAGTTTGCCTATTAATATATTATCTAAACGGGTATATAATGTCATGAGCAATGCCAGTAGGGCATAAGGGGCGGTTTTTTTATAAATATCCCAAAGTATGGCTTTATCAAAAACCAATTTAATGGTATTAATTTTTTTACTTATAAATAAAAATGAAGTGGCTGCGCAAATGGCGTACGACAATGTTTGCGCATAAATAAAATTAATAATATTGAGTTCGAAAATGGAGGTAAATAATAAAATGGAGCAAAAAATAATCATTAACAACCTATCTAATACCGAAAAAATAGAGTCGATTTTAAAAAGCTGCAAACCACTTACATTGCTTCTAAAATAAATATGAAAAAACGACAGCACTTGGTTAAACGACAGCATAAAAATTAAAAACCAAATGCTTTTATCGTAATTTAAAATGTATGCTAAAATTAAAGTGGTAACAATGTATAATGCTGAAAATAATATTTTTATGGTAAGCAGTGCCGAAAACTGTTTTTCTAAAGCATCTGGGTTTTTGGCTAAATTAGAAGTGGTGTAACTGCCTATTCCAAAATCTAACAAAACTGAAAGTAGGAGTACAAAATTGAAAAGAATATAATATTGCCCATAAGCCTCAAAACCCAACCTGTTTTGCACCGCTCGGTCAATTCCTAAAATCCAAAAAGGTTTAATGAGCAGGTTTACACCCATCATTAATATTAGGTTCAGTACAAAGGTTTTTCTCATTGGCTGCGCAAATATATATTTATTTGTCAATGTCGGCCATTCCAAAGGAATCTTTCTTAACTAGGAAAATTATTTAGTTTTTGAAAGATATTTTGTTAAATCAATGGTATTTTTAAAACGAGGAAGATTCTTACAGAATGACTTTGTGTTAGTAAAAAAAAATCCGTTACAAACTGCAACGGATTTTATCAATATTTAATTCAAAAATTTTCCAATCTTTTAATCTTCTAATTTTTTTAATCTTTTAATACACATAAGTGCTAAACACCATTCGGCCTCCGTTTGGCATTATTCCTTCCATTACCACTTGGCCTTTTAGTTGCTCAAAATCGGTAATTAAATCTTCGGGTTTTTCGTATTGTTTTTTGTTTAATGCTATTAATATAAAACCTTCGCTTAAGCCAATATTGTTTATTTTCCCTCTTTTTATATTATAAATTTTTATACCATTTTTAATACCTAATTT
>CAMCEM010000191.1 GCA_945873755.1 Chitinophaga pinensis | reverse complement strand
TTAACAAATGTTAACAAAAAGTAAATCATTATCAAATATTTATAATAAATTCTGAGGTGTTATAAACAATGGTTTAACAAATAAAAAAAGTATGTGTATATCATTTTTTTATTTGAAACTTACAACAATTTCATACATTTTTGGTGTCCATTCAAAGTAAAAAATAAATAATTAATGCCCGAAATAGCTTCAAATAGAAAAAAAAGAACTTTAACAAATACACAAATATTTGAATCTGGAAAAATACCACCACAAGCACCGGAATTAGAACAAGCAGTTTTAGGAGCTTTGCTTTTAGAAAAAGATGCAATAAATATAATTGCCGAAGTATTAAAAGCAGAAAGTTTTTATGAACCCAAGCACAAAAACATATACGAAGCCATACTAAATTTATGGCAAAATGGAAGCGCTGTTGACATTTTAACTGTAAGTCAAGAATTAAAAAAGAATGGAACTTTAGATATTTCGGGAGGTGCTTATTACGTTACTTCGCTTACCAATAGAGTAGCTTCAGCAGCTAATATTGAATACCACGCACGTATTATTGCCCAAAAATTTTTGCAACGCGAGTTAATTAGAATAAGTGGCGAAATAGGAACCGAAGCTTATGAAGATGGAACTGATGCTTTTGAATTATTAGATAGTGCTGAAAGAAAATTATTTGAAGTTTCGCAAGGAAACATAAAAAAAGATTACAGAAATATAAGAGGAGTAGTAAACGAAGCCATTATTGAAATTGAAAGCCTTAGAGGAAAAGAAGGTGGATTAACTGGAATTCCATCAGGATTTTCGAAACTTGATAGAATTACTTCGGGTTTCCAAAAATCGGATTTAATAATAATTGCTGCTCGTCCAGGTATGGGTAAAACGGCATTTGTGTTAAGCGTTGCTCGTAATGCTTGTTTACAAAATACTGAAACTCCTAGAGCAGTTGCCATTTTTTCGCTCGAAATGAGTTCAAAACAATTGGTAACACGTATGATAAGTGCCGAAGCGGAAATAGAATCGGAAAAACTAAAAAAAGGTACTTTACTCGACCACGAATGGCAGCAATTAAATACCAAAATAGCCAAGTTAAGCGATGCCCCAATTTTTATTGATGATACTCCAGCTATTTCGGTTTTTGAACTCAGGGCAAAATGCCGCAGGTTAAAACAACAGAATAATGTGCAAATGATAATTATTGATTATTTGCAATTAATGAGAGGCGATGATGCCAATAATAAAAATGGAAACCGTGAACAAGAAGTAAGTTATATATCGCGTAGTTTAAAAGCTTTAGCCAAAGAATTGGATGTACCAGTATTGGCATTGGCTCAGCTAAGCAGACAGAGTGAAAAGCGAGGAGGAACAGGACCAGGAACAGGTTCTGGCAGACCAATTCTTTCCGATTTACGTGAGTCGGGTTCTATTGAACAAGATGCTGATATGGTAATGTTTATTTATAGACCGCAGTATTATAAGTTAACTGAGTGGGATGATGATGGAACACCCACACAAGATGAAGCAGAAATAATGGTTGCTAAGCACAGAAATGGAGAACTTAATAATGTACGTTTACGTTTTATAGGAAAATACACCAAGTTTACCGACAAAACAGATTTTGATAATTATGCAATTCCCGATTATAACGAAAATGGCGGTAACAATGGAACTATTACTGTTAGTTCGAGCATAAACTGGGATAGCGATGTAGATGATGACACCTCTAGCAAAAACAATTACGATTTGGAAGCTCCGTTTTAATAATTGTGTTTTGAATAAACCATTTAATACCTAAGTGAAATTTGTATGCTGCAAATAGGATATTTACATTAGCATAGGGAGCAATAAAATATAATTTAAGGATAGATTTATAGATGTTGGCTTTGTTCATTTTAACAACGGATTAAAACCCGCTGTTAAATCAATGCCGTTCCTAAAGAACAATTAAGTTTATGTATTATTTTTTACAAATAAGTTTCGGTATTACTCTTCAATTAATACGCCCATTTTGCCCATTTGGTAATTGCGCATAGCTTCCATTATTTCAGTTTGTGTATTCATTACAAAAGGTCCATAAGTTGCAATTGGTTCATTAATTGCTTCCATATCAAAAAACAACAATCTTGTTGGCTCGTTAAATTCTATTTCTATTTCGGTAGCATCGTTATCTATTATAACTAAATCAGAGCCTTTTACAGTTTCATTATTAACTAAAATGTCTTTGTCTAAATTGTAAATAGCATGCTCCCAACCCTTGTTCAAAGTAAAAATATGTTTGCATTTTCCAGTTGAAACAATATCTAAAATTACCATATTACTTTGAGCTTTATTAAAACCAATTAAGCTTTGGTAATTTCCAACAGTTACTTTTATTTCTAAATTTTCGAAGCTCAATACTTTAATTTCTTCTTTGTTTATAGCAAAATATTCAGGTTGATTTTTTTTAAATTTAGCAGGAGAATTAATCCAAATTTGAATAATTTCTTGTTCTCCACCATTAGCAGCAAATTCAACAGAAGGCCTTTCGCTATGCACTATTCCCATTCCAGAATTCATCCATTGTATTCCACCTGCTTCTACAACTGAATTATTCCCTCTTGAATCTCGGTGGTTTACATTTCCTTTATAAATAAAAGTTACTGGAGCAAAACCAGTATGCGGGTGTGGCCCCACTCCTACTTCGTTTTGTTTTGAACCTTCTTTTATAACCGATTGGTGGTGGTGAATTAATAATAATGGACCAATATTTTCGACATAATTATTTGGAAGAGGTTGCCTTAATGGATGTCCACCCATTTGAACCCATGAAGCAGGAATGATTTTTTTTATACTATTTATCATAATTTTTTAAACAACAATAATACTTTTCAGTTTTTAATTTTTGTTTTATAATTTTACCGCAATTTCATAACCATTGAAAATATCTAATAAATGAAAAAAATATTTTTAATTCTGTCTATTTTACTTTTTTGTTCAAAAATAAATGGGCAAAATGGACTTATTGGAGAATATTACAATGGAGTAAATTTCGAAGCCAAAGTATACACTCGATTTGATAAAACTATTAATTTTAATTGGGATAAAATAGCACCTTTAGAAGGTTTGAATGACAACCACTTTTCTATTAAATGGTTTGGCAAAATTATAGCACCTGAAACAGGAGAATATTTAATTGGTGTTTTGGTTGACGATGGACTAAAAGTATGGATTAATGAGAAGCTTATTATAGATTCGTGGGGTCAAAATAACAAAGTGTTTTTTGAAAGAAAATATTTCATGGAAAAAGGCAAATTGTACGATATTAAAATAGATTATAACAATACTATTTTAGAAGGAGTAATTGAACTAAAATGGCAAATACCTAGTAAAAAAGATAAATTCTATTTATTTAAAACAAACTATGAAATTATAACTCAAAACTATTTTACTGATATTAGTTTAAACAAAACCGAAGTTAAGGTTCAGCTTAAATCAAATCCTATTGAAACAAAAACAGAACCTATAAAACCCCAATTAATAGTTAAACCCAAAGTTATTAAAAACACTCCTCCTAAAGATTCAATTGATAAATACATACCTAAAAACATTTTGTTTATACAAAGTACTGCTGTAATGATTGGAAAATCGGAAGAAGAGTTATTAAAGTTATATTCGTTTTTAAAAAAGTTCCCTCAATTAAAAATAAGCATTGAAGGGCATACAGATAGTTTTGGAGATACTGATTTAAACTTAAAACTTTCAGAAGAAAGAGCCATAACTGTTATG
>CAMCEM010000190.1 GCA_945873755.1 Chitinophaga pinensis | reverse complement strand
TGTAATGATTTTACATATATTTTTAAACCAGGAGAAAGAATAGGAATTATAGGCAAAAATGGAGTTGGTAAAACTACTTTTTTAAATATGTTGCTAGGAACAGAAAAGCACGATTCAGGCAAAATAAGTACAGGAGATACTGTAAAGGTTGGATATTACAGTCAGTTAGGCATGCAACTTAAGGAAGATAAAAGAGTAATTGAAGTAATTACTGACATAGCTGAATATGTAGAAATGACCAAAGGTGAAAAGCTAACAGCTAAAACTTTATTAACTCGGTTTTTATTCGATCCTAAAAAACAACATAATTATGTAAGTTCATTAAGTGGAGGAGAAAAGCGTAGACTTTACTTATTAACTATTTTAATGAGTAGGCCAAACTTTTTAGTTTTAGATGAACCAACCAACGATTTAGATATAGAAACTTTAAATGTATTGGAAGAGTTTTTAGAAGATTATGACGGTTGTATTTTAGTAGTTACACACGATAGGTATTTTATGGATACCATTGTTGATAGTTTATTTGTTTTTGAAGGTGACGGAATTGTTAGGCCATTTAATGGAAATTACCAAGAGTATTTAAATGAACAAGAAGAACTGGTTTTACTGAATGCTAAAAACAAATCTGATTTAGCAAAAGGAATTGTAAAACAAAACACAGATACAAATAATGTTCAAGTTACAACCAAAAAGAAACTTACTTTTAATGAACAACGATTGTTTGAGCAACTTGATATTGAGTTAAAAATGCTACAAACTAGAAAAACTGAAATTGAATCATTACTTAGTTCACCCGTTGTTGATACCAATGAAATAGCTAATTTGGGAAAAGAACTGATAGAAGTCAATAATTCGATAGATGATAAAGAGTTAAAATGGCTTGAATTAAGCGAATAAGTTTTAAATTTATTGTACTGTTTTGCCATAAATAAATATTTTTATTAAAACAGTTGTATTCTTAGCAAAGAGGTCTATATTTGCACTCCCTAAAAACGAAATGATTCTGTAGCTCAGCTGGTAGAGCATTACACTTTTAATGTAGGGGTCCTGGGTTCGAATCCCAGCGGGATCACAAAAAAGCTTTGAGAAATCAAAGCTTTTTTTTTGTTAAATTTTTCAATAAATTTAATAGATTATTTCACTATAATTGAAATTATTTATTTTAATGAAAGAATCAAAACGCACAATTTTATTCCTAGTTTTAGGATCCTTTTTTATTGCAAATGCTTTAATTGCAGAATTTATTGGAGTTAAAATATTTTCGTTAGAAGCAACATTTGGATTTAATCAAGCAAACATTAATGTTTTTAAATATAACCTTTCTTTTAACTTAACTGCTGGAGTTATTTTGTGGCCAATTGTATTTGTAATGACAGATATTATAAATGAATATTTTGGGCATAAAGCAGTAAAGCTTTATAGCTACATTGCTGCTAGTTTAATAACTTATTCTTTTTTAGCAGTTTATTTAGCAATGAATACAGTTGGCTCCGATTTTTGGAATATTAAAAAGCTCGAAAACAATAGTTTAGATATGAACTTGGCTTATAACAATATTTTTGGTCAAGGATTGTGGATAATAATAGGCTCATTGGTAGCTTTTTTAGTTGGTCAGGTTTTAGATGTTAAAGTTTTTCAAGCAGTTAGGAAAATAACTGGCGAAAAAAAGCTTTGGTTAAGAGCAACAATTAGCACTTTGGTTTCTCAATTAATTGATAGTTTTGTGGTGTTATTTATTGCTTTTTATATTGGCAAATTAAATACTCCCGATCAATGGCCATTAAGTCAAGTTTTAGCAATCTCATTCGTTAATTATCTTTATAAATTTATTATTGCTTGGCTTATGATACCCTTACTATATTTTATTCATAAATTGATAGATAAGTATCTAGGAAAAGAATTAGCTAAAACAATGACTACAGAAGCCGCTTTAAGTTAACAATTTGTTTATGTTATGTTTTTTGGCATTATTTTTACGTGCTTATAATTTCTTTACTTTGCAAATTAAATAAATGAAAAGGATTATAGGATTTTTTACTTTAGGAATTATTGACAAATACATAATGCGTAAATTCATATTTACATTTTTATTCTGTATTTTCTTATTTTCTTTAATTGCAGTATTTATTGATATTTCTGAAAAAATGGATGACTTTATAAAACACAAGCCACCACTTTCAGCTTTAATTTTTGAATATTATATATGGTTTATTCCATACTTAATGGGGCTATTAAGTCCAGTTTTTCTTTTTTTGTCTACTATTTTTTTTAATTCAAAACTTGCTCAAAATACTGAAATAATTTCTATTTTAAATAGCGGTGCTCCATTTTATAGATTTTTAAAACCATACCTTTTTTCTGCGTTTATTTTATTTATAGTTTTCCTTTTTGCCAATACTCATTTTTTACCAATTGCCGATAAACATAGGTTAAAATTTGAAGATACTTGGATTCGCGACAAAGTTGAAACTCAGAATAATAATATTTATTATATGCTTAATGATTCATCAGTTATACATATGGAATCGTATAATTACATTGATAGCGTTGGGTTTAACTGTACCATTGAAGGATTTAGAAACAGTAAAATACACAACAGAATTTTTGCTACAAAAATAATTTGGAATAAAACGATGAAACTATGGACTTTAGAAAATGTGCAACAAAGAACTTTTGTTGGTGATGATGAACCAATTAAAAACTTACCAAAACTAGATACTTCATTAAATATTAATCCGGATGAATTTGTTTTAAAAGCAAATTATGTTACAAGTATGACAAATCCCGAATTAAACGAATACATAAGGAAAGAAAAAGGCAAAGGTGCACCAGTTCATAAATTTTATGTAGAACTTTACAGACGTGTTGCAGTCCCTACCTCTTTTTTTATTTTAACTATTTTAGCAGTTGCTGTTTCGAGTAAAAAAAGCAGGGGAGGAACAGGTGCGCACATAGCACTTGGTTTTGGATTAACAATTTCCTATTTGTTTTTTATACAAATTTTTAATGTCATGGGTTTTTCAGGAGTTCTATCTCCTATATTAGCTGTTTGGATTCCTCCTGCTATTTATTTGATTATTGCTTTATTTTTATTAAAAAATGCACCTAAATAAATTCAATTTTGAATAGTAAAAGCAAGTATTTTCAACTTCATTTTATAGTTTTTTTGTGGGGCTTAACACCAGTTTTAGGAAAACTGATTACACTTCAAGCACTAGACTTGGTATTTTGGAGATTAGTTTTTGCAACTTTGAGTTTAGCAATTTTTTTGTTTTATAAAAAAATTAAAATTGAATTTACTTTCAAGCAATTTTTGGTTATGATGTTAATGGGGTTTATAGTTGGAATGCATTGGTTTTTCTTTTACCACGCCATTAAAGTATCTAACGTATCAATTGCCATGACAGGTTTTAGCACCATTACTTTATTTGCTTCAATTCTTCAACCTATTATATTAAAGAAAAAGTTTTTTTGGGGTGATGCATTTTATGGAATTTTAATTTTAATAGGCATTGGAATAATTTTAAATTTTGAAACTAATGCTTTTTTAGGTATTTTTTATGGAACATTAGCTGCATTTACTGGTGCTTTTTTCGGTATTTATAATGGTAAACTTATTACTATTCACAATAGCTCATTAATTACTATTGTTGAATTTATTGGCGCTTTAGTGTTTATATTAATTGTAAAATATTTAATTGGTAATTATAGCTTAACTTTTGAATCATTAAGTTTGAAAGATTTTTATTGGCTA
>CAMCEM010000189.1 GCA_945873755.1 Chitinophaga pinensis | reverse complement strand
TCTCCACCTTTTAACGAAATAGAATTTACTACGCACTTTCCTTGTACGCATTTTAATCCAGCTTCTATAATTTCCCATTTAGAGGAATCAATCATGATTGGAACGCGTGAAATATCGGGTTCTGATGCTATTAAATTCAAGAAGCGAACCATTGATTCTTCGCCATCTATCATTCCCTCATCCATATTTATATCGATGATTTGTGCACCACCTTCTACCTGCTGACGAGCAACAGCTAAAGCTTCTTCAAAATTTCCTTCACGAATTAATCGCAAGAACATTTTTGAACCTGTTACATTGGTTCGCTCACCCACATTTACAAAATTAGTTTCTTTTGTAATAACTAATGGCTCTAAGCCCGAAAGGCGTAATGTATAATCTTTATTCATTTTATTTCAAGTTAATGGACCATGGACGATAGACGATAGTATTTAGTTGATAGACTATAGCCCATAGACAATGGCACTTTGTTTTAATTAAATTAAATTCAATTGACTATGGTCTATCGTCCATCGTCTTTTGACTCACCTTATTTCTTAACGATTGAATTATTTTTACTAGAGTTTCACAATCATCATAAATATTTTTAAAATCTTCTTCTGTTATAATTTTCCTTGCTTTAGCAATATATATACATCCAACAACTTCAATACATGAGCGCATTGAATAGCTTAAAAATCTAGAAAATTCAGGATTAGTTTGTCCTTGAGAACCTTCTGCTATGTTTAATGAGATAGAATCCCCAGCTCTTTTTATTTGAGATGTAAGAATATAAATTTCTCCCTTCGGAAATTTTTTAACAACATCATCAATTTTTATTACTAAGTCAATTGATTTTTTCCAAACTTCTAAATTTTCAAACTTAAACATGCTATAAATTCTTTGTTTTAATATATACAATTATCCAAACTATTGTCAATTGTCCATTAACCTTCTATGGTCCATGGTCTATTATCCATAAACTTTCTATGGTCTATCGTCTATAAACTATTAGCAATTACTCTTGGTTCATAATTCGCAGCCATATCAGCAATTGCCTTAATATGATCAGGAGTTGTTCCGCAACATCCGCCTAATATATTTACCAATCCTTCTTTACAAAACTCTTCTACTTGTTTGGCCATTGCTGCAGGACTTTCATCGTATTGACCAAATTCATTAGGCAATCCCGCATTTGGATAAGCACTTACAAAAAATGGTGAATGCGTTGCCATTACTTGCAAATACGGACGCAATGCACTTGCTCCTAAAGCACAGTTTAAACCTATACTCATCAAAGGTGCATGCTGCATACTAATTAAAAATGCTTCAGTTGTTTGTCCTGATAATGTTCTGCCTGAAGCATCGGTTATAGTTCCCGAAATCATAACTGGATAATGTTTTCCAATTTCTTCAAAAACTTCATCTACTGCATATAAAGCGGCCTTAGCATTCAACGTATCAAATATGGTTTCTATCAATAAAATATCAACGCCACCTTCAATTAATTTGATGGCTTGTTGCTTGTAAGCTTTTACTAATTCATCAAAAGTTGTAGCTCTATAACCAGGATCGTTCACATCAGGACTGATAGATAATGTTCTATTAGTTGGCCCCATTGCGCCAGCAACAAACCTAGGCTTGTGCGGTTCTTTAGCTGTCATTTCATCAGCTACTTCACGCGCTATTTTTGCAGAATAATAGTTAATATCATCTACCAAATGTTCCAAATGATAATCAGCTTGCGCAATAGTTGTTCCACTAAAAGTATTGGTTTCAACAATGTCGGCACCCGCTTCAAAGTATAGGCGGTGAATACCTTTAATAATTTCAGGACGAGTGATTGAAAGTAAATCATTATTACCCTTCAACGGATGTGGATGATTGACTAAAGCTTCATTTCTAAAATCTGCTTCCTCCAATTTGTGACGTTGAATCATGGTACCCATTGCACCATCTAAAATCACAATTCTTTGTTTTAATATATCGTATATGTTCATTTTTTTTTCAATGTCCATAGTCCATAGTCGATTGACCATAGGTTAATAAATTCAAAAGCCATGGACTATGGTCTATTAGCTATTGACTTATCCAGTAAATTTTTCTGATTGTGTGTTTGAGCGCCAACAGTATACTAACGCATTCAATCACTTATCAGTTCTCTCCAATTGAGATAGGTGTTGGCACTCCGCTACAAGGTAGTTTTTGCCAAGACATCATAGGGCCTATTCCCTCCGTCTTTCTGGATAAGTGGCGCAAATATAAAAAAATATTAGATTTAAAAAATTAGAAAATTGAAAAAATTATGAAGTTATTAGAGATTACAACCGATTTTTAATTTCGATTTTTTGTCATTCCGAACTCCGCATTTCTTTAAATCCAGCCTTTTTTCTTAAAACCAAATAGTACCGCGCTCGATGATAAAACCATACCTAAAATACAAATAAAAAAACCCATCGGTTGGTTAGCTCCTGGTATTGAATTAAAATTCATTCCAAACATACCTGAAATTAATGTTGGTGGTAAAAATGCAATAGAAAATACAGTAAAACGCTTTAATACTTTGTTTTGCTCTAAATTTATTAAACCTGTGATTGTGTTTTGTAAAAACTCTAACCGTTCAAAGTTAAATGCGCTGTATTCAATTAGTGAATGAATATCTTTTAAAATTATTCTTAACCTTACTTTTTTATCTTCAGGAAATAAACTGCTTTTCAATAAATTTGATAAAACCCTTTGCTTATCAATTAAACTTTCTCTAAGCATCATAGTGCTTTCTTGAAGCTCAGTTATATCTAATAAAAAATCGCTATTGGTATTTTGTTCAGTAGTTAAAGTTCTGCTATAAACTGTTATTTCGTTCGATACTTTTTCAATTAAATCTGCATCCAATTCAATTCGGGTTTCTTGCAAACTCATAAGCACATCGTAACCTGAATTAAAAGTTTCTCCACTGGCTTTCATTCGTCTTACCACATCGGCAAATGTTGAAAGATCAACTTGGCGATAAGTGTATAAAACATTCTCTTTTAAAATAAATGAAACTGGGTGTTTTTCGTATTGCCCATTTTCTAATTTTAAAAAATTGCTATTGGCAGTTATTTCATTGTTATGCTCAAAATATCGAGCACTACTTTCTATTTCAGCAATTTCTTGTGGAGTTTGTATACTAATATTAGTTTTGCTTTCTACCCATTCTTCCTCTTCATTCGAAGGAGATTGCATATCAACCCACAATATATTTGTAAGCGAATCTAATTGTTTAACATCGTTGCCTTTTAGTATCTTCTCGCCTGGCTTATAAAAAATGCGAATCATGGCTGGCAATATATAACTTTTAAATAAAATGAATTACATTATTTTATTAATAAGCTACTACCTCAATATTGTAATATTTCCTCTTTTTGTATAATTTTCATTGTCAAAACCAGAAAAAGATACAATATAAAAGTATACGTCATTTTGAACAGGATTATTGTTAAATGTTGCTTTCCAATTTTCTTTTTTGTTAAACGTTTCAAATACTTTTTGACCCCAACGGTTATATATTTCTAAATGATAGTCTTTTACAAATGAATTTGCCATTAACAAATCGTCATTTAAACCGTCACCATTAGCAGTAAAAGCATTAGGGGGGTAAACATTTGGTTGTTGAAATAAAAATACTTCATTAGATTTACTTTGTGCCATTGGCTTTAAAGTTTGTCCATCAGGAACGGCTTCATTTGCATTTACAAAATAATAATAGGCTCCTTCATCAGTATCAAATTTACTATCA
>CAMCEM010000188.1 GCA_945873755.1 Chitinophaga pinensis | reverse complement strand
TTCCACTGGTCGCAAAACTGTCCAACCGACAACAACGAAACTGTGGGTTTAGGTATGGAATATAGTTGGAAAAAAATATTAATAGCCCGAAGTGGTTGGGAGTTTGGATTAGACGAAGCCAATAATTTTCCTTCATTGGGTTTCGGATTTAAATTACCTACTAATTTTGGTAACTTTGGTATTGATTATGGTTTGGTTAGTAAATCGAGAATAGGAAACATACACAGAATAGGTTTATTATTTACCATTAAATAAAAGAGCAAAATGAATTTTAAAGATATAAAAAAAATAGTTTTATTTATTTCAATTATTGGTTTCATTTCATCGTGTTCAATATTTGGAAGTAAGCAAAATGATACTGTTGACGATGTTTTAAAGCAAGGTCAAATAGATCCTAATTTGGTACCAAATGCAGTTAGTTATGTTCCAATATTTCCCTTTTTTAAAGGTTTTCAAAATCCGGTTGATGTATATGTTGGTTTTGATGAAATGATTTATGTGGTTGACGATAAAGGTTTAAATGTGCTTGACCAAAAAGGTACTTTGGCTTATACTATTTCTATTCCTGGTGCTACCGATGTAACACAAGACAGACGTTTACACACTTATGTAGTAGGAAAGGTATTTAATAGTGCAGTAAATGCTACTGTAACTTGTGTTTATCATTTAGAAGGAACAGGGCAAGGAAATTATAAATTTATTGATACGTTAATACATCCGTTTTGTGACGAATCGCGCCAAAGTACTCAGTTTAGAGGAACAGCAGATGAAGAAGTTCAGTTTACAGGAATAGCCTGCTTAAGTGATAATACGCTTTATGTAACTCGCAAAGGGCCACGCAACCAAGGAAACACTTTTATAAGGCCAGACAATGCAATATTAATTTTTGATCAAAAAGGGGTGAATATTGGTAGTGCCTCTGGATTAAATGCAACAGAATCGGGTTTAAAAACCGCAATTGATATTTCTGGTATTGCTACTTTTTCTGCTCCACCGCAGCGTTTACAAGGAATGAGTACTTCTAAAAACTTTTTAATTACTAGCAATAATCAAACAAATAATTTAGAATATAAAACACTTCAAATTAGCGTTTACGATGATCCTGACTTAGGACCACAATACACAGAAACAGCTAGCTTGCTTAATTTTGATATCAATAAAGCCAATAGTTTTTTGTATCAACCTTATCGTTTTAAAAAGCCTCAAGATTGTTTTATTGCGCCTGATGCTACCAATTATTATTTTGTGGTTGATAGTGAAACAGATTCGGTTTACGTATTTACCAATCAAGGTTTTGAAGGTGTAAATCCACCAGCAAATTCTACTATTAAAAAGCAAGTAAATGTTTCGTTTGGAGGCCGAGCTGCCGATGGAAAACCACAAGATGGACCATTTAATTTTAACGATCCTTGGGGAATATGTTACAACCGTAAAATTATTTATGTAGCCGATAAAGGCAATAACCGCATTTGCAGGTATAAGTTAAACACAGATTTGGAGTAAACTATTGGAAATTCGAATCATTAAATTCGAAGTGCGAAGTGACCCATAACTATCCTTAGTTAGCGCAGCGCTCTAAGGATTTTAAAAGAATTGTAGTGTCTCCGACACGGGCTTTTACAAACGAGTTAGGAAACTCTTTTTTCATTTTAAATCCGAGTCTCCCTGCTTTGGCTTGGCTTCAGACTACGGATAGTTGGGACTTCGGACAACAAACTAATTTCCAACAAAAAAACTAATTAACAATTTTAAAATAAATATTTTAAAATAAAAACAGGTAGATTAAAATTGGTAATTTCTTTACATTGCAATAAATACATCGCTAATATAAACATTGCTTAAATGCTATAAAAAATGAAAAATTCAAAGCGTATATTAACTATAGTTTTTGGAGTAATAATGATTGTTGCGGGAGCAATGCATTTTATTAGTCCAGCAGTGTACCTACAATTCTTTCCAAATCAATGGCCACAAAAAGCAATAGTTTACGGAAGCGGGATTATAGAAATAGTAGTTGGTATTTGTGCTTTAATACCAAGATATAGCAGGTTTGGCACTTTAGGTATTTTTATTTTAATGCTTGTATTTTTACCACTTCATATTATAGATGTTTTTAAAGAAAATCCGGCAGTAGGAAGTACCACAATAGCATATATTCGCTTACCAATTCAATTTGTATTAATAGCTTGGGCTTGGTTTATTTTTAAAAGGGAAAAGAGCAATAAGCAATTTGCAATAGACAATGGGCAAATAAGCAATTTGCAATAGACAATTTGCAATAGACAATGAAATAGGCTAGGAGCCATAGAAAATTAGTAATTATCAAAAGATCTATTGCCGTTAGGCTTTAGCCAACGGAAAATTAGCAATAAGCAATTAAACAATCCAACAATTAAGCAATTAAACAATTAAGCAATTAAACAATTAAACAATTAAGCAATTTAACAATCCACCTAAAACAATTGATTTTTATTTGAGTTTAAAATAGTAACAACGAAAAATATATATTCGCAAAAAAAAATTTAATAAGATATGAATTTTGAATTTACTGAAGAACATTTAAATGTACAACAAGCTGCTCGCGATTTTGCTCAAACTGAGTTATTACCGGGTGTAATAGAGCGCGATGAACACCAAAAGTTTCCTATGGAACAAATTAAAAAGTTGGGTGAACTTGGCTTTTTAGGTATGATGGTAGATCCAAAATATGGCGGAAGTGGAATGGATACTGTTAGTTATGTATTGGCAATGGAAGAATTTTCGAAAGTGGATGCATCGGCTTCGGTAGTAGTATCGGTTAATAATTCTTTGGTATGTTGGGGTTTAGAAACTTTTGCTAACGAGGAACAAAAGCAAAAATATTTAATACCAATGGCTACTGGAAAATGTTGGGGAGCTTTTTTACTTTCGGAACCCGAAGCAGGAAGCGATGCAACTAGTCAGCAAACTACAGCTGAAGATAAAGGTGATTATTATTTATTAAATGGAACAAAAAACTGGATTACCAATGGCAATACAGCAGAGTATTATTTGGTAATAGCCCAAACCGATGTAGAGAAAAAACACAAAGGTATCAATGCTTTTATAGTTGAAAAAAATTGGCCAGGTGTAGTTGTTGGAAAAAAAGAAGATAAATTAGGAATTAGAGGTAGCGATACCCATTCTATTATGTTTACCGATGTAAAAGTTCCAAAAGAAAATAGAATTGGTGAAGATGGTTTTGGGTTTAAATTTGCTATGAAAACATTGGCAGGAGGCAGAATAGGAATTGCTTCGCAAGCTTTAGGTATAGCAAGTGGGGCTTATGAGTTAGCTTTGGCTTACTCAAAACAACGCAAAGCTTTTGGTACTGAAATAATGAACCACCAAGCTATTCAGTTTAAATTAGCCGATATGGCAACTAATATAGAAGCTGCTCGTTTATTGTGCTTAAAAGCCGCATATTTAAAAGATACGCATGGCGATTATGCTTTGGTTAGTTCAATGGCAAAATTATATGCATCGCAAGTAGCTATGGATACTACTATTGAAGCAGTTCAAATTCATGGTGGGTATGGTTTTGTAAAAGAATACCATGTAGAACGTTTAATGCGCGATGCTAAAATTACTCAAATTTATGAAGGCACAAGCGAGGTTCAAAAAATTGTAATATCGAGAGAAATTTTAAAATAAAAGGTAAAAATAAATTTAAAAACCTTGGCTAATCATGCTGAGGTTTTTTTTTGAAAGTTTGCTTATTATTTTTTAATCAATTCAATTCTAATTT
>CAMCEM010000187.1 GCA_945873755.1 Chitinophaga pinensis | reverse complement strand
TCACTAACTTTATTGTACAAAATATGTATTGTTGATTTATATGCTTTTCCTAAATGGATAGCCATTTTAACCTTTTGTTTTGATTCTAGTGATAAATCGATAGGGAAAACAATATTTTTGTAAGCATTATTTATTTTTTTGTTTTTAACAACAATTACTGGAACAGTGCTATAATTAATCACTTTCCCTGCATTACTTCCTACTATCCTTGTAAATCCACTTGCACCATGGGTTCCCATAATAATGCAATCGCAGCCATGTTCTTCAGCAGTTTCAATTACTGTTTTATAAATTCTACCTACTTTTACTTCCGATGTACATTTTACTCCATATTTCTCATGGATTAATAATGCTAATTTTTCTAATTCAGGTATTGTTTTTTCGCGGGCTTGTGCTTCTTTTTCTTCGTTATTACTAAAAATAGAAGACAATATACTTTCTTCTACAATACTTAATAATACTAAATCATTATCAAAATGTTTAGCTGTTTGTGCAGCATGATCTAATGCATTTAAACTTATTTCGCTAAAATCGATAGGAACAAGCATTACATTTTTTTTACTTTCAGTCATTTTTTATAATTTTTTATAATTTTTATATTTAAAAATTTCAGCAAATGTATTTATATTATTTAAATTTAATGTTATTTAATTCACTAATTGGTCGGCTCCGAATACATACCAAGTTCGCTCGTGCTGAATAAATGTGGTAACTCTAGTTTGTTTTAAATTAAAACCTTTAGGAATTAGTAAATATGATTTTCCTTTGTTGCTTTTAACGCTTTCTGTTTTAAAAAGCCTAACCACATTGTGGTGATGTAATAATTTCCCTTTGTTTTCACCACCTGTTACTTTTGTATAAATGTTACTTTCAGCTACGGCAAAATTTATTAGCAAACTATCAGTATTTCCTAATATTTCATATTCAATATATAAAGTATCAGCATGAGTTTGATAAGCATTTGTTTTTAAAAAATTAGGGCTAGGCCTTGCCAATGTTTGCTTAATAAAACTAGTTATATTTTTTTTATCTGCACCTGGCACCGAAAGTATTCCATTTAAAAAACTTTGTGGGGTATACATAGGTATATCTTTCATTTTGCTAATGTAATTTAGTTGCCTTATAGTATTTAAGGTGTCGCTATAATTATCAACCCAACCACTTTTATTCCAAACATCTACATGAAAATCTAACACATAAACAGGCCTTGTTGCACTATCTACAACATGAATTAATTCGCCTAAAAACTTATCAGCTTCGGGGCAACTGCTACATCCTTCCGAGCTAAAATTTTCAATTAGAACTACTGGCATAAAACCTTTAGTTTCTTCTTTTTTTATTAATTGAGCATTAATATTTTTATAAAAAAATGAAGTTAAAAGTATTAAAGAAATTTTTAATGTTATTGTATTTTTCATTTATTTAAATATTTTTTTGTATTGCCAAAATTATACCAACAATTATAAAACAAAAAATGCTTTGCTCAAAAACTTTAATTTTTCAAATATTGATTTATTGTAAAACCTTTTAATTTTTTAATATTTTATTCACATTAGAGTTAAATATTTTGTCAAATCATTTCATTAATTGCATATTGCAACAATGCAATTTAAAGGTTCAATAAAATCTAAACTACCAAATGCTAATACTAGCATTTTTGCTGTAATGACTGCGTTGGCTAACGAACACAATGCAATTAATTTAGCACAAGGTTTCCCTGATTTTGAAGTGTCGCCTAATTTAATAGAATTAGTAAACAAATACATGAAACAAGGCATGAACCAATATGCGCCCATGCCAGGTTTATTAAGCTTACGCGAAAAAATTGCTCAAAAAACTTTCGATTTATATTCTGCACAATACGATCCCAATACCGAAATAACTATTGTTCCTGGAGCAACTCACGGAATATATGCTGTTATGAGTGCAATGATAAGTGAAGGTGATGAAGTGATTGTAATAGAGCCTTGCTATGACAGTTATGTGCCTTCTATTGCTTTAAATGGTGGCAGAGCAATATTTGTTGAATTAAAATTACCTGAGTTTAAAATAGATTGGAATGAAGTAAAAAAACTAGTTAATTTTAAAACTAAAATGATTTTAATAAATACTCCACACAACCCAACTGGTAGTATTTTAAATGCACAAGACATGCAAAAATTAGAAAAAATTGTGCGTGGTACTGATGTTATTATTTGTAGTGATGAAGTGTATGAACACATGGTTTTTGATAAAGTCGAGCATCAAAGTGTAGCTCGTTTTCCTGCTTTGGCCGAAAGGAGCTTTATTATCTCTTCGTTTGGTAAAACATATAGCACAACTGGATGGAAAATGGGATATATTTTAGCTCCAGCTAACTTAACTGTGGAGTTAAGAAAAATTCATCAATTTATGGCTTTTAGCACCAATACTCCAATACAATATGCTATGGCAGAGTTTATTGATAATAAAGCCATTTACAATGAACTTTCAGGATTTTACCAAGAAAAAAGAGACTATTTTAGAAAATTACTAAAAGGCTCCAACTTTAAATTAATGCCTTGCCAAGGAAGTTATTTTCAGCTATTAAATTATAGTAAAATTACTCAAGAAAAAGATACAGATTTTGCAATTAGATTAACTAAAGAAAATAAAATAGCCAGTATTCCTGTTTCAGTATTTTACCATAAACAAACTGATAATCAGTTATTGCGTTTTTGCTTTGCAAAGCAAAATGAAACTTTAGAAAAAGCTGCAGAAAAGCTTATGAAAATTTAAATTAATTACGAAATGGAAACAGAAGATAATTTAAAAATTTCGTTGATTCAAAGTAATTTGTTTTGGGAAGATAAAAGAACCAATTTAACTCAATTTACCAATAGACTTGCTGATTTGGCTCACCAAACAGATATAATAATTTTACCCGAAATGTTCGCAACAGGATTTACAATGAACAGTAGCAAACTTGCTGAAAATATGGATGGAATTACTGTAACATGGATGAAAGAAATTGCTTTTTACACCAATGCAGCAGTTTGTGGAACTGCGATTATAAGCGAAAACAATAATTTTTATAATCGTTTTGTTTTTATTGAACCAAATGGTAAAATTCAGTTTTACAACAAAGCACATTTGTTTAGAATGGGTGATGAAAATAAAAACTTTACTGCAGGAAATGAAAGAATTGTAATAGAATACAAAGGATGGAAAATTGCACCATTTGTATGTTATGATTTAAGGTTTCCAGTTTGGTTAAAAAGAACACCAAATTTTGATTACGATTTAATAATAAATGTAGCAAGTTGGCCCGAAAAACGCATTTTGCATTGGCAAGTTTTAAACCAAGCAAGGGCAATTGAAAACCAATGTTATGTAGCTGCGGTTAATAGAGTTGGTGAAGATGGAAACCAGCATATTTACAATGGACAATCGGTACTTTATAATCCACAAGGTAAATTATTGAACGAATTAACTCACGAAGAATATGAAACTACATTTACTATTCAATTACCTGAATTAAAAACTTACAGAAAAGCATTTCCTGTTTGGATGGATGATGATAATTTTTCTTTAAAAAAATAAAATATCTTAAATTATTCTTTATTTTTTTAATTTTAAAGAAAAACGCAACGTTTTAAATAAAATTTAATCAACTCAATTACTAATAACAACTCATGAAAAAAATAATAATTCTAAGTCTTTTTATTTTAATAAAAAACTCTTCTGTTTTTTCACAAAAAAATAAAAGCAAATTACCTAAAAATAATATTCCAGAAAAAACAGTAGAAACTATTAAAGAATTTCCAC
>CAMCEM010000186.1 GCA_945873755.1 Chitinophaga pinensis | reverse complement strand
AGTAGCAAAAGTTACAAAGGGTGGACGTACTTTTAGTTTTTCAGCTTTAGTTGTAGTTGGAGATGGTAATGGAGTAATAGGTTATGGGTTAGGTAAAGCCAATGAAGTAACTGATTCCATTAGCAAAGGAGTAGAAGATGCAAAAAAGAATTTAATGAAAGTTCCTGTTTTAAAAGGTACAATACCTCACGAACAAACAGGAAAATACGGAGGAGGGAGAGTGTTTTTAAAACCTGCAGCTCATGGTACAGGTGTAATTGCAGGTGGTGCAATGAGAGCTGTGTTAGAAAGTGCCGGTGTAACAGATGTTTTAGCTAAATCTAAAGGTTCATCAAATCCTCATAATGTGGTAAAAGCTACAGTTGATGCATTGTTAAATATGCGTGATGCATATACAATAGCAAATACACGTGGAATTTCTATGAAAAAAGTTTTTAATGGAGGAGAATAGAATAATGGCAAAGGTAAAAATTACATACGTTAAAAGTATAATTGATAGACCAGAAGGTCAAAAGCGCACAATTAAAGCATTGGGTTTTTCAAAGTTAAATCAATCAAGAGAGGTTGAAGGAACACCAGCTGTTTTAGGAATGATAAATAAAGTAGCGCATTTATTAAAAATTGAAAACATTTAAAATATTAAATTAATGAATTTACATAATTTAAAACCAGCAGTTGGTTCGGTTCACAAAGAAGGAAAAAGAATAGGTCGAGGAGAAGGAAGTGGAAAAGGTGGAACTGCTGCACGTGGAAATAAAGGTGCTGGTTCTAGAAGTGGAACAAGTACAAAACGAGGTTTTGAAGGAGGTCAAATGCCTTTGTACAGACGTTTACCTAAAGTAGGATTTAAGAGCTTAAATAGAGTTGAATACGTTGGTATTAACTTAGACAGATTACAAATTATTGCTTCAGAAAATAATTTAAAATCAATTGATTTTAATGTTTTAGTTGCAAATGGGGTTGTAAGTAAAAATGATTTGGTAAAGATTTTAGGTCGCGGTGAAATTAATGTTGCTATTGAAGTAAAAGCACATGCTTTTTCTGCATCAGCACAAAAAGCAATAGAAGCAGTTGGGGGTTCAATAGCTAAAATATAATACATGAAAAAACTAATTGATACTTTAAAAAACATTTGGAAAATTGATGATTTAAGATTTAAACTTCAAATCACTTTTTGGTTGTTATTGGTTTATAGAATTGGAAGCTATGTAACTTTACCTGGAATTGATCCAAATTTACTAGATACTACTCAATCTGATGGGGGTTTATTTGGTATAATAAATATGTTTGCCGGTGGAGCATTTGGTAGAGCTTCCATTTTTGCTTTAGGTATCATGCCTTATATTAGTGCTTCAATAGTTGTACAACTTTTATCTTTAGCATTGCCATCTTTTCAAAGATTGCAAAAAGAAGGTGAAGACGGCAGAAGAAAAATAAACCAAATAACAAGATATTTAACTATAGCAATCACGGTAGTTCAATCATATGGATTTATCATAAATCTAAAAAATACAAATCCAACGGCTATCATCTCTCCAGATGTAATTTCTGAATTCATGTTTACTTTTAGTTCTATGATTATTTTAACTGCAAGCACTATGTTTGTTATGTGGTTGGGTGAAAGAATTACTGACAAAGGAATTGGAAATGGTATTTCATTAATTATAATGATTGGAATTATTGCAAGATTGCCTATTGCTTTTTGGGATGAATTTAATTTTAAACTTACAACCGGTGGCGGAGGTTTAGTTATATTCATTATTGAATTAGCTGCTTTATTTGCTGTAATTATGATTACCATATTATTAGTGCAAGGGGTTAGAAGAATTCCAGTACAATACGCAAAAAGAATTGTAGGTAGTAGACAATATGGAGGAGTAAGACAATATATTCCATTGAAAGTTAACGCTGCAGGTGTAATGCCAATAATTTTTGCGCAAGCTTTAATGTTTATTCCAGGGTATATTACCCAATTTGTTACAAACGTAGAAGCAAATTCATTTTTATCATCATTCTCTAACCCTTTATCGTTTGCTTACAATCTGACTTTTGGTTTATTAATAATATTATTTACATATTTTTATACAGCCATTTCAGTAAATGCAAATCAAATATCGGATGATATGAAGAAAAACAATGGTTTCATTCCAGGCGTACAACCAGGAAGAGCTACTGCAGACTTTATAGACAATGTTATGAGTAGGATAACGTTACCTGGAGCTATATTTTTGGCATTTGTTGCAGTACTTCCATCATTTGCAGGAGCTTTTAAAATTAATAGTCAGTTTGCCCAGTTTTATGGAGGTACTTCATTATTAATTTTAGTTGGTGTAGTATTAGATACTTTGCAGCAAATTGAAAGTCATTTATTAATGCGTCAATATGATGGATTAATGAAAAGTGGAAAAATTAAGGGAAGAACAGGAAATAATACAGCAGCTTAATTAATTGTTGATAAATTAAAATTAAATATTATTTTCGCACCCCCAATAAAAAATGTCAAAACAGTCAGTAATTAAACAAGATGGAATTATAGTTGAAGCTTTAAGCAACGCTATGTTCCGTGTTGAATTAGAAAATGGACATCAAATTATAGCACATATATCCGGTAAAATGAGAATGCACTACATTAAAATTTTACCAGGAGACAAAATTGCTTGCGAAATGAGTCCATATGATTTGACAAAAGGAAGAATTATTTATAGATACAAATAAAAATAACTAGAAGAAATGAAAGTAAGAGCTTCTGTAAAAAAGCGCAGCGAAGATTGTGTAATTGTAAAACGTAAAGGTAGAGTTTACGTAATAAACAAAAAGAACCCAAAGTTTAAACAACGTCAAGGATAATAATATAATATGGCTCGTATATCAGGTATAGATTTACCAAAAAATAAAAGAGGTGAAATAGGTTTAACCTATATTTACGGAATTGGACGTTCAACAGCAACTTTAATATTAGAATCAAATAATATTGATGTTAATAAGAAAGTGAATGAATGGAGTGATGACGAATTAAGTTCAATTCGTAAACATATTACTGAATTTATTACAGTTGAAGGAGAGTTAAGATCTGAAAAACAATTAAACATTAAACGTTTATTAGATATTGGATGTTATCGTGGTTTACGTCACCGTAAAGGATTACCTGTTCGTGGACAAAGAACTAAAACTAATTCACGTACTAGAAAAGGTAAACGTAAAACAGTAGCTGGTAAAAAGAAAGTTACTAAATAATTAACAGCAGAATAAATAAAATGGCTACAAATAATAAAAAAGTTAGTAAAAAAAGAGTAGTAGTGATTGACACACATGGTCAAGCTCATATCAAGGCTTCTTTTAATAATATAATTATCTCAATAACCAATGCCACTGGTCAAGTAGTATCTTGGGGTTCAGCAGGTAAAATGGGATTTAGAGGTTCAAAGAAAAATACTCCTTATGCAGCTCAAACTGCAGCTTCGGAATGTGCTAAAGTTGCTGTAGATGCTGGTATGAAAAAAATAGATGTATTTGTTAAAGGTCCAGGTAGTGGAAGAGAAAGTGCTATTCGTACCTTACAAGCAAGTGGTTTAGAAGTATTATCTATAAAAGATATTACACCGCTTCCTCACAACGGATGCCGCCCTCCAAAAAGCAGAAGAGTATAATTTTAAATAAAAGAAATATTACAAAATGGCAAGATATATAGGTCCAAAAACCAAAATAGCAAGACGCTTTAAGGATCCAATTTTTGGAAGCGATAAATATTACGAAAAACGTAGTACTGTTCCTCCTGGGCAACATGGTAATGCTAGAAGAAGAACAAAGCAAACTGAATATGCTATTCAGTTAGGTGAAAAACAAAAAGTAAAATACACTTACGGTGTTTTAGAACGTCAGTTCTATAAAATATTTGAAGAAGCAGTTAGAAGAAAAGGTGTTACAGGTGAAAATTTAATTAAATTTTTAGAAGCGCGTTTAGATAACGCTGTTTACAG
>CAMCEM010000185.1 GCA_945873755.1 Chitinophaga pinensis | reverse complement strand
ATATGTAGGTTTTATTTTTATTGGTTTAATAAAAGTAGGCGAGGAGCCATTAGTTATTGAGTATAATTGCCGCATGGGCGACCCAGAAACAGAAGCTGTTTTGCCAAGAATTGAAACAGATTTTGTGGAGTTAATGGTGGCTACTGCCAAAGGCAAGCTTAATAATTTTGATTTGAAAATTAGCGAAAAAACCACAGCTACAGTAATGATGGTTTCTGAAGGTTATCCTGGAGATTACGAAAAAGGAAAGGTTATGACTGGCTTTGAATACATAACCGATTCACTATTGTTTCATGCAGGAACTACTAGGAACGAAAACAACCAAATAGCTACGAATGGCGGAAGAGTTTTGGCAATAACTTCTTTAGGAAATACATTGAGCGAAGCAGTTTCTAAATCAATGAAAACCGCTGAAAATATTAACTTTGAAGGGAAGTATTATAGAACGGATATTGGATTTGAATTTTTGTAATTAAACCAATGATTTTAGCATAATCATAAAACAAGCGCATAAAAATCAGCAAACAAATAACTTACAAAAACCTTTATTTGTAATAGAAATAAATACAATGACAAAAGAAGATATAATAAAAGCATTATCAACTGTTCAAGAACCCGATTTACATAAAGATTTGGTAACTTTAAACATGGTAAAAGATGTGTTAGTTGATGGACTAAACGTTAGTTTTACCATTGTACTAACTACGCCTGCTTGTCCTTTAAAAGAAAAAATTGAAACCGATTGCAAAGAAGCCATTCATAAATTTGTAAACGATAAAGCCAATATTACTGTAACCATGACTGCTAATGTAAGCAGTAATCGTGCAGAAAAATTAACATTGCCTGGAGTTAAAAATATTATTGCAGTAGCAAGTGGAAAAGGCGGAGTTGGTAAATCAACCGTATCGAGTAATTTAGCTATAGCACTTGCGGCCACTGGAGCTAAAGTAGGCCTACTCGATGCTGATATTTATGGTCCAAGTATACCCATGATGTTTGGTGAAATGGATAGCCAACCACAAATGCGCGATATAAATGGAAAACAATATATGATTCCAATTGAAAAATTTGGTATAAAATTACTTTCTATTGGTTTTTTAATAAAGCCTGAACAAGCTGTAGTTTGGCGTGGGCCAATGGTTTCATCTGCTTTGCGTCAGTTTGTAAACGATTGCGATTGGGGCGAATTGGATTATTTAATTTTAGACTTACCTCCAGGAACTGGCGATATACATTTAACCATGCTGCAAGTAGTGCCTTTAACAGGAATTGTAATGGTTACTACACCTCAAGCTATAGCTTTAGCCGATGCTTACAAAGCAGCTACTATGTTTAGCATGACACCAGTTAAAGTACCAATTTTAGGTATAGTTGAAAATATGGCTTATTTTACTCCTGAAGAATTGCCTGAAAATAAATATTATATTTTTGGAAAAGATGGTGGAGCTAAAATGGCAAGCGAGTTAAATGTAAGTTTACTAGGTCAAATTCCAATTTATATGAGCGTGCGCGAAGGTGGAGATGCCGGTAAACCTGCTGCTTTAGACCAAACTAGTCCAGTATTTAAAGCATTTTCAAAAGTGGCACAAAACGTAGCACAATTGGTTTCAATTATAAATTCAACTGAAAAAACAGTTAGTGCTGAATAATTTTGAATAGATTATATTTGAAAAAATACAAGAGTAAAAACTAAAAAATGAACGAATTGATGAGAGAAAAAGTAGAAATTGCTTTAAATAGCATGCGTCCGTTTTTACAAGCTGATGGTGGCGATGTAGAATTGGTTGATATTACTGACGATATGGAAGTTCAATTGCGTTTAACAGGAAATTGTAGCAGCTGTAATATTAGCCACATAACCATGAAAGCAGGAATAGAAAATGGAATTAAAAGTGCAATTCCTGAAATAAAGAGGGTGATAGCGGTTAGTTAGAAGTTTATAGTCAATGGACGATAGACCATAGTTTTTATTGGAAAAGGTTGGCGAAAGCTGACCTTTTTTTGTTTGAATTAAATATAAATTGGACTGGTTGTAGTATTTTAATTAATTAATTAGTTATTTATTTGCAAGTGCTTATTGAAATTCATAAATTTTTGAAATTAATTATTAAATTTTTTCTATTTTTATTTTTAACTATTAATTTTTTTAAAATTAATGCGCAGATTCTTGCTCCATTAAATCCTTATAAATGTAATTTAGGGCTGAATTATTTTGTTGATCAAGAAAAAGAATTGGTTTTAAAATATAAAATAAAATCCATTTCAACTTATTGCTTTGAAAAAAAAAAGAATGGTACTTACAAGCGAAATGGAAGATTAACTAAAACAATAAATTTTGATCAATTTGGAAATCCACTATCCATGAATTTATTTTCTTATAAAGATTATAGATGGATTTATAATTTCAGGAATCATAATGAAAAATATGAGTACTTAATGGAATATGATTCATTAAATAGATTTGTAAGAACTTGTGAGAAATTATTTACAAAAAATGAAACTGTTGTAAACGAAACTTTTTATTTTTACAATGAAAATGGGGAAAGGGAAAGTGAAAAGGGAACTTCAGAGTATATATACAAAAAGAAACCAAACCAAAATGAAACACATACTTTTGGTAACACCTTTAAAAGAGATACGATTTTAACAAACAATGAACCAATAGTTATTATTGAAAATTGGTACTATGATAATTTTATTACAGACACAATTTATTCGAATACAATTAAGCCCCAAATTGCCAAAAGTGACTCCATCATTAAATTAACAAAAGATTCTTTTGGGCAAATAATTGAAAAAAGGTTGTATTTTCCAGTTATAAGTAAATGTGGAGATTTAAATATTTCCGAAGATATAGTTACAAGAGAAGAGATTATAAAATACGATAAGAATGGAAACGAAGAATTTAAAGAATTGTACAATTCCAAAGGCTTATTAATAGAAACTGTTGAGTATAATTATAATAAAAAACAGTTATTACTTTTTACTGAAGAAATTTATCCAAAATCAAGAAAAGGTATGAAAAATAGAGTTTGGTTTAATGATTATAAATTTTACTAGTAAAAAGTAAATTGTAGTCTTTTAAAGTAGTAATTGTATTAAAATAGATAAACTTAATTGTTAGTTCATTGCAAAGTCAATCAATGGTTGAATACCTCCTTTGTCGCTTAATTTGTATTGTAAATTAAATTATTTACAAATTATTTATAAAGTGACCTTATAAGTTGACAAAAATATTGAAATACAAAATCGAATAGTAGTTTTTATAGTTTATTTCTTAATAGAACATTCACAGCAGAAATTCATTCATATTATAAATTACTCCAAATCCATCTATTGTCTATGGTCCATCAACTGACCACCATCAACCCTCAACTAATTCAGTTCACAAACAATTAACTTACGGAATATAAAATATTGTTTATTTTGCAAAGCTTTTAATCAAATAATGAAGTTTAAATTAATACTTTTATATCTGTTTTTTGTGTCTATTTCTGTTGTACAAGCACAAATATTGCCAACCTTTGGTAATAGTCGAACTGGTGGAAGTGGCATGCAGTTTTTAAAAATTGCTCCCGATGCTCGTTCTGCAGCTATGGGCGGTGCAGTGGTAGGTTTAGTAAATGATGCATCGGCTATGTATTGGAATCCAGCTGGAATTACTAGCATTGATACAGGAAAAGTAACTACTCAATTTTCCCACACACGGTGGTTTGGAAACAGCCAAGTTAATTATGGTGCTGCAGCTTTTAAAGCAGGTAAGTTAAGTTTTATTGGAGTAAATGTATTGAGTTTGGGTTTTAATGAAACCAAAGAAACTACCGAGTTTGAGCCAAATGGAACAGGTAGAAATGTATTAATGGGTAGCACTTCTATAGGTGTAACTTTCGCTAAAATATTAACCAATAATTTTAGTTTTGGTATTCAAACTAAATTTGCACAAGAGGTAATTGCCAATGTTTCGGTTAATAATATTCTTTTCGATTTAGGTTTAACATATA
>CAMCEM010000184.1 GCA_945873755.1 Chitinophaga pinensis | reverse complement strand
TAATATTAATAAATTATTCTTAATTAGGGATCGATTTGGTATCAAACCATTATACATTTTAGAAGAAAAAAATAGAATTGCATTTAGTTCAGAAATTAAAAGTTTCAAGGCATTATACAACTTCAAGTTTGAATTAAATGAATCGCATTTAGATGAGTTTTTACTTTTCAGGAATTTAATAAATAAAACACTTTTTAAAAATATAAAAAATTTAACTCCAGGTACATATTTAGAAATTGATGAAAATGGGAATTACCAGGAAATATCTTTTTACAATTTAAATTCTGATGGCAATTTAAACTTTGATAATAAACAAATTGAACAGATTTATTCAAACACATTAGAGAATAGTATTAATTCTCAAATGATAAGCGATGTAAAATTAGGTTGTCAACTTTCTGGAGGAATTGATTCTTCCTTGGTAACTTATTATGCCAATAAAAACAGCACTGGAAATAAATTAGAAACTATTTCAATTTTATTTAAAAACAAAAATTTCTCAGAAGAAAATTATGTTGATGAAGTCACAAGTACTTTGAATTTAGCAAGTAATAAATATACACTTGATTCAAGCTATTACTTCAATGTTTTTAAAGTAGCTACATGGCATTTTGAGCAACCCATCAATCATCCAAATACGATTGGTTTGTTTTTATTGAGTGAAAAAGCAAAAAAGCATGTTACAGTTTTATTAAGTGGTGAAGGTGCAGATGAAACTTTGGCTGGATATTCAAGATTTATTGAATTTAAGACACATCCATTTTTTTCTAAAATCTTTTTTCTTAAATTATACTTTAACAGGAAAAATTTAATTGACTTTTTTACTACTTATTTATATAAAGAGAATAGAATTATTACTGCGTCAATATTTTGTAATTTATCATCCATTAGAAAACTAAAACCAAATTTCAATTTTGAAAATGCTGTAAAACAAAGAAAATCAATTTTGAGTAATTTATCCAATAAAAATAATAAGCAAAGAAAATATGAAATGGCTACTTATCTACCTGATTTATTAATGAGACAGGATAAAATGTCAATGGCTTTTTCAATTGAAAATAGAGTGCCATTTTTAGATAATAACTTAGTAAATTTAGCTTTATCAATAGATAATAAACAACTTATTGTAAATAGAAAAGGTAAATTAGAAGGCAAGTATATTTTAAAACAATTATGCGCTAAAATATTCAATGTTAATTTTGCATATAGAGATAAAAAAGGTTTCAGTATTCCTTTAAGAGAATTTATGGTCTCAGATGAATTTATGCAATTATGGAATTCTGAAATTAAACCGAATATTATAAAAAGAAAAATTTTTGACATAACATCTATAGACAAATTATTAGAAAATATGAATAAAGTAGGTTCAACACAACTTGAATCAATATGGCAAATGGTTACATTTGAAATATGGGCACAGCAATATTTAGATAATGATTGCAATACATAAAAGTAATTTTGGCTTTCATTCCAATTGGAAGAAATATTTATTAAAACGAGGAATTCCTTTTAAAGAAATCAATTGTTATGATAATGATTTAGTTGAACAATTAAAAGGTTGTACTGCACTGATGTGGCATCATTCACAAAATGATCCAAGAGATTTAAATATTGCAAAGCAAATATTGTTTATGGCAGAACATGCAGGCTTGGTAGTCTTTCCTAATTTCAAAACCAATTGGCATTTTGATGATAAACTAGGTCAAAAATATTTATTTGAAATACTAAACATCAAACATGTCAAATCTCATGCTTTTTACAATAAAACAAAAGCGCATGAATTCATAAATCAAGCAGAATTTCCAATTGTTTTTAAATTAAGAGGGGGTGCTGGATCATTCAATGTAAAATTGTTGACAAGTTTAAGTGAAGGTACTAAACTTGTCAACAAAGCTTTCAATAATGGATTCAGTAATTTTAATTCAATCGGAAATTTAAAAGAAATAATTAGAAAAATAAACCTAAAAAAAGCATCTTATTTTGATTTATTCAAAAGTATTTACCGATTATTTACTAAACCCGCTTTTGCCAAAGTAATGGGAAAAGAAGTTGGGTATATTTATTTTCAAGAATTTATTCCAAAAAATAGTTTTGATTTAAGAACTATAGTAATTGGAAAAAAAGCATTTGCAATAAAAAGGAATGTGAGAAAAAATGATTTTAGGGCTTCAGGAAGTGGCAGTATTGAATATGATAAAGCTAATTTTAGTGATGAATTGATTAAACTTTCTTTCGAATCTGCTAAAAAATTAAAAACTCAATGTGTTGCTTTTGATTTTGTAAGCAAAAATGATCAACTGCTGATTATTGAAATAAGTTATGGGTTCTTAAAAGAAGGTTATTATCAATGTGCAGGGTATTGGGACGAAGAACTCAACTTTTATGAAGGAAATTTTGATCCATGTGAATGGATGGTGGATGTTGTTTTGGTGGAATTAAAAAATAAAGGTGAAAACAATTTTGGCTAAAAAAAAAATATTAATAATAAACAATGGGCTTGCAGGTGGTGGTATAGAAAGGGCATCCGTTAGTTTATCAAATTATTTTGTAGAATTAGGGTTTGATGTTAGTATAATTGCATTGTATAAGAGCAATCCTTTTTTTCAGTTACATAAAGATATTAAATTTATTGAACCTGATTTTGAAAGAACTACAAATAACAAAATTGGTTATACAGTTAAAATGATGTTTTTCCTAAGAAAATATGTGAAAAATTATCAACCAGATACAATTCTAGCATATAGTGAATGGACCAATCCTTATGTGGTTTTAGCTCTAAGTGGTTTATCATATCCACTTTATTTGACAGATAGAATGAACCCATTGGCTAAACTTCCATTTCTAAGCGAACTTTTGAGAAAACATTTATATAGTAGAGCCAATGGAATAATTGCTCAGTCAAATTTTGCAAAGACAATTCTTTATAAAAAGACTAAATCTCTAAATATTCAAGTAATCAACAATCCTGTAAATATCATTGAAAGGTTTGATACTCCAATTCTAAATCGAATTGTTACAGTAGGTCGTTTAGAAAAGGTGAAAGGACACGAGTATTTATTAAAAGCATTTGCAAAAATAAATGATATTTCATGGGAATTAAGTATTGTTGGGGATGGCAGTGAAAAAACCAATTTGGAAAATCTGGCAAGAGAGTTAAAAGTGGAAAATAGAGTAATTTTTCACGGGCATTTGTTAGACTTTAAAAAACAGTTATCAGAAGCTCAAATTTTCGTATTACCTTCGTTGAAGGAAGGTTTCCCCAATGCATTAATAGAGGCAATGACAATACCATTGGCTTGTATTTGTACTGACTTTTTCCAGGGACATAATGAGATCATTGATCAAAATATAAATGGAATGATAGTTCCTCCTGCAAATATAGAAAAATTGATTGAAGCACTGAATGATTTAATTTCAAATAAAGAGAAACGAATATTATTGGCTAATAATTCAGTAAAAATGAGAGAGAAACTGAAATTTGAAACAATTGCAAATACTTACTTAAAATTTATTTTAAAAGATAATACGTGAATATTCGAAAAAGTTTAAGCAATATACTTGGTTGGAGTACTAAAAGAAAAATTGTAATATTTGAGTCTGATGATTGGGGAAGTGTTAGGACTAGAAGCATTGATGATTATAACCTGATGGTAAAAAAGGGATTAGGTATTGCTAATTCTAATTTTACAAGATTTGATAAATTAGAAAGTAATTATGACTTAGAGCGTTTGTTTGATTTGTTGACAAGCTTTAAAGATATTAATGGTAACCATCCAGTATTTACTCCAATGTGTTTAGTTGCAAATCCTGATTTTGACAAAATTGAAGATGATAATTTTGACAATTATTATTATGAGCCCTTTACAAAAACTGCAAAAAAATATGCAGGTTCTGAAAACATTTCGAATTTATGGATAAAAGGATATAAATCTAAACTATTTGTTCCTGGATTTCATGGAAGAGAACATTTAAATTCTAAACGATGGATGAATTTATTGAAAA
>CAMCEM010000183.1 GCA_945873755.1 Chitinophaga pinensis | reverse complement strand
ATTACAAAGCGGACATTCAGCATCGTAAATTAATGTATGGTTGGTTAAGGTTTTCATGGTTTTGGTTCTGTATTATTTCATTTCTTCTGTTTTTCAACTCCTTCAGAGTTGTGTTCGTTGCTAGATTTTTACAACCGAGTTTCACTCGGTGTTATTTATATTTAACTCCTTCGGAGTTAGTAAAAAATATTTACTTGCTAAGTAATTGAATTTAAATTGTTTATTATAGTTTTATCATTCAAGATTTTGTAACTATTTTTGGACTATAACATCAAAATAATGTAATTCATCATGTTTTAAAATAAACAAACTAACTCCGAAGGAGTTAAATTTTAATAGCCCTGCATAAAATGCAGGGTTATTAAAAATATTCTCAAATAAAGCAACTCCGAAGGTGTTGAATTATTCAAAACATTAATTTGCAAGTGCCTGGTTTTCTTTAGATTTACGTTTACCTCTAAAAAATAAATATAGGTTAAAGAATAACATCAAACCAAGGTAAATAGAGAATCCGCCTACTTTTAAGCTCAATACTTCTAATAAAGTTTGTCCGTTAAAAACCTCATACTTGGTTTTAAGCATTAGCATGGCAAAACCAATATTCAATAAATAAAACCCAACTCTAAATAAATGATTGGTTGATTCTGCTATCTCGACCCTACCCTTAAAAATATCAAGCATAAAAATTTTACCACTGTTAAAAAGGGTTTTGGCTACATAATAAGTTAAAAATAAGGTAACAGGTAAGTAAACCGAGTAAGCTGCGATTAAAAAATTGTTGTTCATAATAATTGTTGTTTTAAAGTGTTAATGATTGTTTGAATATAATTTTTGAATTTGTTTGTTAAAGTGCGAAAAGGTGTACATGTTAAAATAATGCATTATTGCTAAACCAATCATGAGCAGTCCAATGCGTTTGCTTAGCTCTTCAATTAATTGAGAAAAGGAATATATTTTCGAAAAAATATGGATTGAAACTGCTGCATATCCTAAATTTAACAGGTAATAACCTAACAACAAAAATTTGTTTAAAATGCTTGCCAATTCTATGTTTGAATTAAATGCATCATTTAAAAACACAATACCTTTTTTATATAAAGTCCAGCCCACAATTACTGTTATATAAAATGTAGTGGGAAGGTAAATTAAGTAACTTATTAAATTATAATTATTCATATAGTTTCTATAGTTTCAATTTTTACTGAAAGTTTATTTTTTAAAAAAACTCCATTTTCAGGAGTTTTTGTAAGTTTGTATTACTATTATTTTATCATTTTTAAAATAGTACCAAAAAACCAGTTTTCATCTGCTTTAAGCATCATATCAACCGATTTATCCATTTTACCAACAAAATTACTTAGGTTATTTACTGTTTCGGTAAAGGCTTTTACTTCTTTATCTTTTTGATCGCCTTCTATTACTTTTAAACCATTAAGCACCTTTAAAACGGGTTCAATTTCTCTACGCTTGCGCTCTCTAGCAATAATTCTAGCAATTTCCCAAATATCTTTTACGGCAATAAAATATTCCTTTCTATCGCCCGGAACCAACTCTTTATTAATCAATGTCCAATTCATCAATTCGCGTAAATTCATATTTGCATTGCCACGCGATACATTCAATTGCTCCATAATATCTTCGGTACACAAAGCATTTGGACTAATCAATAACAAGGCATGAACTTGCGCCATAGTTCTATTTATCCCCCATTCGCTTCCTAGGGTTCCCCAGGCTTGAATAAATTGTTTTTTGGCATCTGTTAAATTCATAGCGCAAATATAATTGAATATTTTAAACTTTCAATTATTTCTGAAAGTTTATTTCGTATCTTGATAAATATCAAAGTTTGGAGCATTGTTAACAAGGTTAATTTATTAATAAAAAAAGATACGAACACGGAGTTAGATAATTATAAATTTTATTTACTTTTGAATAAAAACTAGAAATGAATACATTACAATTAAAGCAAATGCTAGTTCAAAAAATTGAACTTATTCAAGATGATTCGTATTTGTTAGCAATTAATACATTAATTGATTCAAGTATCAATGCAAATAAAGTTTTTATTTTAAATGAAGAACAAAAAATAACATTACTTAAAAGTAAAAAGCAGCTAGAAAACAATGAAGTAACCGAATTAGAAGATACTTTTGATGAAATTGATTTATGGCTAGAAAAAAAGTAGTATTAACTTCTGAAGCCAAGCAAAGCATCCTTGAAATTTTGGATTTTTACATTCAACAAAATGGAAATGCTGTTTATAGTAACAAATTAGCAAAACAAATTAAATCGACAATCAAACTTATTGCTCAATATAATTTTATGGGCAAACAAACTAATTTAGAAAATATTCGAGTTTATATCCAAGAAAGAAATGCTATATTTTATGAATTTAATAATAATAAACTCATAGTTCATTTAGTCTGGGATTGTAGACGAGACCCAAATCAACTCATTCAATTTTAACAAAAAATCCCTAAATGAATTACTTCAATTAGGGATTTTTTTATTTGTTTGTTCAGTTTATTACAAACCAAATTTACCTCTTAGTTTTTCAACTTCCGCAACACGTTGAATTGATACTGCATAAGCTGCAATACGCATTGGTATTTTATATTTTAAAGATGCAGCATAAACACCTTCGAAAGCAGTTTTCATTACTCTATCTGCTCTGCGGTATACGCGTTCTTCTGTCCAATAGTATCCTAATCGGTTTTGAACCCATTCGAAATAACTTACAGTTACACCACCGGCATTAGCCAAAATATCTGGTACTACCATAATTCCTTTTTCATTTAAAATATGATCAGCACTAGCACTTGTAGGTCCATTTGCACCTTCTACTATAATTTTAGCTTTTATTCTAGCAGCATTTTCTTCAGTAATTTGATCTTCCATTGCAGCAGGAACTAGTACAGTAACATCTAATTCTAATAATTCTGCATTGGTTATTTTAGCTGCTTTAAAACCTTCTAAAGTTCCATTATTAGCATCACGGTATGCAATTGCTTCTTCTACATTTATTCCTTCAGGATTATGATATGCACCACTCACATCACTAATAGCAACAATTTTTAAACCTTGTTGTGATATTAATTTTGAACTTATAGATCCAACATTTCCAAAACCTTGAACGGCACAAGTAGCACCAATAGGACTAATTCCTAATTTACCTAAAGCTGCTCTGGTTGAAACCATTACACCACGTCCAGTTGCTTCAACACGTCCTAATGAACCTCCTAAAACAATTGGCTTACCAGTTACTACTGCAGGAGAAGAACGACCTACTAATTTTGAATATTCATCCATAATCCAAGCCATTTCTTGCGGACCAGTTCCCATGTCAGGAGCAGGAATATCTTTATCAGGACCAAATACATCCACCATCATATCGGTATAAGAACGAGTTAATCTTTCTAATTCGCCTTTACTCATGCTTTTTGGATCGCATTTGATACCACCTTTTCCACCACCATAAGGAATTCCAACTACTGCACATTTCCATGTCATCCAAGCAGCAAGTGCTTTTACTTCATCTAAATGTACATCCATGCTATAACGAATTCCGCCTTTACTTGGACCTAAATTGGCATTATGAACCACTCTAAAACCTTCAAATACTTTCACTTTCCCATCGTCCATTGTTACAGGTATATTTACTATAACCGTTTTTTGCGGAGCAATTAACACATTGTAATCGCTTTCGTCAAGTCCAATAATTTTTGCTGCTTGGTCAAACCTTTGTTTCATTGACTCGAATGGGTTTTCTGAGCCATGCTTAATCACGTTATCTTTTTGTGACATGTTTTTTATATTTATTGTTTAAAAATAATAGTGACGACAAACCTAAACATTTTTTTAAAAATTGCTATTATATTTGAATCACTTATCCACTTGATTGTTGTTAGTTGTTAGCTTTTAGTTCTTAGTTCTTAGTTCGAAGTACTTAGTTTTTAGTTTCATTAATACTTAAACACTTCTCAACTTACATTTCAAAAAACATCCCCCTAACCCCCTTCTCTCCTTCAAAGCCAACCCACAAGGGGGAATTAGTTGCTGTACCTTTTTTTGTTTC
>CAMCEM010000182.1 GCA_945873755.1 Chitinophaga pinensis | reverse complement strand
AAAGGGTGGCGGAAGTTTTTTACTTAAGATTATTGTAATTGTTATGTTTTTTAGCCCTGATAGCGCCAAGTAGCTTTTGGAACGTAGTGGAAAAACTACAGGCAATAGCAGGTAATAGCTCCTAAAATTATAAAGGAACGTATGAAGTATAAATTATGAAGTTTTAAGTATGCCCTTCGACAAGCTTAGGGTGACAGAATGTTTTGGAAGACTAAAGGCTCAAGGTGACAGAACATTAAAGTAGTAGAATTTATATTAACAAAATAAAACGGTAGGTGAAAACACGCAACCGTGGGCAAGTATGAAAGATGAAGTATGCCCTTCGACAAGCTCAGGGTGACAGAAAGCTCAGGGTGACTTCGATTTAGTTGGTATAAAATCAGTTTTAATTGTAATTTGGTGTAAATGCAATATTGGCTATATTCTTATATTTGCAAAAAAACAATTTTAGAAAGTACCATGGATAAATTTTCGTATATATCGAATGCAGATGTAGCAGCAATAGAACATATTTATGATCAATATTTGACTGATAATGAATCGGTAGATTATGGATGGCAAAAGTTTTTTGAGGGCTTTGAAATGGGCCAACAAAAGTTTAATGGCAAAAGTAGCGGAAGTTCAGTATTAACTGAGGATATACTTAAGGAAATAAATGTATTGAACTTAATAAAAGGCTACAGAACGCGTGGTCATTTATTTACCAAAACTAATCCAGTAAGGGAAAGAAGGCAATATACTCCAAACTTGGCTATAGAAAACTTTGGATTGAGTGGAAAAGACTTAGATAGTTCATTTAACGCTGGAATAGAAATAGGAATAGGTGCTGCTAAATTAAAAGATATAATTGCCCATTTGGAACAAACTTATTGCCAAAGCATAGGAGCTGAATTTGCTTATATTAGAAACCCAGATAGGTTGGCTTGGTTGCAAACTAAAATGGAAACAAGTAAAAATACACCTCAATTAAACTTAGAAGATAAAAGACATATTTTAAGTAAATTAAACCAAGCAACGGTATTTGAAAATTTTATACATACAAAGTTTGTAGGGCAAAAAAGATTTTCGTTAGAGGGTCTGGAAACATTGATTCCTGCATTAGATGAGGTAATTCAATACGGTGCAGAATTGGGTGTGGAAGAGTTTGTGCTGGGCATGGCACATAGAGGCAGGTTAAATGTATTGGCTAATATTTTAGGTAAATCGTACGAAGATATATTTAAGGAATTTGAGGGAAAAGCGGCCGAAGATGAAGGAATATTTGAAGGAGATGTAAAATACCATTTAGGTTTTTCATCGAACTTAACTACAAGAACAAACAAAAACGTAAGGTTAAATCTTTCGCCTAATCCATCGCACTTAGAAACTGTAAACCCTGTGGTTAAAGGATTAACAAGGGCTAAGTTAGATAAAATACACAATGGCGATATAGATAAAGTGGCGCCCATATTAATACATGGAGATGCATCGGTTGCTGGGCAAGGTGTGGTTTATGAAGTATTGCAAATGGCAGGTTTAAAAGCTTATAATGTAGGTGGCTGCATACACATTGTAACCAATAATCAAATAGGATTTACTACTAATTATATTGATGCTAGAACATCTACTTATTGTACCGATGTGGCTAAAACTACATTGTGCCCAGTATTTCATGTAAATGCTGACGATGTAGAAGCAGTAGTTTATACCGTAAAATTAGCTTTAGAGTATCGCCAAGAATTTAACAGCGATGTATTTATTGATTTATTAGGTTACAGAAAATATGGCCACAACGAAGGCGATGAACCAAGATTTACCCAACCGCTTTTATATAAAGCCATTGCAACGCACCAAAACCCAAGAGAAATTTACAACCAAAAATTACTAAGTGCAGGAAGTGTAGAAGCAGATTTGGCTAAGGAAATGGACTCTGTGTTTAGAAAAGAATTACAAGCTAAGTTAGAAAGTGCTAAAGCTGCTGAACCATCGAAGGCTAAGAATTTTTTAGCTGATAAATGGAAAGGATTTAGAAGTGCCAAACAAGAAGATTTTGAAGTAAAAACAAATACTGCAGTAAGTAAGGAGTTATTTTTAAGATTAGCCGATAAAATTACAGGTATTCCAAAAGATTTTAAAGCTTTTAGTAAGATAGAAAAACTATTTAACGACCGTAAGAACATGATAAAAAATGATAATTACGATTGGGCAATGGGTGAGTTAATGGCTTACGCAACTTTGAGCAACGAAGGCCATAGTGTAAGAATGACTGGGCAAGACTGTGAGCGAGGTACATTTAGCCACCGACATGCTATTATAAAACAAGAAGACAGTGAACTAGCGCACAATGTAATAGATAGTTTAGGAGAGGATAAAAAAGGAAATGTGGCGTTTTACAACTCTTTATTAAGCGAATATGCGGTATTGGGTTTTGAATATGGCTACAGTATGTTTACTCCAAACGATTTAATTATTTGGGAAGCACAATTTGGAGATTTTGGCAATGGGGCACAAATTATTATAGACCAATATTTGGCAAGTGCTGAAACAAAATGGAAAACTTATAGTGGCTTAACATTAATGTTGCCGCATGGCTACGAAGGTCAAGGACCCGAACATTCATCGGCAAGGTTAGAAAGATTTTTACAACTGTGTGCCAATTGGAATATGCAAGTGTGTAATATTACCACTCCTGCTAATTACTTTCATGCACTGCGTAGACAATTAAAACGCGATTTTAGGTTGCCTTTAGTGGTAATGACACCTAAAAGTTTATTGCGCCACCCTCTTTGTGTAAGTAAGTTAGTCGACTTTACTGATGGAACTTTTGAAGAAGTAATAGATGATGCGTTTGTAACTAAAAAATCAGTAAAAAGAGTATTGCTTTGCACAGGTAAAATTTACTATGAATTGCTAGAAAACCAACAAAAAAATAATAGAAAAGATGTTGCAATAATTAGGGTAGAACAATTGTATCCAATGCCGGAAAAACAATTAGCTGCCATTTACGAAAAATACAAAGGTGCTGAGTTTTGTTGGGTGCAAGAAGAACCAAAAAATATGGGTGCTTGGCTGTATTTATTGCGTTGGGATAATAATATGCATTTAAAACGTATTAGCCGCGAAAGCAGTGCTTCTCCAGCTACTGGATTTAGCAAAGTGCATGCAAAGGAACAAGCAGTTATTATTGAACAAGCCTTTAACATTTAATAATTAGAAATTTATACATGAAATTATTTAAAATATTTTTAGGTTTTTGGTTATTGGTTGGATTGGTGTTTGGAGTTTCTTTATTTTTTCCGAGAGAGTTTAAAGTGGAAAGAAGCATAATAATAAATAAACCTATTTACGAAACATTTGCTTACTTAAATAATATACAAAACATTGCAAAATTGAGTCCTTGGGATAAAAAAATTGATTCATCGATGACCTGGTTTTTTTCAAAAAATTTAAGCAATGTAAATTCAACTTATTATTTTAGTGGGAATTTACTAGGAAAAGGATACTTAAAAATTACAGAATGTATTCCTAACGAAATGCTTAAAACCAATTTGGATATAAACAACCACGAACTTACATCGAGCAGTACATTTTACTTTGAACCAATTGGCTACGATAAAACAAAGTTAACTTGGAAAGACTATAAAGATGTAGGATATAATCCTTTACACCGGTTTCAAATACCTAGTAAAACTGAACTTACGGAATTACAATTTGATGAAGGATTGGTAAAAATTAGAATTGCTATAATGAGCAGTAATTAGTCTGCCCTCAAAAAGTTATCTTAAATTTTTCTTCTTTCTTTTTCCTTAGATGCTTCGGCAGGCTCAGTATAAATTCCAAAGAAACAATCCCGCAAAGCAGGACAAGGCAACACTTCGACTCCGCTCAGTGTTCGAAGCTTCCGCGCACTAGGCTGGAGCTGGCCCGCCTTTTTGCCGACCCAACGCACGAAGTTAAAGGAATTCTAGTCCTTACAATTTCTATTTTAGTTTATTAAAATTTAAATAGTCGACCATCAAAAAGTTATCTTCAATTTTTCTTCTTTCTTTTTCCTTAGATGAAAAAGGTACTGTGTTAAAATCCAAATTATTTTTAAAAAAATTACGAACTTTGT
>CAMCEM010000181.1 GCA_945873755.1 Chitinophaga pinensis | reverse complement strand
ACTACCTTGCAACCAGATGCGGATAATGATGGCGTGGCTGATGCAGATGATGATTATCCAAATGATGTAAACAAAGCATTTAACAACCTTTACCCTGCAGCTTCACATGGTACTTTAATGTATGAAGATTTATGGCCAGGTAAAGGCGATTATGATTTCAACGACTTAGTAGTAAACTACCAATACAATACAGTAACCAATGCTTCAAATCAAGTGGTAGAAGTAAGATATAGTTTTGTAACTAGAGCCGTTGGAGGTTCATTGCACAATGGATTTGCTTTTCAATTAGATGGTATTAATTCAAATAAAATAACAAGCGTAACAGGTTCAAAAGCTACTGGTGCTTCGTGGTTGCAATTAAATAACAATGGAACAGAGGCTAGTCAAGGCGACAATGCAAACATAGTAGTGTTTGATGATGCCTATGAGTTATTGCCTACACAAAGCGGTTATAGCTTCATTAACACATTCCAAGGATCACCTGATTCTGGTAAAGATACGACTAACATTGTTGTAACGTTTATTAATAATGGTGTGATTCCTTCGGGCGGAGCACTTAGCTACGATAATTTCGGTACAAATGTGTTCAACCCATACATTATTGTAAACCAAGTAAGAGGCAAAGAAATTCATTTGGTTGACAAAATTCCTTCAGCAAAAGTAGATGCTACTTTCTTTGGAACTGGGCAAGATAAAAGTAATCCATTAACAGGTAGCTATTACAAAACTGCTAATAACTTACCTTGGGCTATCAATGTAACAAGTTCAATTCCTTTCCCACAAGAGAGAACAGATATTAGTGAAGCTTTCTTAAAGTTCATACCTTGGGCTACTTCAAATGGTACAACCGATCAAACTTGGTACCAAAATTCGGATGGAAACAGAGATGCTACCAAGCTTATTATTAGATAATAATTAAAATTAAATTTTTATAAATGAAGCCGCTGTGTCCTAGACGCAGCGGCTTCTTTGTTTTACTGAAAATTTTAATTCACTATTTAAAACTGAAATATGCGTGGGCCTAATTGGTCGTAAAATCTTATAAAAAAAGTAATGTTTGTTTGGTGCTAAGGGCAGTTGTTTCTAGGCCCATCACTATAATGTAACCAATATTTCAACCAAAACTTAAGTTTATCCATTTCTTTTTCTCATTTTAGGTTTTAGTGTTCATTTTGGGAATTATTTAGCTGTTTTTTTAGGTGTGTTATTTTTTAAACTATTATAAATCAAGTACTTGTGTTTTTGGCATTCTCCTTGAAGATATTTAACAAAGTATAAAACTATAAACTCAATATAAATGAAAAACCAAATTTTAAAAATCGCTTTTGCATTAACATTTTTTTCAACCTTAACCAGTTGTTTGAAAGAAGCAATTCCTGCACCAGCAACGTCAGCTAATTCAGCAATAGCTAAAAAAACTTCTGAAGTAAAAGCTTCTAAAGATTTTAAATGGAACACTACCAACTCATTAAATGTGAGTTTTAAAGCTATCCCTAAAGATGTGAGAGTATCAATTTTGAAAGTAATTGCTTCCGATGGTAGCATTTTGTTTAAGAAATTTCAAAAAGCAAATGAAGACTATTCAATCCAATTAAACCTTCCAGCGCATTACGACAAAGTATCTCTGCAATTTGATGGAGAAAATAAGACATTCGACACCAAACTTGGAAAAGTTGAAATGAATTTAAATTAAATAGTTACGTTATTTGTAGAATAAAAATTAAAAAAACAACCTTCAGAGGCAGCAATCAATTTTAGTGTCTTTGAAATAATATAAAAAAAATGATCAAATCAAAAAACGAAAAGGTTTTAGAAATCCAAGTTAAAACCTTGAAATACGTTTACGGTGTTATTGAAAAAAGTTTAACACCACCTCACCAACATTAAATATTAATTTAAAACAATAAACACAAATAAAACTATTTACCCTTAATGTTTAAACATATTGTATTAATAAAGAATTCCTTACAAATTGAACTTTTTTTGTAGATTATTTTATTAGAAGACAAATAAATATTATGTTAAAAATAATTTTAAAAATAAAATACATCAACTTAAAAATGCAATATAAAATTCAAAAAACAACAGTTATAAAAACGATTGTAATGGCTATAATCTTGTTTTATGGCACTATCAATCAATCAGTTTATGGTCAATGTTGTAATGGCTACCCAGTTTGGACACCCGGAATGTGGATAGGTCCAGCTGGTTATAATTGTGCGGGTACTGGCGTTCAGTATTACCAAACAGTTAGTTACAATGGCAGACTTTATACCCACAAAGGCTATTGTTCTAATGCTGGCCCAGGACATTGGGATTTTAAAGATATTGGTGCTTGTACAGCCACCACTGGACTAACTGCGGGGGCTATTGGTTCTAACCAAACTATTTGTTCAGGCAATACTCCTAGCGCTTTAACTAATGTTACTTCACCATCTGGTGGAGGTACATATTCCTATCAATGGCAAAGTTCAAGTAATAATAGTACTTGGAATAATATAGGTGGTGCCACCTCAATTACCTATTCACCTGGAACACTCTCCTCAAGCACCTATTTTAGAAGAGTAGTATCAAGTAGTTGTAAAACCCCTGCAAATACTGCAAGTATTTTAATTACCGTTAATCCAGCAATTACAGGAGGAAGTCCTTCATCTACCCCGACATTGTCTATCAATAACCCATTAACAAATATCACCCATACTACAACAGGTGCAACAGGAATTGCAAATGCTGGAACAACAGGAGCTAATGGGCTTCCAGCAGGAGTAGCTGCTTCTTGGAATGGTGATTTAATTACTATTTTTGGAACGCCTTCTGCTGTCGGAATATATAATTACAGTATTCCATTAACAGGCGGTTGTGGTTCAGCGAATGCAACAGGAACTATTACTGTTAATTCAGCTACACCTGCTACACCGGGAACGATTTCAGGAACAGCCACACAATGTGCTGGACTTGCATCACAAACATATAGCATCGCTGCAGTTACCAATGCAACAAGTTATACATGGACAGTTCCAACAGGTTGGTCAATCACCGGAGGAACAGGAACAAATTCTATTACAGTAACAGTAGGCGCATCAGGACAAAATGGAAACGTTACCGTAACGGCAACCAATTCAGGTGGAACAAGTGCTGCACAAACTTTGGCAGTTACCGTTTCTTCAAACAACACTGTTACAACCGCTTCATCAACCCCAACTGTGTGTATCAACACAGCACTTACAAATTTTACCCATACAACAACAGGTGCAACAGGAATTGCAAATGCTGGAACAATTGGAGCTAATGGGCTTCCAGCAGGAGTAGCTGCTTCTTGGAATGGTAATTTAATTACCATTTTTGGAACACCTTCTGCTGCAGGGATATATAATTACAGTATTCCATTGTTGGGTGGTTGTGGTTCAATAAATGCAACAGGAACTATTACAGTAACAGCTGCAAGAACAGCAGGAAGTCCTTCATCTACCCCGACATTGTGTATCAATAATGCATTAACAAATATTGCTATTGCTACCACAGGTGCAATAGGTATTGGAACAGCCACAGGTTTACCTGATGGGGTTACAGCAGCTTGGGCATCAAATACAATAACCATCAGTGGAACACCAACAGCCGCTGGATCATTTAATTATACTATTCCTTTAACTGGAGGATGTGGCAGTGCTAATGCAATTGGAACTATTACAGTAACAGCCGCAAAAACAGTAGGAAGTCCTTCATCTACCCCGACATTGTTTACCAATACGGTATTAACAGATATCGCTATTCTTACAACAGGTGCAACAGGTATTGGAACAGCTACAGGTTTACCTGCTGGGGTTACAGCAGCTTGGGCATCAAATACAATAACCATCAGTGGAACACCAACAGCCGCTGGATCATTTAATTATACTATTCCTTTAACTGGAGGATGTGGCAGTGTTAATGCTACTGGAACAATTACCGTTAATCCGAACATAGTTGCACCTACCACAGGTTCATCGGCAGCAGTATTTACTTCCATTTCGCAAAATGCCATTACATTTACCTTTACCAAAGGAAATGGAGCTAACCGTATTATTGTAGCCAAAAGTGGTTCAGTATCTTCTACCAATCCAACCAACAACACAAGCTATACAGCTAATGCTGCTTATGGTTCTGGTGATGCATTAGATGGTTTTG
>CAMCEM010000180.1 GCA_945873755.1 Chitinophaga pinensis | reverse complement strand
AATATCACAAATTACATGCAATACATGTCCGCCACCAATGGCATAACCCGCTACCATTGCCACAACCGGCTTAGGAATTCTGCGGATTTGCATTTGTAAATCCAACACATTTAAACGAGGAATTCCATCATCACCAACGTATCCACCATGTCCACGTACACTTTGATCCCCACCACTGCAAAAAGCTTTTCCGCCTTCGCCAGTTAAAATTACCACACGCACATCTTGATTTTGGCGCGCTAATTCCATTGCTTCGCTCATTTCTTGAACGGTAAGTGGAGTAAACGCATTGTGCACATGCGGACGGTTAATACTAATTTTAGCAATACCTTCGTAGTATTGAAATAAAATTTCCTTGTACTCCTTTAGAGTGGTCCAATTATATTTACTTGTCATATTTTTTTAGTTAATAGTCAATAGTCGATAGTCCATAGAAATATTTAACTATGGTCTATGATCCATCAACTATGGTCAATTTTCATTTTCCTAAACGCTTTATACACTTCGGCACTTTTATTCATATCAAAACTCAGTTCTAATATTTTAGCTGTTTCCGAAGGCTCAAAAAATGAATTTAATGCTTGGTTCAATTCATTTTGCGAGGTGCAATTTTCGTAAATTAATCCAAAATCGGCAGCTAAATTTTTTGCTTTTAGTGTATGTTTGGTTAAAAAGAATTTATCTAATTCGGGCGCACTGCTTGGTCCATCAATTAAATTAAAAATTCCTCCTCCGTTATTATTTAATAAAATTACACGCAAATTGTTTGGAATGTAATTATTCCAAAAAGCATTTCTATCGTAAAAAAACGCTAAATCGCCAGTAATTAAAGTGGTAATTTTATTATTGATTAGGGCTGCACCCAATGCAGTTGAGGTACAACCATCAATTCCGCTTGTGCCTCTGTTACAAAAAGCGGTTAAATTTTTGGCAGTTAAACCTAAATAACTTACATAGCGTATAGCAGTGCTATTAGCAATTTGTAATTGACTTTGGTTTGGCAATTGCTCCAAAACAGTTTTTACAGCCACCAATTCATTAAACACACTTTGATTATTTTGGGTAAAATCAGCTACTAATTTTTTGGCTTTCGCATTTATATTTTGCCAATTTATTAAAAATGAATTTTCGGAAATGAATTGTTCAGCAATAAATTTTAGTGGAGTAATATTATCTATAATTAAATAATCAGTAACATTATCATAGGTGTTTACCAAATCTTCATCTTGCTGAATTCTAAAATGAAATTTTGGTTTTTGCTTTTTTAGCCAAAGTTTTAACGCTTTTGATAAAACAGGTCCACCCAAGCTTATAATTAAATCAGGTTCTAAAGTTTTTAAAATTTCGGGTGTTGCTTGTGCAATAATCAAATCGTAATGCGAAATGGAACTACTTTCATATTGATTTGAAACTACATCGCTTAAAATTACAAAGCCTTTTTGTTCCAAACTTTTTAAAACCGAGGCTAATTCTTGGTCAGGAAAACCTTGCCCAACTAATATTACCTTTTTAGAACTTTCATTTATTACATTACTTAACTTAACTATATCAAAATCTTTTTGTTGATATTCATTATTATTTGCCAATTGCATATTGTCCATTGCCAATTCTTCGAACAATTCCTCGTACAACGGTTCCACCAAAGGCACATTTATATGCACTGGTCCTTTAACAGGAAGCATTGATTTGCTTAACAAATTCGAAATTCGAAATTCGAAATTCGAATTTTCTTTATTTAAATTTAAACTTTCCCTAACATGAGTACCAAAAACATTAACTTGGTTAATCATTTGTCCATCTTGCTGGTTAAGCAATTCTGAAGGTCTATCGGCAGTTAAAACTATTAAAGGAATTTTTTGATAAAACGCTTCGGCTATAGCAGGAAAGAAATTAAGCGTGGCAGTGCCACTGGTACAAATTAAGGCTACCGGTTTTTGTAATTGTTGAGCCATACCAAGAGCAATATAACCTGCACTTCGTTCATCAACAATGGCGTAAGTTTTAATGTTTTTATTTCGGTTAAAAGCAAATACCAATGGCGCAGAACGCGAGCCCGGACAAATAACAGCATGCTCAATTCCAAAATCGCTGCAATGTTTAGATAATATTGTTACTTGGTTATTCAAAAGCATTGCAAAGTAATGGGTAATTACAAGCTAAATTGAATGATTTTTGATAATTAAATTAGAGCGTGTAAAAATTATTGAAATTACGAGCAGCATGAAAAACACTTAAAATATCAATTCTATCCTCAGAAACAATTTTATAAAAGATGCGATAACTACCAACCTCAATTTCTCTATAGTTGCTAACTCCAACTTCAGGAATTGTTTTACCTGAATTAGGATATTTTTTTTAAATTTGGGTACTATTTTTTATTTTTAGAATAGTTCTTTTTGCGTATAAGGAACTATCGCGACTTATAAAATCCTTTATTTCTTTTAAATCAAATAATGCTTGATGTGTCCAATTTATTTGAACCATTCTTCAATATTTTTATCAAGTTCTTCTTCGCTAATTATCTCATTTTTGATTGATTGATTGTTCCCAATATCAATTCTATCAAGTACAATTAATTTTTCTATTAATTCATCTATCGAAAAACTATCCGAAAAAGTGTTAACCGTTTCTATTACTTTATTTTTAACTAACATAATGGTTTTTTATACAAAAATATTTAATTATGTGGTTTCTGCAATTTAATAAATCGATTAAATTGAATTTTTTCATTTTCAAGTTTAGCCAATTGTATATTTAAAATATATTCGCAACAAAATTGATACTTTTAATAAATGAAAATACTTTGTGTAGGCCGTAATTACAGCGAACATGCCAAGGAATTAGGTAATGCCGTTCCAGAAAATCCAGTAATATTTAGCAAACCCGATACTGCTTTGCTAAAAAATAATGAACCTTTTTATTTACCAAGTTTTAGTAACGATGTGCACCACGAGGTAGAATTGGTTATAAAAATTAATAAAGTGGGAAAAAAAATCCAGGAAAAATTTGCCCGTAATTATTTTTCAGAAATTGGCTTAGGGATTGATTTTACAGCCCGCGATGTGCAGTCAGAACTAAAAGCAAAAGGTTTACCTTGGGAATTGGCTAAAGCTTTTGATGGTTCGGCACCAATTGGTAATTTTATCAATATGGAGAACATGGATTTGAAAAATATTGATTTCAGTTTGCAAAAAAATGGTCAAATAGTGCAAAAAGGAAACACAACTCAAATGATATTTTCTTTTGAACAAATTGTAAGTTTTGTATCACAATATTTTACTTTAAAAGTGGGCGATTTAATTTATACCGGCACTCCTGCAGGGGTTAGTCAAGTTAACATTGGCGATAAACTAGAAGGTTATATTGGCAATGATTTAATGCTTACTTGCGAGGTAAAATAAACTTTATTTTTTATAAATGCTATGTTTTCTATGTATCTATGTGGTTCAATTTATTTTATATGTTAAAATGGAGATTAATTTTATTAGTTGTTTTTACAGCTTTAACAATTAAAACAAATGCACAAAATTATCCGCAAAATTATTTCCGTTATCCGTTAGATTCATTACCAAGCTTGGTTTCACCATTTGGAAGCTTGCGCGATAATCATTTTCATAGTGGAATGGATTTGCGCACCAATCAGCGCGAAGGTTTGCCAGTATTTGCTAGTGCAGATGGTTATGTTTCGCGCATTAAAATTCAAAGCATTGGTTACGGAAAAGCTATTTATTTAGACCATCCAAATGGTTTTACAACTGTTTACGGACATTTGCAAAAATACACAGGAAAAATAGGAGAGTGGATTCAAAATTATCAGTACAAAAACCAAACTTTTGAGTTTGATTATGTTTTTGAAAAACCTGTATTATTGGTTAAAAAAGGCGATACCATTGGCCTAAGTGGCAATAGTGGTGGTAGCTCTGGTCCGCATGTTCATTTTGAAATTAGAAACACCAAATCCGAAAAAATTATAAATCCTGCTTTATTTGGTATTATACCTTTTGATACCTTAAATCCTATCATAAAAAATGTGTTTGTATATAATTTTGTTACTGATGGACTTTTACTAAAACAAGAACTTAAAATTAATGTCCAAACCATAATTAGTACCAATAACCCCAACCAATTTATTTATAAAAAAGCAATTGAATTACCAGCCGAAACCTATGGTTTTGGATTAG
>CAMCEM010000179.1 GCA_945873755.1 Chitinophaga pinensis | reverse complement strand
AGAACAACTAACAACACAAGCACCACAACCTGTACATGCGTTCATATCGATTGCCATGCCCCATTTGTGTCCTTTGCTATCATGCTCTTCCCAAAGTGAGATTATATGAGCATGTTCGTTATTACCAGCACTAGGATTTTTTATATACTCATTTAAAGACGCTTCTCTAATTAAATTACGTCCTTCAATAGTATGATGTGTTTGAGTTTGTGCCAATTCATACCCATCATCAGTTTTAGTAATTGTTACTCCCTGAAACGCGTTATATCGGTAATTACTTTTATCGTAACTAACTAATCCAAATGCATTTTTTCCTAAACCTTTTCCAAAATTAGAAGCAACTTTTCCTTTTAATTTTCCATACCCAATTGCTAATCCAATGGTTGAATTTGCTTGTCCTGGCTGAATTAAAACTGGTAAACCTTCTATTGAATTTTTTCCTACTGTTAAAGTAACAATATCACCGTCTTTTAAATTAAATTGATCAGCAGTTACTTTACCGATAGTTAAATAATTATCCCAACAAACTTTACTAATTGGATCGGGTAATTCTTGCAACCATGGATTGTTTGCATGAGTGCCATCACCTATAGCTACTTTGGTATATAATTTTAATTCTGTATTTTTTAAATTTGTTGTATAATTTACTGTAACTCTGTTTGCAATTTCATTTGATAAAGCCGCTGCTGTAATAGAAGAAGTAGCTTTTGGTGTTGCAATATAAAAACCATCATGAAGTGCTTTATTCCAAGCCTCTTCACCTGAAAATAAAATTGAAGCTTGCCAATTATTTTTAACATAAGAGTAAAAATCAGTTGAATTACCAGCCCATTTCATTAAACTTTCTTGAACTTGACGAGTTTTGAAAACATTAGTAATTGTTGGTTGAGTTAAACCAAAATATCCTAATTTAGGTTCAGAATCATTCCAACTTTCTAAGTAATGGTTATCTGGTGTTTGATAGTTACATAACTCTCCTGTTTCATCGGTTGATGAGTTTGTAGAAATTCTAGTCTTAACTTTCTTTAATGCATTTTTAAATTTTTCTGCATTATAATAACTGTAAGCAGGATTAGAGTTATAAAAAATAACAGCATCAACAGATCCACTTTCCATTTCTGCAACAAATGATTCAAATGCTGCATCGTTACCACTTACTTGATTAGAGTAATTATCTAAATCAATTGTTTTACCAATATTTCCTAATAAACTATTTATTGCTGAAACTAATAATTGGTTATCTAAACTATTTGAACCCGAAACTACTATCGATTCTCCTTTTGCTTCTAATAATTCTTTAGCTGTTAACTCAATTGAATTTAATGCTAATTCAATGGTAGGAACTTTAAAAATTGGTGCTCCAACATTTGTTGCAATTTTGTTATAAACGCTTAATAAAACTGCACCTTCCATTGAAGGTTTTATTGGAAAACGATAATCTGCATTAGAACCAGTTAAAGATAAATTACTCTCGAAATGCAAATGACGGCTCATTTTTTTATTTTCAGCCTTTCTATTTTTAGCCCATCCTTTTGTAAATTCAACAGGAGAAATCCAAGTACCTAAAAAATCGGCCCCAAAACTTACAATAACTTTAGCTTTATCAAAATTAAATGATGGAACAACTTCTTTTCCAAAAGCTATTTTGTTGGCTTCAATTAAGGCTGAATATGAAATTGCTTCATAATTAACAACTTTTGTAGAAGGGTATTTTGTAGTGAAGTCAGCTAATACTTTTTTAGTTGAAGGACTATTAATTGTTCCACTTACAATTCTAATATTTTTAGCGTTGGATAAAGATTTGGTAATTTCATTATCAACAATATCCCAAGTTGATTCGTTTGAATCTTTTGTAGGTAATTTTAAACGCTCATTATCATACAAACCTAATAAACTTGCATGACCAGTAGCACATACACCACCTTTGAAAACAGGTGAGTCAGCATTTCCTTCTATTTTAACTGGTCTTCCTTCGCGCGTTTTAACTAAAATGCTACATCCAGTAGAACAAGCACCACAAGTAGTTGCATACCAATTTGGTATACCTGGTGTAATATTTTCTGGTTTAACAATATATGGAATTGCATTTTTAACAGGTATATTATTACATGCAGCTAAAGCAACAGCAGAAATACTAAATCCAAAATATTTCAAGAAATCGCGTCTATTAGACTGCATTTCACCATCAGAATCAGTTAATACCTCTTCTAAAGGAATGCTTTGGGTAAATTCATTCTTTTTAGCGGCAACAAATTTTGGATCGTTGTTTAATTCTTCTAAACCTTTCCAGTATTTATTTTTATTTTCCATTTAAAATTTTTTCTTCGTTAATTAATTAAGAAATTATGATTTCTATTTGTCTATTTATTAGTAATGGCACTTAGAACATTCTAATCCACCATTTTGAGCAACAGTAATAAAATCTTTATTGTTTGCTTTTAAATCTTTGTGTAATTTCTCGTAATAATCATTATTAGCTACATCAACTTTTGCTTCACGATGGCAATTGATACACCAACCCATTTGTAAACTTTTTTGTTGACTAACTACTTTCATTTTTTCAATTGAACCATGGCAAGACTGACATTCAACTTTACCAATTTTAACATGTTGCGCATGATTAAAATAAGCGTGATCAGGTAAGTTGTGAATTCTAATCCATTTAATTGGTTGTTGAACATAACCAACTTTATAAGTTCCACTTTCAGAATCGTATCCTACTGCATTGTATATTTTTTGAATTTCTGGAGAAACCTGTCCATTATAATTTGCTTTTGCTTTAACATAAGCATGGCAATTCATACAAGTACTTGCAGAAGGTATAGAGGCTTGTTTACTTTTATCAGCACTTGAGTGGCAGTATTGACAATTAATTTTATACTTACCTGCATGTAGTTCATGTGAGTAATTAATTGGTTGAACAGGCGCATATCCTTTTTGTACACCTACTTTTTTGTTACCGTAATCAAAACCATATAAACCCAAAATTACTGTTACCAATGCACCAACAGCCATAGTTCCTACAACTGGATGTTTAACAAATAATTTAAATCTAAAAGTTTTTCTATTTTGTTTCCAATGTAGTTTTTCCTCTTCTTTTTCTTCTGGATATTTATCTAAGTATATTCTTTCGATTACTTTTCTGATATTAACCAATATAAAAATAATAAAAACTAAAATAGCAGCAAAAATACCTAAACCAATTAACATGGTTTGTGAGTAAAATCCATCTCCAGTAGCTGATGATGTTCCACTACCAGAGGCATTAGCATCTCCAGATGCTACTGTTGGAGCAGGTCCACCTGTTTTTATATATTCAATAATCGATTTAATTTGACCATCGCTGAATTGAGGGAATGCAGTCATTTGCGACTGATTGTATTCGTTATAAATCTTGTTTGCGTATGCATCGCCTGATTTTATAACTGCTTGAGGGTTTTTAACCCATTTTATAATCCAAGCTTCGCTTTGTCGTTTATCTATATCTTTTAAGGCAGGACCAACAACTTTTTCGTTTATGGCATGGCAAGAAGTACAGTTTGCATTAAATAATTTTTCTCCTTCGGCTACATCAGCCAATGTTACTTTTGAACCTAATAAGAAGGCGGATAGTAGAAGTATTAGTTTATTTATTCTCATTTAATTTATTTACAAATTCTTTACAAATCTATTGTATGATATTGTTAGCGCCATACTGATTTTTATCAAGACTTAGCAATATCAACAGGTTGCGAAGATAGTAAGAATTGATTGGTAAGAAATGTTGTGAATAAATAAATATTATTTAGAAAGATTCTACTTTTAAGAACCTGAATATCTAATATTTTTAATTTTGAAGAAGGTTTTCAACAGTAATAGAACTTAATTCTTGAACATTATCTAAATGTTCAAAAGGTGAATTTTTACTAATAAATTCAGGAACTATCTGTTTCATTTTTGCAACAATAGCCGTAGGATTTTGATCACTATATAAATTTAGTAATTCAGTAATGTTAGTTTTAACATTTTCAAAATCATAACTACGTACTTTTCCTATCATTATTTTTGAGTGATGGGTAGGTATTGTGTTTTCATTGTCGTTAAGTAGTTCTTCAAATATTTTTTCTCCAGGTCGCAAACCGGTGTATACTATTTGAATATCTTTACCTAAAGTAAGTCCAGAAAGTCTAATCATTTTTTTGGCCAAGTCAATTATTTTAACTGATTTACCCATATCAAAAATAAATATTTCACCACCTTTACCCATATAACCA
>CAMCEM010000178.1 GCA_945873755.1 Chitinophaga pinensis | reverse complement strand
AGGGCAAACCGTATTTACCCAAAAACTAAATAAACCTATTGACAAAATACAAATAGATGGTAGTTTGCTAGCCAATGGCATTTATTATTATTCCATTATTGTAGATGGCAACAGTATAAAAACCAAGAGCATGAGTGTGGTAAAATAGTGAATGATGAATTGACTAAATAAATACTTTTAAAAGTCATTGGTTAAAGTATTATGAAATATGGAAAATAAATATAGTTTTGCAGCCTTGTTGGTATTCTTCACCATCAAGTTTTATGTAAATGCTAATTTTACCTATGGAAATAATAGCGCATTATCCTTAATTTTTTACTGCTACAATTCTTGAATGGATGCACTTACTAAAACAAGAAAAATACTTGGAAATAATTATAAGCAGTCTTGAATTTTTGGTGCAATAAAAGCGGATTGTAGTTTATGGTTTTGTTTTAATGAGCAATCATATTCATATAATTTGGCAATGTCTACCGAATAATAAACCAAAAGAAATTCAACCATCGTTAATGAAATACACTGCACAAATGATTATTAAAGATTTACGAAATAATCATCCTCAAGTATTAGCACATTTTAGAGTAGATAGTAAAGATAGAAAATACCAAATTTGGGAAAGAGGACAACTAAGTATTGAACTAAGAAGTAGGGAAGTTTTAGAGCAGAAATTAAATTACATATATCAGAATTCTGTAAAGGAAAATTTATGTTTAATGCCTGAAGATTATATATTTTCATTTGCTGCATATTATCATTGCATAGAAAAAACAAATGGAATTTTATTACACATTATAATCAGCAATAATATATTGTTGGTGAAGAACACCAACAACGGCCTGCAACTCCTTTTTTAAGCACGAGGCAGAGATACTACATTTCATTTTAATTCCTCAAAACACTTCGCTAAAATTCTTAAAAAAATACTTATTCTATTTTATTGGACTCCCCAGAAGTAGTGAATTTTAAAATTCACTACTTCTGGGGATATTATCTTTGAATATTATAACCATTATTTGCATATAAAAATACTACATGTGTATTATTGATCTTGCTATAAATATTTTTAAAGTTTGCTATTGATATGAAAACCAAAAAATAAAATTAAGTTGAATAACAATACCAATAATTTGGTAATGATTATTTGTAAAACTTTGACCAAGTTTGTTAAAATTTAAAAACTATATGGTTACTAATAACCACTAATATGGTACTAAATAACCATACTTTTAAAATAAATATTGTCTAATACAATTAGCCAAATGGCAATTAAATATGGGGTTTATAAATAAAAGAGTTAATTACAAAAAATAATACATGTGTAGTATTGATTATATAAAAAACTTAATTCATGTTTGTTAAACTTTTAAACCAAAATATAAAAATGAAAACAACAATAAAACTTATAAGCATTATACTATTAATAATGCTTACACAAAGCTGTTCCAAAGAACCTAACTGTAACGACCAAAGCGACATTGTTAATAGCTATTATATTTCGGCTGATGACAAAAGTAAAATACCATTTAAAGGAAATGATACCCTAACTTACATTAGCGATGCGGGCGATACCGCAATATTAATTGGGAGTGGCAAAAGGGAATTTATTGATAAAGTGAGAACTGTTATAGGTGGTAATGCTGATTGCTACAAATATAATGTAGATAACAATGAAACAATAATTTTTGAATACTTAGGAAATAATATAGAACTTAATAAAATAAAGTATAGAATTTATGGTAATAATGAACGTACAATTGTAGATTATTATCTAAACAATTATAATGGTAATAGGTATCCTAACAATTTTAATAATTTATATTATTATACTGACTCTATTTTTATAAAAAATAGTTTTATAATAGGTGTACCAATCAAATTAACCAATTTGCAAACATTATACAATTTTAACTATGGATTTTTAAAAATTCAATTTAATGAAGGAAAAATATGGCTATTAAAAATTTAAAACTTATTTTATTGCTATTTGCAATTTTCAGTCAAACAGACTTAATACATGCACAATGTTTTAACCACAGTGAAAGTAATCCACCCGAAGAACTTTTTAGAAAACGAGTAAAAGAAGAAGGTATGAGATACGGTAACCCTTATACTATGTTTGTAAGAGATAATAATTTTAAACTCAAAAGTACTATTGAACAAATTGTCAATAATTTGATTAGTAGTAAAATAATAGATTTAAGATATAAAATTTACTCATATGCTGATCTATACAAAGGAATTTATAATTCAGCAAAATCGGCTGAACCTGCTTTATGTCCGGAATTGCAAGAAGAGCAAACTTGCTTACACCCTGCTTGGGTAAAAAACAATGCCATAGTTTACCTTTTAGAATTAAAATTAGATACCACGAAATTTGGTGTAGATACTTTAGTTCCATTAACACCCACCGAAAAAAATTGGTTTTTTGATAGAGCAAACCAAGGTTTGCGTAACCTTAATCCTTCTGTGGCAACTTGCAATTGGGGTGCTTCATATGGTTGCAAAAAAGTAAGAAATAAAGCCATTCAACTTGTGTATTATTTACAGGCTTATGATTTGCTTAAAACTGGTGGAGGAATAGCGGCTTATGATGGAGATAGAAATCATTCAGATGGTGATTGTTCGCCAAGAAATAAGTTACGACAATTCGCAAGGAATATTTATTCTGAGTCAAATTCTATCATTAATTCAACTAATGGCTGGAAAAAAAACCATGGAATAATTTGCGCCAGTACTTTACTTTTAGCGGCACAAGTACTTAACGATGCTGGGGTGGAAACAAATTACTTTGCAGGTATATTCGGTTGGCTTTGGGGCGATGGTTTTGTATTGCCACACCCTAACTACAGCCCTGTAAAAACAATAATTTAACATACATATACTTTTTATTATCAATTCTTTAATTTAAACTTTGTTAAACTTTAAACCATAATATAACAATGAAAACAACAACCAAACTAATAAGTATATTATTACTATTTATACTTACTCAAAGTTGCAGCAAGGAAAGCCCTTGCAATAACTATACTTCCCAAACTTTTAGCTATAAACTTAGCGAAAATAACAAAAACCAAATACCTTTTAAAGGCTCTGATACCTTAAGATACATTAGTAATATTGGTGATACAGCCATACTAATAGGGCAAGGCAAAAACAATTATATTTTAAATAGTAAAATAAGGGTAAGTACAAACCCTGATTGCCCTGAGTACGACAACTATTCAAATGAATTTGTAGATATTAAATATAAAGGCACAAACACAAATCTATTCGAAATTTTCGTAAGTTATTACAATGAAAACCCTTTTGGCGATGAACTTACAACTGTGTATTTGAATAGGTTAAATACCAATTACGAAGGCTATTATGGTTTTTACAACGATATGAATAGGTATATTCATAACGTGAATATTGGCTCAAATACTGTGTCAGGAGTTTTAATAGCAGATGATATTAATAAAGACCCCTTTTTTATTTATAATAAATATTACGGCATTTTACAAATAACTTTAGATTCAAATTCAATTTATACATTAAACCAATAAAAATGAAAAAATTAATATTACTTAACATCATCGTTGCTTTATTTATTAATTTAAAAGCGCAAAACTGTTCAAATGAAAAATCAGTACCTGAGGAAATGTATAGAGGAAGGTTTAAAGAAGCAGGCATGGATTATGGAAACCCATACACCATGTTTAATAAAAAAACTGAAGGTTGGCGCTTAGATTCAACATTAAGTAAAATTCAAAATTTGATTATTAATGGTGTAAATTTAAATAGTGGAAATGCCAACACAGAATATTCAACCATGTACAGAGAAATTTATAAATTTGATACCATAAATTCAGAACCAGTTACGTGTGATGATAAGTCATCAACAGCACACCCTAAATGGACAAAAGACCAAGCCTTAGTATATTTAATAGGTTTGAGGTATGCACGCATAAATGAAAGAGATACCTTTATAAGAATGAATGATTACGATAGAAATCAATTTGGCGCTCGGGCACACCGAGGTTTAAGCAATTTAAACCCAGAGGTTATTAGTTGTTGGGGAGGAGATGATTGTGGTAAAGTGCATTTGAAAGCTTTTGATTTAATACAATATCTTCAAGCCTACGATTTACTTAAAACACGTGGATATATTTTACCTTACGACCAAGATAGAAATGGCCTTGATTGCAGCCCTAGAAGTAAACTAAGGGAGTTTTCCAGAAATTTATATATTCAATCGAATAATATAATAAACTCTTTTAC
>CAMCEM010000177.1 GCA_945873755.1 Chitinophaga pinensis | reverse complement strand
CTATACTTCCACCGGACTCTTGTCCTTCGCAAATAATCGCTTTAGCACCCGCGCGTTCAGCTAGCTTAGCCTCCATCACATTTCCTACTAATGGAATAATTAAAACATCGTCACCATATTTTTGAATCAATTGTAAGTAAACGTTTGATCCACCCATTGTGAAAACCTTAATACCCTTGGTAATAGCAATTTCAACAATGTTAATGGCATTAGAATCGTTCATAGCAACATTCAAGCCTATTTGACGTGAAGTGATTTTTTTGGATTTATCGATCTCATTTATAACCCAATCAGGGTCTCTTCCACCACATCCAATAATTCCTAAACCTCCTGCGTTACTTACAGCACAAGCTAATTTACTATCTGTTGACCAAGCCATGCCACCTTGAATAATCGGAAATTTTATATTCAACAATGAGCATATTTTATTGCTATCAAACATCTGAATTAAAACACAACTTTATATTTTTCCAGAATCTCTTTCCCTTTATTATAAGAACTGAAATCAATAACGTCATTCATTTCTAATTGAATATCAAAAGCCTCTTCAATTTCAGCTATCAACCCCATGTGACCAACAGAATCCCATTCAGGAATACTATTATATTCCAAATTACTTTCAAGAAGACTTTCATTGATGGAAAACCCATCACAAAAAGCTTTTTTGTACTTTTCTAAATTGTTCATGATTAAAGATTTATTAAATTGTTTATGTTTTGATTTATTGATGAAATTAGGGTTCCGAAAAAAAATAATTATAATTTCATGAAAATTAGTTACTAATAAAGCTGTTTTACGACTCTCAATATAAAGTTATTGTAAATAACAAATATGATTTATTATTCATGGATTATGAGTATAAAAATTCAACTATTAAATCCATAAATATTTCTAAATAATATGTTTACAAATTCCATGCCATAACAAATGCAAATTAATCAAGCTGATAATTTATTTTCTCTTTAATACCAAAGTACCCTACAATTAAATATTTTTTTAAACCGTAGACATTATCTACTTTTTTATCTCTCCTCTATTACTTGAACTATATGTTTATAGGTTTATAAATACGAGTATTACTTAAATCACAAGCAATACTTCCCCAAGATAAGCCCAAGCCAAACCCACTTAAAATTACTTTATTCCAATTTGAAGTATCAACTTGTTCCCCATGCACAAAGCTAGTTATGAGTAAAGGTATTGTACAAGAGCTAGTATTACCAGAATTTTGAGAATAAAAAGGAGACTTTTTTTTATCAACTTTAAGTCGTTTATTCACAAAATCCAAAGTGACTTTTACAGCTTGGTGAAGTGCAAAAAAATCAACTTCATCTATGTTCCAGCCTATATCCTTTAATATAGTTTTAATTGAACCTAAGCCTTCATGAATTATAAAATCAAAAACAGCCAGGCCATCATTTATTGCCAAAACTGGTTTGCCATCAGATTTTAATGGAACTTTATTGTTTCTTATTAAAATTGGAGGGCGAAATCCATTTACTAAATTTAATACAGACTTATGACGACTTCCATCAGAACAAATGTGAAATGCCAGTTCTCCAATACCTTTAGTTATTAGTGTAGCTGATGCAGCATCACCAAAAACCATGACGTGATCTTTTTCAGTATCATCCATAAACCTTGTATTGAGCTCGGCATTCACTAATAAAACTTTTTTACATGACCCCGATGAAATCATCATAGATGCTTGATATATTCCGTAAATATAACCTGAGCAACCATACATTATATCAAAACATACAGTATCCTTTGATAATTGTAATCTGTCTTGCAAAATAATAGAAGAAGCAGGCCCAAGATAATCAAAAGTCTGAGACACCATCACCAGCCCATCTATTGTACTTCTATCAATCTGTTCTTTTTGAATCAAATGTTCAGCGGCTTCGTAACACATATCCGATGATGTTTCATCCTCATCAGCTACATGTAGCCTCTCAATCCCCGTACCAGAAACGGTTTGCTTGACTGCTTTTTCACCATAAACAGGTATAAGAGAATCCATTTCACGAATTTTTTTTGGCAAATACGCTGATATTGCCTCGATATTAATACCTTTAATTACACATTTCATCTTTTAACTTTTAAATCTATTTTCTAATTTATCTTCAAAACAACAGCATATCTTGAAAAATCTATTATGCTAAAGTAAATCCTCCATCAATAACTAGATTAATTCCCGTGACCCAGCTAGATGCATCAGACAAAAGATAAATTGCACCATTTGCAATATCTTCAGGGGTGCCTAATCTCCCAAGAGGATATTTTTGATACATTTTATCCTTCAGTTGTTCTTCAGAAAAAATAGAATTTGATAACTCAAGAATTTCTGTAGGAACCAGAGCAGGACAAATACTATTTACTCTTGTATTTTGACGAGCCAATTCAAGTGCTGCACCTTTTACAAATCCGCTAATTGCCCCTTTTGAGGTTGAATATTGAGTTTCTCCGGTATTAGACACTACAACACCTGAAATAGACGAAATAAAAACAATGGAAGATTTTTTTTGTAATTTCCTTTTCTTCAATAAAAGAGATGTTAAAAGTATTGGCCCAATAGTGTTAATATTTAAAATTTCCTCTATTGAATCTCGATTAATAAATCCTACTGTACTTATTTTTGGAATACCAGCGTTATTAACACACCCATTTAGTAAAGGTGATTCTGAAACCAATCTCTCTATATCTTCTTGGATTGATAGGTCTGCTTGAATAAAAATATGGCCTTCCCCATCTAAAGCTGAGAATGTTTCATTTAATCTTTCCAAACTTCTTCCAGAAATGACAAGCTTAGCACCCATTTTAGAGCACTCAATAGCGATCCCCCTTCCTATGCCTGAAGATGCTCCAGTAATAAGTATTGTTTTATCTTTTAATGAAAATGGATTAAACATTCTGCTTATTTACTTTGAATTAATTCGAATAATTCTTCTATAGTGTTACTATTACGGAAATCAGCACCTACAATTCTTTTTTCTAGCTCCTCATCTACCACGGCAATTATTGATAGTGATGTTAAAGAATCCCACTCATCTAAATCTTTATAAACTGTATTTGGCTTAAATTGATCAGACGGAGTTTTATCAAACTGACTTGAAAATAACTCAATAAACTCATTTAAATTCATAGCTGTAAAATTTATATTTATTAAATAATTGAATAATCTTTTACTATTCCCCTATAATAGGGAATATGAGAAATACCAGTCACTTTTTTCTCTGGTAACATTCTAATAACCATTTTTTGTAAAGTATCATCTGTGCCAACTTCATAAAAATTTGTAACACCATCTCTAGCCATATTATTTACCATTTTAGTCCATTGAACAGAATGCGTTATATGAATAACAAGATTATTCATTATTTCTTGAGGATCTATGTGCGCTTTTCCATCAACACACTGATAAATAGGACAATCAGGATATTTAAACTCAGTATTCCTAATAATTTTACCAAGCTCTTTCTGGGCTTCTTCCATGTATGGAGAATGAAATGAGCCACCGATAGCTAGAATGACTGCTCTTTTGGCACCTTCCTCTTTAAAGGTTTTGCACGCCTTTCTTATTACTCTTCTTGACCCTGTTATTACAACTTGTCCAGGTCCATTATGATTTGCAAAGTAAATAGGATCTCCAGTTTCTTCTCCCAATTCCTTAATTCTCTTAACTACATATTCATCAGACAACCCAATTATTGCACCCATTGCTGTATCATGCTTTTCACAAACTTTTTGACTAATCAAGGCACGGTTAAGCACCAGATTAAGTCCATCCTCAAAGGAAATAGTTTTATTTACAACTAATGCTGCAAACTCACCAAGTGAATGTCCAGCTACACAATCTGGTCTTATTTTTTCCTGTGTCAAAGCTAAAACAACTTCATAAATAAAAACAGATGGTTGGGTATTCCAAGTTTCCATTAACTCCTCTTCTGTACCATAGAACATTATATCAGAGATTCGTCTTCCAAGAAATGAATTCGCCTTTTCAAATAATTCTTTCGCCTTAGGAAAATTATCATATAACTCTTTTCCCATACCTTCTTTTTGACAACCCTGCCCTGGAAATATAAATGCTTTCATAAACAAATAAAATTAAAGAATTTTAGCAGGATTGCCAAAAACTGTAGTTGATTCTTTGACATCCCTAATTACAAAGCTCCCGGCGCCAACAATAGCATTATCATTAACTTTTACATAATGATTAATAATAGCACCAGTATGAATAGTAACATAATTACCAACATTAGAACTTCCAACAAGAACAACATAA
>CAMCEM010000176.1 GCA_945873755.1 Chitinophaga pinensis | reverse complement strand
TAAACAAAAACCAAAAGTATGGATGAACGCGGCTTCAGGAACCATTTACAGGAACGAATATGAAAAGCCAAATACAGAAATAAATGGAATTATTGGTGAAGGATTTAGCGTTGATGTTTGCCAAAAATGGGAGCAATTATTTTATAGTTTCTCTTTTAATAAAGTAAGACAAATTAATTTAAGAATTGCCATTGTTTTACAAAAAGATAAAAGTGTAATGGTTCCATTTAAAAACTTGGCTAAATTTGGACTTGGAGGCAAAGCGGGTAGCGGAAAGCAAATGTTCAGTTGGATTCATATTAAGGATTTTTGCAAGACAATTGATTATTTTATAAATAACATTAACTGCGTAGGAACCTATAATTTAGCTTCGCCAAATGCTGTTACCAATGCTTATTTTATGCAAAAAATTAGAGAGAAACTAAACATGCCGATAGGCATAAACCAATCAAAATGGCTTTTAGAAATAGGGGCGTGGTTCATTAATACTGAAACCGAATTATTGTTAAAAAGTAGATGGGTTTATCCTGAACGCCTTATTAAAGATGGGTTTGAGTTTAAATACAAAAGAATTGAAGATGCAATTTCAAGTTTGATTTAGTGGTATTTTTATTCATTAAATCTCATTTTATTTAACCACTACAAAAATTATATTTGTACAATAATTAACATAATCAATCATATTTAATATCATGGCAGGAAACGAATATTTTGGCGCAGATGAGCGCAAAGAAATAAACGATGTTTTAGAAACAGGAATTTTATTTAGATATAACCACGATGCACAACGCAATAATATTTGGAAGGCACGCGAGTTTGAAGCAGAAGTAGCCAAATTAGTTGGGGCCAAATACGCACATGCAGTAAGTAGCGGAAGCACTGCTGTAAGTTGCGCTCTAGCAGCAGCAGGTGTTGGTGCTAGCGATGAAGTAATTGTTCCTCCTTTTACTTATATAGCCTCGGTTGAAGCTGTAATATTTGCAGGTGCATTACCTGTTTTTGCTGAAATAGATGAAACATTATGCCTAAGTGCTGAAGGAATTAGAAAAGCAATTACACCTAAAACCAAAGCTGTGATGTTGGTACACATGTGCGGACAAATGGCACAAATGGACGAAATTATGCAAGTTATTAAAGAACATAATTTAGTATTAATCGAAGATGCTGGCCAGGCTATGGCTGCAAGTTACAAAGGTACGTCTACAGGTTTATTTGGAAAAACAGGTTGCTATAGTTTCGATTTCTTTAAAATTGCCACTGCTGGCGAAGGTGGAGTTTTTGTTACAAACGATGAAACTGCTTATAAACTAGCCGATAATTTTGCTGACCACGGACATGATCACCAAGGTAATAACCGCGGAATGGAAAACCACCCCGTGTTAGGATTTAATTATAGAATTTCTGAATTACACGCTGCTGTTGGTTTGGCTCAAACGCGCAGAGTGCCAATGATTCGAGAAATAAATAACAAACACAAAAAATTTATGATGGCTGAATTAGGAAAAATTGCTGGTGTTAGCTTTGCTACCATTCCTGATGCAGACGGTGATTCTGCTACTTTTTTAAATATGTTATTGCCTAATACTGCAGCTGCTATGGCTACAGTTGATGAATTTAACAAAAATGGGGTAGCTGGTTTTAATTATTGGTTTACCAATATGTACCATTTTATCAATCAATGGGATCACATAAAAGAAGGCAGAGTAGCAGCCAAAACCAACGTTCAATTGTTAGGTGCTCCGCAAGATTACAAAAACCTTGATTTACCAAAAACCCAAGAAACCATTGGTAGATTAATTTCGTTTGGAATTAAAGCAACTTGGACAGAAGAAGAATTAACTGCATTGGTTGCAAAAATGACTACTTCAATTAAGGCAGCTTTGGGACAAACAGCATAACAACTAGCCACAGATTACACAGATTTCGCTAAAAGTATGAAGTGTAATCACGCAAGGCGTTAATAAATTATGAAGTGTAATTCAATGTTGTTTAGTTAAGGGAAATGTATTTCGTCAAAAAGCTTTCAAATTCTCTCAGTGTCCTCGATCGTTGAGCGAAGTCCGAAAGCTTTCGGACGAAACGAAGATTAATAAGTATAAATTTGACTAATTGGCATTGTACAATATTTATAAAAACAAACAGTAAATCAGTGCCATCAGTGAAATCTGTGGCTAAAATAAAACATGCATAAAAATTTTAAAAGTATAGAAAAAACGGTTTTTGGACGTGGCAGCTTTGCGCAATTAGCTGAAATTGTTGCTCCAAAACGCAGCGAAAACAACAAATATTTTGTTTACATAGTAGATAACTTTTTTAACGGAAAAGATGTAGCGAACAAGCTTCAAAATCAACCTGAAGATACTGTTTACTTTATTGATGTTGACCCACACGAACCAACAACTGAACAAATTGATCAATTACGCGATGAAATATTAGGTAGTAAAGGTTTGCCAAGTGGTGTAATTGGAATTGGTGGTGGAAGTATTATGGATATTGCAAAAGCACTTGCTTTAATGCTTTGTAATGAAGGTCCATCGCAAAATTACCAAGGATTAAACTTGATAAAAAAACCTGGAGTTTACCATGTTGGTGTTCCTACTATTTCAGGAACAGGTGCTGAATGCTCTATGACAGCCGTATTAACTGGCCCAGAAAAAAAACTAGGTTTAAAATGCGAATGGACCATCTTTGACCAAGTAATACTAGACTCTGAGCTTACTGTGACAGTTCCTGTTGATAAATGGTTTTATACCGGAATGGATACTTTTATTCATTGCATTGAAAGCCGTGATGGTATTTTGAACAATGCATACAGCATGGCTTATGGCGAACAAAGTTTAAAGCTTTGCCGCGATATTTATTTAGGTGAAAATGCTGGTCAGAGTGCTGAAAACGATGATAAATTAATGGTGGCCTCTTTAATGGGCGGCTTAAGTTTAACGTATAGCGAAGTAGGTGTTTGCCACGCTTTGAGTTATGGTTTAAGCAAAATTTTTGGTGAGAAACATTGTTATGCCAATTGTTTGGCATTCCAACATTTGGGAGATTATTATCCAGAAGGTGTGGCTGAATTTAATACCATGTTAGCTAAACACAATATTACTTTACCTCAAGGTTTAAGTAAAAACTGGAGCGATGCTGAAATAACAGCTATGGCTCATGTAGCTTATAACTTACCACACATGTGGAACCATGCCATTGGAACTGATTGGAAAGAAAAAGTAACTATTGAAACGATTGAAGCTTTGTTTAGAAGAATGTAAAAAGAAAATAACTCTTATTATGAAAAGTTTTATAGTAACCTTAGATGAAAACGCAGACATAGACGAACTATTAAATGCAATTGAAAGTTTGAATGGTGTGAAAAAAGTGGAGAAAGAAAAAACATTTTCAGTGCCGGGTAATGTTTTACATGAACAGGACTATATTAACATTGTAGCAGAGGCTGAAACTGATGAATATGTGAGTGCCGATGAAGTTTTTAATAGTTTGAAACGTGATATTTCTTTTCATTATTAACTAATATTCGTTTCGACAAGCTCAACGACCACGGCCATTCAGTTTGTCTAATAGCTTTTGGACGAATTGTTTCTATTGTAAACAAAATTAACTTAATCAATTAGAATCCATCAATTGTTTAACAATCATTCATTTTAAATTATTTAAAAATTGAAAATAAAAGAAGTTATTAGCCACCACGATTTAATTGAATTTATAAATGTTCACAGAACAATTTATAAAGGAAATAAGGATTGGATTTGCCCGTTAGATAAAGACATAAAAAAAGTTTTTGATGAACATGAAAATATTCATTTTAAAACAGGTAAAGCCAAACAATGGATTTTAAAAAACGAGCAAGGACAAGCCATTGGAAGGGTTGCGGCTTTTTTTGATTCTACTCAATTTAAAGGAAATGATCATCTTGGTGGTATTGGTTTTTATGAATGTATTGATGATTTAAATGCCTCTAAATTATTGTTCGAAACGGCAATTAATTGGTTAAAATCCCAAGGAATAAATGTGGTAAATGGACCTATAAACTTTGGCGAAAAAAATGCTTTTTGGGGCTTAATGGTTGCTGGATATAAAAACCCTTCTTACAAAGAAAACTTTAACTGGCCTTATTACGAAAAACATTTTTTAGCTGCAGGATTTATTCAACATACCGAACAAACTACCAGTGAAATAACGTATGCTAATTTTGATATGGAACGTTTTAAAAAACTTTCAGAACGAGTAATGCAAAATTCAGAATATAGCTTTGAGCATTTTAAAATGAATGAGCTGGAACGTTTTGGGCTTGATTTTGTCGAAATTTATAATAAAGCTTGGTCGCATCGTGAAGATTTTGTTCCAATGACCAAAG
>CAMCEM010000175.1 GCA_945873755.1 Chitinophaga pinensis | reverse complement strand
AAAGGTAAAAAGAAGAAAAGCAGAAAAAATAGTACTGAAATGCAATCGGTATTTGGCGGATTTGAGATTGGTGTAAGTACTTTTGTAACTCCAGATTTTAATACAACTTTATCAAATACAAGTAAAAATTTGGAATCCAATATGGCTAACTCATGGCGCTTTGCTATTAACTTTGGCGATATAGATTTACCAATCGTTAAAGGCAAATTGTCATTGGCTTCCGGTTTGGGTTTAAGTTTTGATTACTATGGCTTTAAAACTAAAGATTCAATGATAAGTGACGATAAAACAAAATTGACTTATATTCAGCCAAATGCTACTTTATCGAGTAATTATTTAACACAATTTAATTTAACATTGCCATTGTTAGTTAAATACAATACAAATTATAATAAAAGTAATAGAAGATTTTACTTTGCCACCGGAATAATAATAAACTACACAGTTTCAAATAAATTAATTACTGAGTATAGTAAAAATGGAATTGATTATGAAACTATTGCAAAAGGCGATTTTTTTGTAAATAGATTTAGAGCAGATGCAACTGTTAGATTGGGATATGGTTCAATAAGTGTTTTTGCAAATTATGGTTTAGTTCCTATGTTCGATAAAACGATAGTTGCCGATATTAGGACCATGCAAGTTGGTTTAGGATTAAATTTTTAATTTTAATAAAACAATATTATTTAAAAGACTGTTCAATTATGAGCAGTCTTTTTATTGTTAAATAAATTAAGCCAAAAAAAGTAGGCAAGATTATTGACAATTAAAATTTATTTAACTCACTCCATTCTTGATTTCAGACATAAATAATTACTCCTTTCAGCTAAATAAATTAGATGTAATTCCTACATCCGACTTTTTATTATCTACTTTACTTTTTTGGAATGAAATTGAAAACATTAAGTTTTATACAATAGATAATGGTGTAATATTGGTTCAGTTATATCCACCTTTTGGTATTTCAAATGTACATTTATTAACTTCAGTTTTAAACCAAAAAAACATTAATTTGGCAAAAGAAACTGCTAAAATATTTGATATTAAAAAAATAAAATTTACATTTAATCATTTAAATGAATTTGATAGCTTAGGTTCTTTAAATTTAAAGGAGGATTACGATGAATTTGAATACATTTATAATTTAAATGAATTAGCAAAATTAGAAGGTAGTAAATTTAAAAAACAACGAAATGCATACAGCAAAGCTTTAAAAGAATTTAACAATTTCAGGACTGAATTTTTAAATTTGAATGATGTTAAAAATAAAGATGAATTGTACCTTTTCTGTAATGAATGTATTGCTATAAAATCCGAAAAAAATAATTTGAATAAAGATAACTTGTTGCAAGAATTAGCCGCTTTTAAAAAGTGTTTAGATTTAAGTAATCGATTGAATTTAAAAATTTTAAAACTTTATGCTGATGAAAAATTATCAGGAATTTTAATTTACGAAGAATTGAATAATGAATGGATAGTTGGACATTTTTTCAAATCGATAAATGGTCTTGGAGTATATTTGTTAAAAGAATTCAGTTCATTTTTAAATGAAAAAAACTTCAAATATTTTAATTTTCAAGAAGATAGAGGCGTGCCTTCATTGCGATATTTTAAAGAACAATTAAATCCGGTTTTTTTATTAAAAACCTATTTTATTAATTTATAAATGAGTAAAATATTAAATAGGATATTAATTTTTTTAACTGGAGCCACTACCTTTACAGTTATAAATTATAGCTTCGATTTTGTGCTATATCCTTTTGCTTTATACCAATTAGGTTTGGTTTATGGTTTCAGCGTAATGGTGGTTTTATCGTTTTTGTTTTGTTGGGGTTACTTTTTAATTTACGATTATTTAAAACGTGATTTTTTAGGAATAGAGTTTTCAAAAGAGAAAATGAATTCTATTATTACAAGTAACGAAAGCGTTGGATTAAAATTGTTTTTAATTAAAATTATTCGAAAAAGTCATTTGTTCCTATTCGTTTTTTTATCTATTTATTTCAATCCATTTGTAGCAGTAGCATTTAAGCGCAAAGGTAATTTTGAATACAATGGCTTATCAGCTCACGATTGGCGTATGTTTATTTTAAGTGTAATAATTAGCAATGGTTTTTGGGCAAGTACAGTATTTTTAGGACTTTCGTTCTTCGAGTTTCTATATAAAATAATTATGCAATGGTGGAAAATAATTGCCTAGTCTTGTTTAATAATTTTCTTATTTAATGTTTTATTGCCAACAGTAATTTTAATAAAATAAATCCCATTGTTTAATGTTTTCAAATCTTTAATTTCATAGTTAAATTGTTTAGCATTAGTGATAAAATTTTTATCTAAAATAATTCTTCCCGTTATATCACACAACACTACATTCACTTGTTGACTTGCATTATTAGAATTGATAGTTAAAGTAAAGTTTTCACTAAACGGATTAGGATAAATTGTTACACCAAATATATTTGGTGCTTCTACACTAATTGTTTTTGAGTAGTTATAATTTCCATTTAAGTCTATTTGTTTCAATCGGTAGTATAATTTTTCGCTAAATGGTTCTAAATTACTTAAATTTATTAGCTCATCAACAAAGTTGTATTTATTTACAAAAAAACTATTTTCTCTTCCTTTTACAAAACCAATATTATTAAATATTTCATTATTTGCCGACCTTTCAATTTCAAATCCTTTGTTGTTTATTTCTTGCACGGTAGTCCAGTTTAAATCCACTTTATTTTCTATGTTTTTACCTGAAAAATGTAACCATTTTACTGGCAAAACAGCATTTAAAGTACTGCCGCTAGTAATTATTGAAAAGGCTTGAGGTGCATTGTTTTGTAAATTATTTTTGTGAGTAACTATTATGGTATAAGCACCACTAGGTAAGTTGGTTAAATATATTTGCTCTACATTGTCTCTTATATTATCTCCGTTTGTAGCAGTTAAACTTGGGTTAGCCGGATTTAAAATATATGGATAATAAACTTGATTGTTAGAGTTACGTATAATTCTTATGTCTAAATCGTTTATTAGTTTTTTGGTAGTATCGTTATAAGCGGGTGCACCAACCAAAGCCGGAGGGTCTGTCCAACACAAAGTAGTTTTTAACGTGTCCATACCGTTTAGTGATATATTAAATTTAAAAGTATCGTTATTGTTTAAATTGTATTCTTTTATAAAATTTTTAACAGAATCAGAAATGGTTTGAGCAGCTTTAGCAGCATTTAATAATCCCCAACCGCTTTCGTAATTTGGCCCTAAAGTAGTTTTACAATTCGTTGCGGTATGTATTGCCAAACCTTTTAAAGTTGCAGCTTTCATAAACCTACCCTTTAAATTATGGTAATGTTGTTGAACTAAAAACAATGAACCTGTAGCAACTGGACTTGACCCTGAAGTTCCTCCTAAAGTGCTGTAAGCCGAATCGTTTGCGCTAGAAGGAGTAGAAGTGGTATTAGTGCCACATACCAAATCAGGTTTAATTCTTCCATCATCGGTTGGTCCCCAACAACTATATGATTGAGTGTTAACGGGTGCAGATATAAAACCATTTGGCAAAATATCAATGGCACCAACAGTTAAAATGTTTTTTGCAGTGCCATAAGTTACAATGCAATCATATGGGCCAACTGTGTCTCTATTGGCTGTGGATAAAACCCAAGTTGTTCCATTCCAAATATAATGTGACGTTCCTGAAGGAACCGAATTTCCTCTAAAATTTCCAGCAGCTTTTATAATTAAGTATTCAGGATAAATCCATGAAATACTATCCCACGTTAAAGTACGAGAATCATAAAAACCAAATCTCCAATCTTTGGTAGCATTTAATGTGGTATCTCCAAGCCAATATTGAAAACCACCACTAAAATGCCATCCTGCCAAAAGAGCATAGGAATGATTAGAAAGTAATAAGTTACCTACAGCTAGTGCCATTTCAGAGCCATCATTAGTAAAATTCCAAGCTTTTAAATTGGTTTGAAAAGCCAATCCTTTTGCATTTGGATTAATTCCTGTAGCCATTAATATACCAGCAACATTATTTGCATGAGCTAATAAACTTGTTGATGTAACCATAATTGATAATCTTCCTGAAAATTCTCTGTGTGTAGTTCTTACACCTCCTCCATCCCACATACCTAGTTTATTAATTCCATTTCCACTTAAATTCAATCCTAGTAATCCGCTAGGCCAAAGTTGGTTGGCATTAACTGTAGCTGCCAATCCAATATTTGAACAAGTAATTTTGTATTCAGGAAAACCATTATCGCCAAAACCATCAAAAGCAATTGTACTGCCATTTTCTTCAATTAGCAAAGTGTTTAAAAAAGGAGGTTTAAGTAATTGTTTTCCTTTAATTAAATCATTTTCATACTTTAATTGAAGCCTAAGTGAATAATCACTTATATTTTGCGCAGCAATAAAAAAGGGAATACAAGTAAATATAAATAGTATTGGTGTTTTCATTATACCTTATTGCTTTGCAATTTAGTAATTTAAGT
>CAMCEM010000174.1 GCA_945873755.1 Chitinophaga pinensis | reverse complement strand
CAAGAAGTGGCGTTTTGGGCAATTCGTCTGTTCACTCGTTTACCGATTTAGGAATGAGTGGTCAATTGCTATTATTTGTATTAATGTTTGTGTGGTTAGTGCCTTTGATTTTAGAAAAAAAACCAATTATTTTTTGGGTAAATGCTGCTACACTTTTGCTATTGGTTGTTGGTATTTTATTGAGCGAAAAATTTAAAATTAATAAATGGATTTTAATAGGAATAGGTTCAACAGCATTTATTTCAAATATATATTATATAGTAAAATATGTTCCATCAAGTAAAAAAGACGATGAAATATATACCCGCGAATTTTGGATGTTTATTGGTAGTTTAATGTTGGGGATTTCGGCTTTTCAAATCATTTTAACCACATCAATTCCGGTATTTAATAAAATGTTTGATTTGAAACTTGCACCTCCAACTGATGTTATAAACCATTACAACAAATGGCAAATGCCTTTGGCTATAATTATAGCAACATTAACTGGAATAGCACATGTTTTAAAATACAAAAAAAATGGTGCTGAAGGAATTAAAAAAATTATCATTCATTTTATTATTTCAAGTGTGTTAGCATTTATTTTATTCTTTGCTTTCAAATTAGAAAACTATGTATTTATAGCTTTATTATTTGCTGCAGTTTATGCTATTGTAGGCAATGCAAGTTTACTTAAACCCATTTTTAAAGGAAAAGTAAAATTAGTTGGAGCATCGGTAGCACATATTGGTTTTGGGGTATTATTAATAGGTGTTTTGGTTTCATCGGCAAATAAAAAAGTAATATCAATTAACGAAAGCGGTAAAGTTTTAAACCCAGAATTTGACGATAAAAACAATGTAGAAAATGTGTATCTAGAAGGTGGTAAACCTTTAAGAATGTCGGATTATGAAATTACTTACGTTGGCGATAGCCAACAATGGGTAAATACTTTTTATCAAGTAAATTATAAAAAACTAAATAAAGAAACGAATAAGGTTGAATATGAATTTAACTTATACCCAAATGCACAAATAAACCCTAAGTTTGGCTTAGTGGCTAATCCTGACACCAAACATTACATTAGCCACGATGTATTTACGTATGTAAGTTCAGTGCCGGCAGAAAAAAAAGATGCTAAGTTTATAAACCTTAAAAAGCATGAAATTGCCAAAGGCGATACCATTTATTTAAGTAATGCATATTGCATATTAAATAGCATTAGTTCAAACGTTCAAAAAAATGGAGACATTAACCAATCAGAAATTTTAATAGGAGCAGAAATTTCGATTCATACTTTAACTGACACCTACAAAATTACTCCACTTTACGGAATAAAAAACAAGCAAACAGCCAGTTTTGATGCTTATAGTGAAGAAATAAAAACCAAGTTTAGTTTTAAAGAAGTAAATCCAGAAACTAAAAAAATAATCATTGAAACTTCAGAAAAAGACAATACAGGAAATTTTATTATAATGAAAGCCATTGTTTTTCCATGGATAAATTTGGTTTGGGCTGGAACAATAATTATGATTATCGGATTCTTTCTTTCTATTTTAAAAAGGTTGAAAACGGTTTAGAATAGACGATTGACAATAGGCAATAGACAATAGGCAAAATTTTAATAAATCTTTGTAATTATTTAATCTTGTAATCTTTGTAATTATTTAATATTGTAATCTTATAATTTAAAATGGTAAAACTTTTTGGTAAGTTTAAAAACGACAACGATACTGGTTTTGGGGCTTCTGCTTCGAACCAAGCGGAACGTTTAATAAATAAAGATGGTTCGTACAATGTAACCCGAACTGGAGTTTCATTTTTAAATAAATTAAATACTTACCACGATTTAATTGCTCTTAGTTGGTTTAAATTTAACCTTTTGGTTTTGGCTGTTTATTTGCTCATGAACTTTATTTTTACCTTTATTTATTGGGGAATTGGAGTGGAACATTTAGGTGGAATGATAGCAAAAAACAAATTTGAAGAGTTTATGGAGGCCTTTTTCTTTAGTTGTCAAACTTTTTCAACAGTTGGCTATGGCAGAATAAACCCTCAAGGTTATTTAACCAGTGCTGTTGCCTCAATCGAAAGCCTAGTTGGGTTAATGAGTTTTGCATTGGTTACAGGTTTAATTTATGGAAAATTTGCTCGGCCTAATATAAAATTACTAACTAGTGAAAATGCCATTATTGCTCCATATAAAGAAGGAAAAGCCTTGATGTTTAGATTAGTAAATGCTCGTAAAAATCCACTTATTGAACTTGATGTAACCTTAATGGCTTCGTTATATACACCCGACAATCCTATTGTTCAGTTTATTCCTTTAAAGTTAGAAAGAAAATCAATTACTTCTTTAGCTTTAAGTTGGACCATTGTTCATCCAATTGATGAAGAATCGCCTTTATTTAATTTAACATTAAACGACTTTGAACAAATTGATTTACAATTATTGTTTTTTTTAAAAGCATTTGACGAAAGCTACTCTCAAACAGTGCATACCAGGGCAGGTTATTCGAACAAAGATATACTTTGGGGCAAAAAATTTGTGCCCATGTACCAACGTTCGGAAAATGGAGCTACTACTATTTTAGAGTTAAAAAAGTTAAATGAAATGATTGATATTGAGTTATAAAAAAACTACCACATTTTACGTTGTTTGGTAAAGAAACCAATAGTTCCAAAAATATACATGTATACTACAAACAACACATCAAAAACCAATAAATATAAAACCAAACTTTGGGATTTTAACTTTTTAAAACTAAAATAATAAACCAAAGATTGGCATATAAATTTAAATGAAAAAATGCCAACTATTAATTGCCATAATTTTATATTTATTATTAAAAGTGCTATTGTAGTTATGTAAAAAAACAGGTTTGCCGAATAAAAAATACCTAAAAATATTTTATCACTGCTTTTATAATATTTACCTGTTATATTATGTCTTATTTTTTGTCTGCTCCAATCATTAAAGTTTCGTTTACTTTCAGTATAAACAAAGCTATTGGGGTTTAATTGAACAGTTACATTGGTTGAGGTTGCTGCTTTATTTACAAATAAATCGTCATCGCCACTCAATATATGTTGGTGCCAAGCAAAACCTTTTTGTTTAAAAAACAACGATTTGGTATAAGCTAAATTTCTACCTACACCCATAAAAGCATTTTTATTTAAGGCAGCCGAAAAGTATAGCATACCAGTTATAGCACTTTCAAATCTACTCCAAAGGTTAACGAACCCTTTTTGAACTGTGTAAGGCGAAAATCCTAAAACAATTTCTTTATTGTTATCAAATTTGCTTGCCATTAAGTTCAACCATTGGTTTGAAGCGGGTTTACAATCGGCATCGGTAAATATTAAATTTTCGTTTAGGGCTGCTTTTATTCCTAATGTCAATGCAAATTTTTTACCTGTTGGGTATTTCTCCTGCTCTTTTATTTCACAAATTTTTAAATGAGAATAAACTTCTTGGTAATATTCTAACAATTTTTGACTTTCGTCCCAACTGCAATCGTTTACCACTATTACCTCAAAGTTTGGATAATCTTGTTCTAAAACCGATTTTAGGTTTCTTTCTAAAGTTTTATACTCATTTCTGGCAGCTATTATTACTGAAATGGGTTCGTTAAATTGCTTGTTTGAGACCGCAGGCTTATGAGTACCTAATTTTAAAAAATAAAAAAAATAGTAAAATAAAAGTATGCAGGTATTTAATAATAAAGCAATTAATATTGATAAACTAATATAGTTAATTGATGTAAACATGAACCACAAATGTAATTAATGAAGTAGCTACTTTCAGCCTCATTTTTTAAACAATGTGTTAATTATTGTTGTTGTTTTTCAGTAATATCAATTGAAACTATTTTATTGGTTGCTTTATTTCATCCACTTTTCCTTTTATTGATTCATATAATTCTAAAGTTTTGGAATCCATTTTAGCCTTAGCTGAATCTAAGTGTTGTTCTAATAAATTGTATTTATTTAGTATTAACTGAGTAGCATTTGTAATATAACGTGAAGTATCGAAAATATTTGAATGTTTTACAATATTTGTATCTATTACAACAATACCTGGCTCTTCCATCGATAAAGGTTTTTCTTCCAAAATTGTATCAATGCCTTTCACATATTCATTATTTGCAGTTAATAATGAATCGGTAAAAACTTTAAAAGTATTTACCTCTTTTGTAATATTATCATTTTCTGTTCCACACGATAAAATAAGTGAAACAGAAGCAATTGCTAAAAGCGTTTTAATTTTCATAAATATTAGTTTTAATTGAATTCGAATATAGCAAAAACACTAAAATATTAAGTAAAAAACCTAAGTTCGGGATAAGAATTTGGCTAAAGCCTAGTAAATACAACAATTTCATAAACCCCCCAGCTAAAGCTGAGGGCAATATGCAGCGTCCTGAAAATGGTTGACTAATTTAAGAGTTATTCACTCTGTTGGCAATAATACCTATTTTTTATTTTATAAAATAATGTTGACTTTCGAATTTCCTTTTAAACGGAATTGGGCTCTGACATGGGGATGTCAACCCAACAGGG
>CAMCEM010000173.1 GCA_945873755.1 Chitinophaga pinensis | reverse complement strand
GTTTTTATATAATATAAATTAGTTTAAATTAGTTTTTAGTAAATGTTTTTGAAATTGTTTTGCCATCATCTTTAAAACGTAAAAAATAAATTCCATTCTCCAACTCTTCAATATTTACTGTAGTTTGCCCACCTATTAAATTAAATGTTTTAACTTTACTACCCAAAATATTAAATATTTCAACTTGAATATTTTCTTTTGAATAATATTTAACAACCAATTCATCTTTAGCAGGATTAGGATAAAAATTAAAATCTTTATTTTGTTTTGCGGCATCTTTAACAGCCACATTCCATACTTTTCCTTCTGCTGTAATGGTATCAGAAAATCCAGTTTTTACACTTTTTACAACAACTTTCATGGTTCCTGCACCTGGATTTCCATTTGAGAAAAAGTCTAATTTAAATACTCCATTATTATTTCCTACAGTTGTACCTAAAACGAAGCCACTTTTAAAACCAAAAGTACCGCTACCTTCAAGGCAAGTAAAAGGATCGCAAATTTGTGCAGTCCAAGTGCTTGGCATGCTCACTTCTATAACTTCCCAAGCAAATGCGGTATCAGTTGCATCAATTGCATTGTTAGTAAAATTAATTGAAACTTCAATTTTATCTTTTAAACTAGATCCTTGCGCTTTTCCAGTTTTGGGAACTATAGAAAAGTTTTGGGCAGAAACAAAACTTGTTAATAATAAAACTGTTATAAAAATTGTAAATATTTTTTTCATTCGTTATTTATATATATTGTTGCTACAAAAGTAGTCAAATAAAATTAAAAATAAACTTAAAAACTTTGAAACTTATAATCATCAATGGTCCAAATTTAAATTTACTAGGCACTAGAGAGCCAGAAATATACGGAAATATTAGTTTTGAAAACTATTTAGAAACCTTGAAATCAACATATAAACATAATGTTGAGCTATATTATTACCAAAGTAATATTGAAGGCGAAATAATAAATAAATTACATGAAATTAATGCTTTAAAAGAACAAAAATTTGACGGAATTATATTAAACGGTGGCGCTTATTCACATACTTCTATTGCCATTTCTGATGCAATTGCTAGTATAAAAATTAAAGTAATTGAAGTGCACATAAGTAATGTTTTTGCCAGGGAAGAATTTAGGCATATTTCACTATTTAGTAAAAATTGTATTGGTACTATAATTGGTTTTGGTTTAAAAAGTTACGATTTAGCAATTGAATATTTCCTAAAAAATGAATGATATTACTATTAAAATACTTGATTCTGCAAATGAAATGTATGCTCAATTTGATTTAATAAAACAGTTAAGTAAAAACGTTTCGTACCAAAATTATTGTTTAATGATTGATGAAATGGTTTTGTTAAATTATAAACAAGCCGTTGCATATTTAAATAATAAACCAATTAGTGTTTGCGGTTATTGGATTAATACAAAAATATACTCTGGAAAATATGTAGAACTTGATAATGTGGTAACTGATGAAAATTACAGAGGAAAAAAAATTGGAGAACTTTTATGCAATTTTGTTTTAAAAATTGCTAAAGAAAACAACTGTAAAACCGCCATGTTAGATGCATATTTAGAAAACGAAAGCGCACATACTTTTTACCAAAATTTAGGATTTGATAAAAAAGGCTATCATTTTATAAAGTCAATTTAAAAAATTACTTAACTAGCGGTAAATATTCGTAAACAACTTGAAACGGTGTTTTAATCAATTCAGATGAAATTTGACCAATTAATAAATTCTCACTCTGCGGAGTTGGGTCACAAACTGAATAATTCCTACCATTATGCAATATGCTATTTCCTTCACTTTTTTCAAACTGAATAGCAATAACTATATGTGTTGGATATAAAACTGCAATAATTGGTAAATTGTAAATTTCTTTTATTAAATAAAAAAACAAAGCAGCTCTGTCATCACAATCACTGTGTTCGAATAATAATGTTTGTTCAGGCGATAAACGTTTTTCTTTTCCAAAATTATCAATATCATTTTCGTATAAAAAGGCATGCCTTGTAAAATTCATTAAGTAATCAACTCCTTCTTTTACTTCAAAATTTTTAATATTTTCTTTTAAATAAGGAATTAATGAATTGTAAGTTTCTTTATTGAATGGAATATTAAAATAGGTTTCAAAATCAACAACAGGATAGTTTTTAAAAATTTGTTGAACTTCATTGCTCAATTTAATTTTAAAATGATATGTTTTCTCTTTATAATTAAAATTTAACTCTTTATCTGTAAAAGTATTTAAAGCAAAATCTGGAACGTGTGATACCTTATATGAAAAAGATTTAGAAGCTTCAGGAATATAAATTTCAACTATTTTTAATGTATTATGTTCAAAATTTATTTTAACAAAATCGTGATAATTTAAACATATGTATTGCTTGTTATCTAAAATAAAAAAAGGTATATCATATACATTTTCATCTGATTTAATGTAAAATAAATACGATTTTTTAAAAGAGACTAACTTTGAATCGTAACCCGATTTACTCATTAAAAACCATTTTAAAATGGTGTATTCGTTAAAAGCTTTGTTTTTATCACAAATATTATTTGCTACTTTTCTTACTAATTGATAATAAATCCAGTCATTAAGATTTTTTTCGTTTCTGTATTTAAGTAATTCATTTACCGTTTTATCAAATTTTTTATAGAGTACATTTTCATTAAAATCAATACTTTTTCTAATAATAATTTTTTTAACATCTTCAATTTCAATGTTATTGCTTATTGAAACGGAATCTCCATAAAATTCAAAACAAAACTTTTCACCTTTTGCACAAATGTTACTTTGTACCAAAAAAAAGGTTAATGATGATAATATGTATTTTGTTATTTTCAATATTTAAAGTACCAAACACAAAGGTAACTTAAATTTAACAATTAAATAACATTAGAAAGTAATTTTTTACAGTTAATGAACATTTATTAATCAATGAACCATTTTATTTGCACAATAACTGCTAGCAAATGCATTGGGTTTTGATTTAAATTCAAAACCCATTCCTTTGGTATATCCCATTGCCTCACTTAGTGCTGTATTCGATTTATACATAGGGCTTGTATTTATATCAGCATGAACTTCCAAGTCAATTTGATATAATTCTAAAACTGGAAGAATTTCGTATGCAATTGCAATTGACATAGCTACTTCTTTTAACATTCTTTCTTTAATTGTTAAATTAATTTTAGATTTTTCAGTATTAATATACATAAATCCTCCATTTTTAGGCCTGATAAAAACTATTACAGTAGCAAATTCTGTAATATTACCATAAACTTGACTATCTGTTCCAATACAAATTCTTATTTTTACTCCGCTTTCTATTTCTTTAATAATGGTTCTTTCAACTTCTTCAATAATTGAAGTGCCTATTAATTGGCCATTAAATTTTTTCCATTCCATAATAAAAAATATTTTTTATCAAATGTCAATAAATTTTACTGTATAAACAATTCAATAATAATAACTTAATATTAGAAAAAAGTTCATTGTTTAAAAATAATAAAGGCTTAATTATCAAATTAAAAAACAATAATTGAAATTTACACTAAAAGTCAATTTTTTAACATATCATTTTAGGAAACAAAATCGTTATTATTGCATTGAATGGAAAATATACGTAATTTTTGTATTATAGCTCATATAGATCATGGAAAGAGCACTTTAGCAGACAGACTTTTAGAATACACCCAAACTACAAGCAAGCGAGAAATGCAAGCTCAATTGCTCGATAATATGGATTTGGAGCGAGAAAGAGGTATTACTATTAAAAGTCACGCTATTCAAATGAAGTATGAATTAGATGGTAAAAAATATATTTTAAACCTAATTGATACGCCAGGGCACGTTGATTTTAGTTACGAAGTTTCACGTTCTATTGCAGCTTGCGATGGTGCTTTATTGATTGTTGATTCTAGTCAAGGTATTCAAGCTCAAACTATTTCAAATTTATATTTGGCAATTGATCAAGGATTGGAAATAATACCCATTTTAAATAAAATTGATTTGCCTAGTTCAATGCCCGAAGAAGTGAGCGATCAAATAATTGATTTGATTGGCTGCGATTATGAAGATATATTAAGGGCAAGCGGTAAAACAGGTCAAGGTGTTTTAGAAATTTTAAAAGCTGTAGTTGAAAGGGTTCCTGCGCCAAAAGGAGATGTAACTGCTCCTTTAAAAGCATTGATATTTGATTCAGTATTTAATTCATTCCGCGGAATTATAGCTTATTTTAGAATAATAGATGGAGTTATAAAAAAAGGCGATAAAGTTAAATTTATGGCCACAGGAAAAGAATATTTTGCTGATGAAGTAGGTATTTTAGGATTAGATATGGAGCCTAGAAGTGAAGTAAAAGCTGGTGATGTTGGTTATATTATTTCAGGAATTAAAGAAGCACGTGAAGTAAAAGTGGGTGATACATTAACAACAGTAGCCAATCCTACTGCTGAAATTATTAATGGCTTTGAAGATGTAAAACCAATGGTATTTGCAGGGATTTATCCTGTTGAAACCGAAGATTTTGAAGAATTGCGCGAAAGTATGTATAAGCTTCAATTAAATGATGCTTCGCTAACTTTTGAGCCGGAAAGTTCAGCTGCGCTTGGCTTTGGTTTCCGTTGTGGATTTTTAGGAATGTTACACATGGAAATTATTCAAGAACGATTAGAACGCGAGTTTAAA
>CAMCEM010000172.1 GCA_945873755.1 Chitinophaga pinensis | reverse complement strand
ACACATATACAATAGCAGGAATTACTAATAAATTTAATAAATGGACACCAATTGCCAATCCTATTAAGTAAGCAATTAAAACAATCCAACGGTCCGAACCTTTTTCATCGGCATTGTCTTCCCATTTTAAAATACACCAAAAAGTTAAAGTTGTAAAAAAACTTGAAGAAGCATAAACTTCAGCTTCAACTGCCGAAAACCAAAAAGTATCGCTAAAAGTTAAAGCCAAAGCACCAACTAAACCTGCACCCATAATGGCAAAAGTTTTTTGCATGTTTATTTCTTCCATCGACTTTACTAATATTTTTTTACCCAAATGCGTAATTGTCCAAAAAGTAAACATTACACACAAAGCGCTAGTTGTAGCCGAAACCATGTTTACCATAAAAGCAACTTTGGTAGGGTCGGATGCAAATAATGTAAAAACTCTGCCAATCATTAAAAACAAAGGAGCTCCCGGAGGATGACAAATTTGTAACCTGTACGATGCTGAAATAAACTCACCACAATCCCAAAAACTAACCGTTGGTTCTAATGTAAGGGTGTAGGTAATAATTGAAATAATAAATGTTACCCAACCGAGTACATTGTTGCTTAATTTATATTGATTCATATTTTAAATATACTTTCTATTTATTTTTTAGTGTTATTTACAAAGAAGGCAAACATAACAGAAAATGCCTTATAGCGCAATAGAAAATAAAGGGAATTTCTATTTTTTAAAACATTGATGAATTTAGTTTGTAAAAGTTGCTTGAGTTTTTTTTAATTCATTTTCAGTTGAATACAAATAAAAAAAACAGTTTTTTACTTATTTTTTTAAAAGTAACGGATTTATTACAATTTAAGTAACTCCCTTAATTTTAATTTGTTAACTATTAAATTTAATTTATGACAAAAAACCAAATTAGTCCTTTTGAATACATTTCCATATTAATATCAATAATAATTGGTGAAGGAATTATGCAAGTTCTTTCTACTTTTAGTTCAATAACTGTATTGGTTTTTGAAAAAATTTTGGGTAGTTATATATATATTTGATAAATGTAAACTGCCCGACATTTGAATTGATACTTCCAATTTACATTTGCACCATAAATAAAAACAAAATGAATAAATTAAAATTATTTTTAACACTCACATTTTTTACAAGCATATTGCTTTACATAGCAGCTAGTAAAACCATCAATTTAAAAAACACTTCACTAAATCAAAACAAAAATTTAATTACTAAAACTATGAACCCCTATTATTCAAATACTGATAAAAAGAAGTTGGTTTTACCAGATTCGGTTTGGAAAAAAGTATTGCCAATAGAAGTATACGAAGTTTCGCGACATGCAGAAACCGAAAGACCATTTACAGGTAAATATTGGAATACCAATGAAAAAGGAACTTATTACTGTGCTGCTTGTGGCAATGAATTGTTTAAATCGGATGCTAAGTTTTCGAGTAGTTGTGGCTGGCCTAGTTTTTTTGAACAATCGAATAAAGAAAGCATTGTTTACAAAACCGATAAAACTTATGGAATGGAAAGAATTGAAGCCATTTGTGGCAGATGTGATGGACATTTAGGTCATTTATTTGACGATGGACCTGCACCTACAAATAAAAGATATTGTATGAACTCAATTGTATTAGATTTTATTGCTGATAAAAAATAAATACAAGCATTCTGTCTGTTAGCCGACAAATTACTTTTTTAAATAACCTTTAATTTGTTTTATAAAAAAAGAAAGAATGAAAAACAAAATTTTAATAACCCTATTGAGTTTAATAAGCTTAATATCTTTTTCTCAAACCGATTTTAATGTAAGAAAAAAGCACTTTAATTTAGATAAAAATAGTTTAGCCATTCAAGGTTATGACCCTATTTCGTATTTTGAAGGTAAGCCACAAAAAGGAAATGCGCTATATTTAATATTTTACAAAGGAGTGCAGTATTATTTTACAAGTGTTTCTCATAAAGAACTGTTTTTAAAAACCCCCGAAAAATACGAACCTGCTTATGGAGGATGGTGTTCTTTCGCAATGGGCGAATATGGCGAAACGGTAGAAATTGATCCAACATCGTACAAAATTGTGAATGGAAAATTGAATTTATTTTACTATAGCTTTATAAATAAAACATTGAACAAATGGAATCAAAACGAAACTATTTTGAAAGCAAGAGCCGCTAAAAATTGGGATTTAATTACCAAAAAATAACTCCAATATAAAATCAAAAACAATGAAAAATCAAATCAAATTAACCATTATTAGTTTATTGATGGTGTTTTATGCCAATGCTCAAAACAAAACTATTTTAGTAGAACACTTTACCAACACTCTTTGCAGTGTTTGTGCATCTCGCAATCCTGGTCTTTATGATAATGTAATAGCACAGCAAGATGTTTTACATGTTGCTTATCACCCAAGTTCACCTTATTCTGGTTGTGTTTTAAATCAGCATAATAAAGCTGAAAACGATGCCAGAACAAATTATTACAGCATTTATGGCGGAACTCCTCGTATTGTTTTAAATGGCTCGGTTCAATCAGCATCTCTAAACTACGCCAGTGCAAATATTTTTAATTCATTTAAAAATATTTCTGCTGATGTGAGCGTAAATGTATCTCAAAAAATAGAAGGCGATTTAATTAAAAGTCATATATCGATAATTCGATTAACCAATACGCCTTACAATAATTTAAAATTACACGTTTTATATGTTGAAGATACTATTTTTTACAACGCACCAAATGGAGAGTATACTCATTTTGATGTTTTTAGAAAGTCGGCAAATGGAATACAAGGAACGGATATAGTTTTACCAACTAACTTGGGTGATTCGAATATTATTTTTACCGAAACAGCAATAAATACTGCTTGGAATAAAAACAGAATTTACACATTGGCATTTGTTCAAAATACAAGTGATAAAAATATTTTAAATGTGGCAAAGTCAAACACCAATAAAACTAGTTCTACAGGATTTAAAACATTAGAAGAATTAGGAATTAATGTATATCCAAATCCAGCGTACGATTTTGTAAATATTGATTTACTAAACAATGAAAAAACTAAAGTTACAATTATAAATACTTTAGGAGGAGTTGTTTTTAACAAAGAAATTGTAGCATCGGAAAAGATAGATTTAACAATATATAACAAAGGCATATACTTTTTAAATTTAGAAAACTCGAATGGAAAAATAGTTAAAAAAATAATTATAAAATGAATAAATACATCATATTAATTGCCCGATTTGGAGCTGCAATTGTATTGCTTCAAACCCTTTTCTTTAAATTTAATGGTGCACCCGAATCGGTATATATTTTTACAACTTTGGGTATAGAACCTATTGGTAGAATTGGGAGCGGAATTGCAGAACTTATTTCGGCAATACTTTTAATTTGGAATAGTAAATCACTTATTGGAGCATTACTATCAGCCGGAGTTATGGTTGGAGCAATTATTTCGCATGTATTAATTTTAGGCTTTGTAATAATGAATGATGGGGGTTTATTATTTTCATTGGCGCTACTGGTATTTATATTAAATTTGGTAATTATATATACAAATATTGATAAAATAAAACAGCTTGATTTTACAAAACCATTCACTGTTTTCAATCAATTGACTTTATAAATTATGAAAAATATAATTTTTATTTTAAGTGTAATTATTTTAAGCACTACTTCAAGTTTAGCTCAACCTAACAATGAATTATACTTTAAAAATGCAATGAACAATTATGAGTTTGCTGTTTCTAGCAATGGTAATGCTTGTGCATTGGCATTAAGCTGGAACCACTTACATGCTGTAACAAAAAACAAAAAATTCAAAATAGGTTATGGAATTCGTTTTAATAGTAATTTTGGGAAAGGCGATTTTAGAACTGCACCTTCTAAATTAACAAGCGGAGTTGAAAGTCCGTTAGTAATTTTTGCAGATGATAAATTGGAGAATTTTGATACTATTTCAATCAATAATTTTGCAGTAAATAGCTTAAACGCAAGCATACATTTAAACTATGCCTTTACAAAAAAATGGGAAGTTGAGTTCAATATTGATGCTACAGGTTTTAGTTTTGGCAGCAATGTAACTGCCGATTATAACAGTACCAAAAGACTAACAACAAACCCTGTTGTAAGCAACAAACAAGATGCAAAACCTACCAGTTTAAATGCTTTGCTAATTAGCGATAATGATATTGGAAGTTTAAACTCTGAAATAAAAATTAAATATTATTTTAAACCAAATTGGGCTTTAAACTTTGGTGGTACTTTTATTTTTGCCGAATATACTACTACTAATAAATTATTTAAAGACAATGACAGATTTCGACAAAAAACCTTTATGCCAATGATTGGAATTTGTTACACTCCTTTTAAAAATTAATTGAATGAAAAATAAAATTACAATACTTTTTACAATATTATATTTATCAATAAGTATAATCATTGCACAAACACCATTAAAAGTAATTTCAACTACAATTACTTTTAAAATAAAAAATGCAGGTTTAAATGTAACAGGAAGTTTTAAAGGATTTGAAGGCGAAATAAAGTTTGACCCTGAATTATTAAAAACATCATTTATAAAAGCTAGTGTTGATGCAAATACCATAAATACTGGAATTACCTCTCGCGATAATCATCTAAAAAAAGAAGAATATTTTGATGTTGTTAAATACCCAAAAATAAGCATTGTTTCCTCTTTTTTTGGCAAAGATGGAAATAATTT
>CAMCEM010000171.1 GCA_945873755.1 Chitinophaga pinensis | reverse complement strand
TTCTTTCTTTAGTCTATCGGCTTCAGCTTTAACTTTGGTTTCGGTTTCTTTTTTTAACTTTTCGGCTTCGGCTTTTAACCTTTCAGCTTCGGCTTTGGCTTTATCTTCTAATTCTTTTTTCTTTTTATTAATTTCATCAGCCACTTGGTTTTTTAAACTATTGGCTTCATTTTTAGCAATATCAGCCAAATTAGTACTTATAGTTGGTTTAGTAAAAGTTCCGCCCAATACCATCCCTATATTCAATACTTCGTTAAGCTTAATATTGGAACCACCTTTTTGATTTAACTGAGCTAAAACACCATCAACCGCTGCATTGGCGTTGCCTAAATCTTTTCTTGGTATTGCAACTGTTCCATTATAATTAAGTGTTTGGTCTAATCCACTCGATCCGCTTAATGTTAAATTTTGTCCTCCAACTTTTACATTAAAAGGCTTGGTATAAACCCTACCACCTTTTACTTCATATTTAACCAATACGTTTTTAAAATCAACTTTTTTCCAATCGTCTCGTTTAAATGCATCAGCTACTTTGTTAAAAACTTCAATATTAGTTACTGTTGCATCGGCAATTTGCAAATCGCCACTGGCATACAAATTCTCGTAAACTGGTTTCATTCTATTATCTAATTCTGTGTTAAATGTAAATATAGAAGTAGAAAATTTACCTGTCATTTTTTCGGCAATGGGTGCAATTTTTTTAATGGTATTAAATGTTTTAAAAGCTAGCGGAATATCCAATTCTTTGATGCCAAAAGCCATTTCAACTGTTGGCTTTTTTGGGTTTGTGGTTTCATAAAAACCATCCATGTTAATTTTGCTACCTAGTAATGTTAACACAACTTTATTAAATGAAAGTTTTGAATTGGCTACTTTAACAATGCCATTAAAATTACTAATATCATAAGTACTGTATAGTAATTTATTCATTGAACTGGTAAGTGTAAAATCAATATTTGATGGTATTTCAACTACATCCATTCCATTGGTATCGGCTGCTTCGGTATTGTTTGCAACTGGTGCAACCGAATCTTTACTCAAAAACTGATTGGCATCTATCATGTTACTTTTAAAATTTAAGTTACCAACCAATGTTCCTTTTCCAAAAAAGTATGGAAAAAAGTTACTTAAATCTCCATTCATTTGCATATCGCTATTGCCAATTTTAGCATCAAAATTATTTAATGAAACTAATTTAGGGTTAAATGATAAAGTTGCACTTTTCACATTCATTCCATTTGGCAATTCAATTGATTGGTATTGAATATCGCTAACCGAAATATTTCCACTTGCGTTAAAATTCTCGTAATTTTTATTTTCAATATCACTTATTTTACCTTTTGCTGCAAAATCAGAAATCAACATACCTGAAAGCCTTGTACCGTTTGGCATAGGAGCAATTTTTACTACATTATCTAAATTTAATTTTCCTTTTAAATGGGCATCAACAAATGGGTCTTTCAACAAATTTTCAGCCAATAATTTAGCATCGAATGGATCGCCTTGTAGCTCAAAATGTAGCTTTGATAAATTAATTTTTGTATTGTCTAAATTGCCATCTGCATTTGTTACATGAAAGTCAATCCCAACATTTTCAACAGGTGCGGGCAAAGCTGGGTATTTGAACCAACCATTTTCCACCATTAAATTAAACGCAAAAGCTGGTAATTGTTTTTCGTTATAAATACCATTAACAAAACCATTAAAACTAAGTTTTCCTTTCGATTGTAGGTCATTAAACGATGAGCTGTAAATGGCGGGTATTAGTGATAAAAATGCTTTAAAATCGTTTTTTATAGCAGCATATTTAATGTCAATTCCAATGTCATTACCTTTCATTTTTACATTTCCTTCCATTTTAAAAAGCAAATCGTTCAAACCAAATTCGTTATTTTTAAAAGTATATTTACTGTCTTTTTGATTGGCATCAATTTGGGCATTGGCGGTAGCATGAACTTCATTTAAATAACTTATGTTTGACATTGCAAATGATAATTTATCAATATCTAATTTATTATCCATGGTGAACATATCTTGGTTAAAATCGCCTTTTAAAACATAGTTCATTCCAGCCATTTCACTGCTCATATTTCCTTCTTTGTCAATGTAACTAATATATCCATTTTTTATTTCAAAATTTTTCATTACCAAATCGAACTTTACAGGTTCGGATACTGCGGTTTGCTGCGAAGTATCGGACGATGGTTTGGCTAAATCCCAATTAGGTTTTCCATTTTTTAAAATAATGGCATGTATTCTTGGTTCATTAAAAAAAACATTTCTAATTCTAATTTTTTCACCATTTATTACACTCATAAAATCAAGCGATACGGATAAGTTTTTTACAGCCAATAATGTATCACCTTCAAATTCGTTAATCCCTACTACTTCAATAGCTTTCATCGACAATGTAAAATCGGGGAAAGATTTAAAAATACTAAGGCTTATGTCATCGCTAAACTTAACTTTTGCGTTTACATTTTTATTGGCCTCTTCAGTAATTAACTTTATTATTTTACCTTTAAAAATAAAAGGAATTGAAACCGCTACTAACAATAAAATTGCTAAGCTGAATAATATTATTTTAATTGATTTTTTCATTTAATTTTGATGATTAAATATTGAATGGTCGAAAATAGTGCCATTTTTTTAATAACTGTATCTTAATTGTATATTTAATGTAATTTATTAAATTATCAACTTATTGGGTATTTCTATTTTAATGGTAGTGCCTTGGTTTAATTTGCTATCTATTGTAATTTTTCCCTTATGCAATTCTATCGTTTTATATACAATCGACATTCCCAAACCTGTTCCTGCTCCTACTGGCTTGGTAGTATAAAATGGTTCATATATTTTATTTAAAACATCTTCACTCATTCCAATTCCATTATCAGTAAAAAAAATTACAAACTTTCCATCAATATTTTCTGTTTTTATATTTATCACCCCTCCAGTTTCATTTTCCCATTTTTGGTTTATGGCAAATATTGAATTGCTTAAAATATTCATAAACACTTGGTTCAATTTACCAGGAAAATGTTCAATAACAGCATTTTCATTATCAAACTCCTTCACTACTTTTATTTTGGTCCCTATTAAATTGTTTAATAAAACCAAAGTACTATTTAATCCATCATTTACATTAGCAATTTTAGTTTCAAATTCATCCGTTCTCGAAAATATTTTCAGCCCTTTTACTATTTCAGCAGTTCTACTTGCGCCTTCTTCAATTCCTTTTAATAAAAAATTTATTTCTTCATTCAAATAATCAAAATCTAAGTCTAGTTTTAGCATATTTAATTTTGCTGTTTTTTCCTCAACAGATAATGAAGATTTTGCCACTTTTTCAAAACTATCTAACAAATCAATAACCATAAAAACATCTCTTTTTAATGGCTTAATATTTCCGGTAACAAAATTTATAGGATTATTTATTTCGTGAGCAATACCAGCAGTTAACTGACCTAATGATGACATTTTTTCTTTTTCAATTAATTGCATTTGAGCATCTTTTAACGAAACTAGTGCATCATTTAATTGTATATTAGTATTAGAAAGTTCAACGGTACGTAAGTTCACTTTTTCTTCTAAAACTACGTTTTGCTCTCTAATTATTCTTTCATTTAAATTGGCAATGGAAAGGGCTTTTTCTTGCGCTTTTTGTTCTTCTAATTTTAATATATTGTACTTATCGGCTTGGGCTATGCTTAATAAAATTACTTGCAAAGCACTGCCATAAAGCATAATTTGAGAGGTGAATAAATTATAGGGTAAAAATCCAATATTTGTAAAAATAAATAGCAAAATAGAAATAAATAAAACTGACCAAGAAATGAAATAAAACAATGCTTGACGTGATTTTTTTAATACCAATTTTAAAGAAGTAAAAAGCATTATAAATGCAATTGTACCTTGAATTGGTTGCAATAAATTATAAGCAATATCTATTTCTTTTAAAAATATTAATGTTAATATTAAAATATAAAATAAATGATAAAACGATAATAATTTATGAATTATTGGACTATTTTTCTTTGTTAGTAAAAAGGTCTTTGCGTATTCTATACCAGAAATACTTACCAAACAAGTAAAAATATAAAAACTATTTTCGGATAAAAAATAATTCTCAGGCCACAAAAAAAGATTTGAATAACCAAAATAGCTAGATTGAGTAAATAAGATAAACAAAGTATGAAGCAAATACCACAAGTAACTTTTCCTATCATCTTTTATGCTTAATGCAAGAAAAAAATTGTATAATAACAATGCTATAATAATTCCGGCATACAATCCAAAAATTATAAATTTAAGTAACCAAACATTATGAAATTCTTGCACACTCCTTAAAAATAAAGGAATAAATAATTGCCCTTTGTTATTTATTTTAAGGTAAAAGGTATGCTTTTTGTTTTTGTTAAGTTTTAAATTAAAAGTAATCGCAGGTTCGTTGCCACTTAATTTTTTACTTTTTGTTCCATAAGTATTATTTACTTTTTCAAAAGAATCATTTTTTTGTTCAAATAACTGAACTTCAGTAATATTTGGTAAATCAATACTTAGATTATAGTTTAATGTGCTTGAATTATTTAATAACTCAAATTTTAACCAAATGGTTGATGTAGTTATTTTAAAATTTAAAAAATTAGATAAAGAAGGATAAAATTTACCTTCTTTTAATATGTTGTTTTCATCGATGATGTTATTTTTATCTTCAAAAATATAAACTTTTGAAGCCATGTTTATTTCATTAAATGAACTATCAAT
>CAMCEM010000170.1 GCA_945873755.1 Chitinophaga pinensis | reverse complement strand
TATATTTTTTAAAGGTGCTGCTTCTTACGATTTGGCAGCTTTAGGCGAATGGAATGGGCAAAGCTGGCAACAAGCACACGACAGACCACACCAATTATTTCAAGGATTAGGTTTTGCATCGTGGGCATATAGTTTTTTAAATGGAAGCTTAGAACACAGAATATATATATTCAAAACAATGATGCTTTTAATTACTTGTATTTCTATTTTAATAATTGGAATTTACTTTATTAAAAATAAATATAAATATAGTTTAGCGAATTGGCATTTAGCAAGTTTAAAAGTAATATTAACTATTGTAATAAGTTTTTCGTTGGTGCCTTACTCCTACTTATTTTGGAGTTCAATCATGGTGTCAATAGTTATGGTTTCTAAAAATAATATAAATGATAAAATTTAAAAATAACGAGCATAAAATTATCATACTTATAATGGCATTTTTTTTATTGATTTATTGTACAATTTCAATAGTAAACCATTATTACTTTAGAACATATTCACTTGATTTAGGATTACATAATCATGCAATGTATGATTATAGAAATTTCAGATTGAATTATTCATTATTATTAATGCCTTTATTTAATACCAGAAATCAACTAAGCGACCATTTTGATTTGATGGTAGTTATATTATCTCCACTAAGCTTTTTATTTGGCAGCTATACTTTATTATTGGTTCAAATAGCAGCAGTAATTTTTGGAGGTTTAGGCGTTTATAAATATTTTAAATCTAAGTGTTTACCAAATTCCAATATCCCAATTTTTGCACTCATTCATTTTTATAGTATTTGGGGTATATACTCTGCTTTGTCGTTTGATTATCACAGTAATGTTATTGGAGCAATGCTTGTTCCATGGTACCTTTATTTTTTTAGCAAAAAAAATATTCGATTAACAATTGTGTTTTTTATGCTAATAATAATGTGTAAAGAAATAATGGGTCTTTGGTTGTTTTTTATAAATTTGGGTTTATTAATTCAGGATAGGAAAGACAAAGTATTAGTAAAAAGAAGTATTACTTTTAGTATTGTAAGTTTATTATACTTTTACATAATGATATCATTTATTATACCTGCTTTATCACCTTCAGGTAATAACTATATTCACTTTTCTTTTGATGTATTAGGTAAAACTCCTAAAGAAGCAATTCTTACAATTCTTACAAGATTTCAATATGTTTTTACTTTATTATTTGAGAGCAATAATCCAAATCCTAATTCTTTTGCAATTAAAACAGAATTGCATCTATACATACTTCTTGCTGGTGGTTTTGCATTGTTTTTAAAACCTCAATACTTAATTATGTTGATTTCAATTTATGCTCAAAAGTTATACAATTCAGACCCTTGTAAGTGGGGCTTAAATTATCATTATAGCATTGAGTTTGTTCCAATAATAACTTTTGCATTATTCACTTGGGTTATTGAAAATGACAATATCATAAATAAAGTAAAATATGCAATTATTCTCAACATTATTGCATTTGCATCAACTATGGCTTCATTAGACCATAGGTATTCCTTTTATTACGATAGAACGAGAGCTAGTTTTTTTGACCAAAGGCATTATACCCAACATTTCGATGTAAAATTAATGCATAAAATTTTAAACAATATTCCTTCAAATGCTAAAATAAGTGCCAGTTCTGCTTTAGTACCTCACCTAAGTTTTAGAGATACAATTTATACTTTTCCTACTCGAATAAATGCTGATTTAATTTTAATAATAAAAACAAGAAGTTCAACTTTTCCCCAAACGCAAAAAGAATTTGAAGGTTCATTGAAAAATATAAAAAACGATACTTTAAACTACTCAAAAATTTATGATAACAATGAATTGTTAATTTATCAAAACAAAAAATACTTAAACACAATTAATTTTACAAACTAATGGATTCACAATACTACAAAGAATATTACGAACTTGAACGAAGCAATTGGTGGTTTACCGCAAGATTAGAAATTTTAAAGAGTCAAGTTAAATTACTATTCCCAAACAGAAATGATTTAAACATTTTAAACATTGGTGTAGCTACTGGAGCTACTTCGGTAATGTTAGAAGCATTTGGCACAGTGAAGTCGATTGAATACGATGAAGTTTGCTATCAATTTGTAAAAGAAAAATTGAATATTGATATTGATTTGGGTTCAATTCTTGAATTGAAATTTGAAAATGAAACCTATGATTTAGTGTGTGCTTTTGATGTTATAGAACATGTAGAAGATGATTTTTTAGCCTGTTCTGAAATGAAACGCGTTTGTAAAACAGGAGGTTTAGTTTTGGTTACAGTTCCTGCATTTTCAAGTTTATGGAGTCACCACGATGTAATTAATCACCACTTTAAAAGATATAAAACCAATGAACTGAAACAACTATTTAGCAAAAATGGAGAAATACAATTCTTAAGTTATTTTAACTCTTGGTTATTTATTCCAATTTGGTTAATAAGAACAATTAGCAATAAATTTCCAAATTTGTTTAAAAGAGATGGTTCAGGAAGTGATCATTCTATGTTTAAATTAGGTTTTTTAAATACTGTTTTGTACTATTTGTTTTTGAGTGAAAACGCATTTCTTAAAAATAATATTTCATTGCCTTTTGGTGTTTCTGCTTTAGTTAGTTGGAGGAAGTAATTCTTGTTTTATTGGCAATCAACTTAACACTTTTATTCTTGAAAATATAATTTTTTATTTTTGGTTATTCCCCAATAAAATAAAAGCTCTCCATTTAATCTTGAATCCCTAGGGACAGTAATTGTTTTCCATTCCATGATGTTACAATAGCCACCTAACGGAAGTAAAAAACATTTAGTATCATAAGTATAAATTACAACCATTAATAACAAAATTATACTTGTTATAGAATAGGATTAAAAGAAAGTATAGGTAATAGAAGTTGCATAAAAAACATTATTAAACCTATTGATTTAAGTATGTAATTTTAGTACCACCTATTTTAAAATCTTCTACATTTTTTCCATTGGCTTTTAAACTATCTATATAACTTTTTATTGTTTCTTTTGAATCGACAAGCGAAGCCCAATTATCAATAAAAACTATATCATTCTTCAATTTTAAAATATGATTTGGAATTAAGTTTATATTATTTACTGGAAAAATATTTTCGTTATTTAAAAGAGTAATTGTATTTTTATAATCATTAAAATATTTTCTATTATAATGATAAGAAAAAGTTCGAAAGGTATAATCGGGAGATAAAATTACAAGAGTAGAAGGATTTTTTTCTTTAATTTCTTTAATTTTTAAAGCACATTCATTTGCTTTTCTTTTATCAATTTCTTTTTTAGGTTCAAAACTTATTATAAATAATAAACTTACCGCAAAAGATAAAATATAAACATATTTAATATTTAATAAAACCCTTAAGTTATAAATAGCCATAGCAAAAATTAAATAAAAACCTATAGAAACAAAAACCAAATACCTATCTAAATACATTGGTACTTTAAACGATAAAATATACATGCCGATAAAAGGAACAAAAGTCCAAATTAAAACAAGTATTGTTTGAAAATTAATGTCTTTATTTTTTTGTTTAAACAAATAAATAAATAAAGCCATCAACAAAAACACAATTAGTAAAACTGTTATAAAAGGCACATTACAAAAACTCCATAACATAAAATACAAAGCCGAAATATCAGTTGGAGGTGAAACCCACGTTCCGTTAGAGGTAGAATATAAAAACCTATTAATAAAAATAATTAAGTAAGGTAAATACAATATAAAAACTGCTATATAGCTATAAATAAACTTTTTAAATTCAATTTTATTATTAATTATTATATAAATTAAAGTTAGAACTTGAATAAATAAAACAATAAAACCAAAGAAATGAGCATAAATAATTAGTGAATTAAATAGTGTTAATTTTATAAAATTATTATTAGTAGTTTTACTTTTTAAACATTTTAAGAAATAAAAAAAAGCTCCTGCTGTTAAAAAAGCAAATAATGAATAAACCCTTGCTTCGTGAGAAAACAACATGTTTAAACTTGAAAAAGTAAAAAATAATGAAGCAAAAAAACCTACAAAATGACTAAAAAAATTACTTCCAATTTTATAAATATAAATTACAGTAAAGCAGCTAAATAAATAAGATAAAAAACGAACGGAAAAAGGAGAAATACCAAAAATTTTAACCCAAATACTTAATAATAAAAAATGTAAAGGGGGATTATTTTCTGTTTTAATCATTTCGATTAATTCGGGTAAACTACCTTGGCAAAAAAAAACGGTAAAGGGCTCATCTCCCTCTAATGGCAATGCATTAATGTAAATTATTTTTAAAATAAAATTTAACATTAAAACTAATGCCAATGAAATGTTTATATTTATTATTGGTATATTAATTCTTTGGTATAGTTTATTCATAATTTGTATCAAAATAATATTAAATAATTATTTATACCTAATATTTAAATGATTAAATAAATAATAGCACGATAATTTGTTTTAATACAGTTGGGTTAATACTTGTAATTTAGTTTCTGCTTTCGATGTGGTAGAATATGTAGAACAAGACAATCAATTGGCAATAAATGAAATGGTAAGTGTTTGTAAAAATGCTGGTGTTGTGTTTGTTACAGTTCCTACTTTTATGGACTTATGGAGCAAGCATGATGAAATAAATTATCAATTTAAACAATATACCACAAAAACTTTATTGCCACTTTTTTCATTCAATAAAGGTACAATTACTTATCATTCATACTTTAATACATTATTATTTATTCCTATTTATTCCTATTTATTCCTATTTATTCCTATTTATTCCTATTTATTCCTATTTATTCCTATTTATTCCTATTTATTCCTATTTATTCCTATTTATTCATATTTATT
>CAMCEM010000169.1 GCA_945873755.1 Chitinophaga pinensis | reverse complement strand
TGCACTAACACTTCTGTCATCTTCATTGTCTTCGTTAACACTTTCAATTTTTGCAGCACCACTTATTTCCTTTTCAATATTTTTTGGATTTCCTGCATATTCCATTTTTGCCAATCCACTTACTTTTACTTTTAAATTAGTCTTAATAGTAGCACTCACTTTTGATGCACCATTTGCTTCCGCATTTAAATTTTCAAAAGCCATTCCCACTGCATTAATTCTTGATGCTCCAGTAGCTTCTAATGATCCTTCATTTACTTTGCCGTCCAATATTAATTTACTTGCACCATTTATTTTAGCTTCCAATTTTTCGGCTTCTATAAATAATTCAGCTTTAGTTGCTCCATCGGCAATTATTTTAAACTCTTTTGCTTTTATTGAACTATCAGATCCCATTTCAACATTGGCATTTGCTTCTAATTTTATTTCTTGTAAGTTATTAGTATAAACAATCATCTCAACTGGTAAGTTTGAGCCAAATTCAGCTAACTTAAACATTAAAGTATTGTTGCTGATGTAAACTCCTTTTTCTAATAAAGCCGTAGTTTCGTTTTTATTGTCTTTGTCTTCAAACGAAACTTGGTTGAACTCGCTTTGAATTAATTTTATTTCAAAGTTTGCAGGTATTTCTATTTTAGTAAAATTACCTAAATTAATTTTTGACTGTGCTATTGCCGAAAAGCTTGTAACGGCAATTAAATATGCGAGTATTATTTTTTTCATGGTTTTTATTTTTTAATTATGTAGCTTAATACGATAAGAATAAAACTTTGTTACAATATATTTAAACAAAAATACAACTAACTATTTTTAAGAACATTATGTTTTTTACTTTACTAAACCAAATTGATTGAAATGATGCCAAGTATGCTTAGTAAAAAACTGAATCCATTCTTTATTATCTAATAAACCAAATATGGGGTGAGTTTTGTTTTCAACTATTTTATTTAATAATAAATCTGATACCAAAATATGCTTGCTTTCATAATTGTTAATAGCAGTTTCCATGTTTTCAAAAATTGTATCGAACGATAAAGTTTTAGTAAAGTTATTTGAAACATTTTGTTTAAAACCTCCAGGCGACCATAAAAATAATTTTTTAACTTTTTCAATTTTATCTGGTTCTGTTAAAACCTTTATTGGTTCATCAACCAAGGCAAAATTATAAACGGTATACAAATGTTCTATCATTTGCTGTGCAATCATGTTACCAAACAATGCTGGTGTTTCGGGCTTTAACTCGTTGCGCAATGCCACGAAATCAATTTGGGGAAATTGTGTAAAATTCATTTTTTTTAGTTTTTAGTTTTTAGTTTTTAGTTTTTAGTTTTTAGTTTTTAGTTCCTAGTTGCAAAGTTTGCAAAATTCAGCATTTATTATTTAAGAAATAGCTCCCCATTTATTGGTTTTTCGGTAAAGCATTAAATATTGGTTTAATATTAAATGTTCTGGTTTTTTTAAATCATTGTCGTTATTTAAAATTGATTGTGCTTCTTTTCTTGCAGCTTCAAGAATTTCTTTGTCGAAAATAATACTAGCAATTCGTAAATCTAACACACCGCTTTGCATAGTGCCTTCCATATCACCAGGTCCACGCAATTGTAAATCAACTTCACTTATTTTAAAACCATCATTGGTTTCAACCATTGTTTTCATTCTTAATTTACCTTCAGCACTTATTTTATAGTCAGTCATTAGTAAACAATAGCTTTGGTCAGCGCCTCTTCCTACTCTTCCTCTTAATTGATGTAATTGCGACAATCCAAATTTTTGAGCACTTTCAATTATCATAACACTAGCATTTGGAACATTTACTCCTACTTCAATAACTGTAGTTGCAACCATAATATTGGTTTCACCTTTTACAAATCGTTGCATTTCAAAATCTTTTTCTGCTGCTTTCATTCTTCCATGCACCATGCTTACAGCAAATTGAGGTAAGGGAAATTCTCGGCAAATACTTTCGTAACCTTCGGTTAAATTTTTAAAATCAAGTTTTTCACTTTCTTCAATCAATGGATAAACAATATAAACTTGTCGTCCTTTATTTATTTCATTTCTTATGAATCCATAAACAGCTAATCTATTATTATCATATTTATGAATTGTTTTAATAGGTTTTCTCCCTGCGGGCAATTCGTCAATCATGCTAGTATCCAAATCGCCATACAAAGTCATAGCTAAAGTGCGTGGAATTGGTGTTGCTGTCATCACCAAAATATGCGGAGGCTGCTCATTTTTTTTCCAAAGTTTTGCTCTTTGTTCCACTCCAAACCTATGTTGTTCATCAATTATGGCAATTCCTAATTGTTTAAACTCCACTGCATCTTCAATTAAAGCGTGTGTTCCAATTAAAATATGTATTTCGCCATTTAATAAACCTTCGTGAATTGGTCTTCTATTTTTTTTTGTTATTGAACCTGTTAATAACTCAACTTTAATAGGTAAATTGGCCAATAAACTTTTAATAGTTACATAGTGTTGATTGGCTAATATTTCGGTTGGCGCCATTAAGGTTGCTTGGAAACCATTATCAATAGCCATAAGCATACTCATTAAGGCTACCACAGTTTTTCCACTTCCTACATCGCCTTGTATAAGCCTATTCATTTGCTTACCACTGCCCATATCTGCTCTAATTTCTTTCAAAACTCTTTTTTGAGCTCCAGTTAATTCAAATGGTAAATTATTTTTATAAAACCCATTAAATAAATCACCAATTTTTGATATTTTAATTCCATTGTAATTGGTGTGTCGTTTTAGTTTATATCTTAATATTCGTAGTTGATTGTAAAATAATTCTTCAAACTTTAACCGTTTTTCTGCTTCGCTTAATATTTGAAAATTTTGAGGAAAATGAATTTGCAACATTGCTTCCTTCCTTGATAAAACTTTATATTTTTTTATAATAAAATCTGGTAAATTTTCTTCAATTATTAATCTTGAGTCTGTTAGCAAAGTATTTAATAATTTCATTAAATACTTGGTATCTATTCCTCGTTTTTTTGCCTTTTCGCTTGCGTTGTATAAAGGCATCATTTTCATATACAATTTTTCATCTACTTGCAATGGGTCTTCTAAACTTGGATGAACCATACTAAAAATTCTGTTAAACTCAGTAAGTTTTCCAAATATAACGTATTGTTTTCCTGCTAAAATACTTTCTTTTATCCACTTTTGACCTTGAAACCATATTAATTCAATACTGCCTGTTCCATCGTTAAAATTAGCAACTAACCTTGCCCCTGCCCCTTGCCCAATAGTTTTAAAATTGTTAATTGTTCCTTTAAGCTGAATAAACTGCATGGTATCGTCAAGCTGACTTACTTGATACATTTTGCTTCTATCAATATGGCGGTAAGGGAAATAATAAAGTAAATCGTTAAAAGTATATATATTAAACTCTTGATGCAGCAATTCGGCTTTGGCTATACCAACGCCTTTTAAAAATTCAATTTTTGTATTTAAAAATGTGCTTCCTTGCATAAGGTTAATTGCAATAATAATAGAAATTTTGATTTGATGAATTGATATTTTACTGAATTGTTAGATTGTTGTATTGTTGTATTGTTAGATTGTTAGATTGTTGTATTGTTAAATTGTTGTATTGTTAGATTGTTAGATTGTTGTATTGTAGGATTGTTTTATTTTACATATTAATCAAATACTAATTTTTTCTTAAAATAAAATATTATTGTGATTTTTCCGTTTTTAAAATTACTTTTATAAAAATACATGATATGAAAAAATACATTTTTACAGCCATTGCTATAATTTTTACTAATATAATAACCGCTCAACCTACTGAAAATATAGAAATTCCAAACAAGCCTTATCAATTTCAAGCAGGTATAAATGTTATTTCATTTGTACGTCAGTTTGTTAATTTTTCAGGAGGCAATAATAACTTAGCTACAAGTCCATATTCAATAAACTTTAAGGCATTTAAAAAACTTGACAATAAAAATTCATTAATAGGTTTAAGATTAGGAACAGGTTATGTAAACAATGATATTTCAGACGAATCAGCAACAAATAAAAATTACACTTTTATTGAAACATTAGATATTAGAATTGGTGTTGAATACCAAAAAATGATAACCAAAAGATGGATTGGTTATGTTGGTTTTGATTACATATCGCAAAAAGGAACTAATAATCAAAAATCTATTTTTATTAATACTGGAGGTAATCCTGAAGAAAATGTTTCTTCTAATAACAGAACAACTTATATGGATGGTGCAGGTTTTGTATTTGGAATGCAATTTAATTTTAATAAGCATATTGCTATCAGTACAGAAGCCAGTTATTATTATAGCGATATATGGACTAAAACAACTAATTTTAGTAGTAATATTTTTAATAACCAACCACCAAGTAGTAGAAAAACTAATTCAACAAATTTAATATTACCCAATCTTTTGAATTTTACAATCTTATTTTAAAAAAAGTACATTATGAAAAAAAGTATTTATGTATTAATTGCATTAACAGTAAGCAGTTTTTGGTTTGTACAATCGTGCAAAAAAGGTTTTGAATCAGTTCAGTTAAAAGGTGAAAAGTTGGTATTACCCGAAAATCCAGATGAATATTTTAATGGACCTCCTATTCAAAACAAACAAGCAACTATAGGTAGGGTGTTGTTTTACGATAAAAATCTTTCGGCTACAAATACAGTAGCTTGTGCAAGTTGCCATTTCCAGGAAAAAGCATTTGCTGATGGCAAACAGTTTTCTGGTGGATTTAAAACCGAATTGACTGAAAGAAACAGCATGGCTTTTAATAATTTATTCAGTCATAATAATGATGGTTTTTTCTGGGATTTAAGAGAAAGTAATTTGAAAGAAATGGTACTAAAACCAGTATCAAACCATATAGAAATGGGATTT
>CAMCEM010000168.1 GCA_945873755.1 Chitinophaga pinensis | reverse complement strand
ACCCCGCCTTTTGGGTAGGTGCTGTTAGTGGCTGGGCTTTTTTATTTATAAGCTTGAATTAATACTTCTGTTGGTATTTTAAAATTATCATGAAGTTGTCTGATCATTTCAAGTGTTAATTTTCTTTTCTTATTTAGAATTTCACTTGCTCTACTTTTAAGTCCAACAACTTTCGCCAAATCATTTTGATTGTAGCCCATTTGTTCCATTCTAAATTTTATCGCTTCAATAGGATCAGGAAATCCGATTGGGAATTTCTCATTTTCATATTTGTCAATTAGAATTGAAAGAATTTCCAATTCATCGCCTTCAGAAGTTCCTTTCTTTGCGTCAAATATGATATCAAGTCTTTTAAGAGATTCTTGATAATCCTTTTCTGTTTTAATTGGTTTAATTGTCATTGTCGTCAGATTTTATTTGCGTCAATTTTATCATATTCTGCATGCGTTCCAACAAATTGGATCCAAGCCATTTTATAATCATAGTTTATTCTAACAATCAATCTGTATTTGTTCCCTTTGATATTAAAAACAACCCGATTATTAGATAAAATGCTAGCGCTCGGATATTCAATTTTTATGTCATTTGGACTATTCCATTCAGCATTACTTGTTTCTTGAAACCATGATTTCAATTGTTGTTCACTATCTGAGTGCTTCTCCCAGAATTCACGCAATATTTTCTTAGATATTACCCTCAACTTTCAATTGTTTTGGCAAATATAAACAAAAGTTCCCTATTTGGGAAATGTTTTATGGGATTCGTTGGTTTGCCTTGCCGCTAACGTTTTTCGGCTTGGCGAAGTTGGGGAATTTGAAATACTAATGTTCAACTTTACGATAATGTTCTATAGAATTCCAAATGTTCAACCTTGCAGTTCTGCCCCACTTTTGGCAAACCCCTGTTAGCGGCTGTTTTATTTCTATCATTCTATTTCATAATCATTTTTCACTGGTTGGATAAAATTTGTCTGAAAAAATATATTGATGATAGCCTTGTCCCAAATTATCTCCTACAATATTGTAGTAACATTCATTACCACCTCCAAAAGGTGATATGATTAATGGTTCTTTCAAAATCATTTTTTTTAATGTCCAACCGCTTGGCAAGGTTGCTGTTGTGTCTGCTTTTCCTGTTTCGGTTGCGTGCATTACGTAATAATTTCCTTTATTGTCTGTCAATTGAAAAATACTATCGGCAAACATTACAGTTTGACATTTCTGAATTGTCTTTATTACCAAATGTCCTTTTTCTGGTTTAAGTATATCGGTTTTACCTCCTACGTAATCTACACAAATTAGCTTTGCCATTTCTACCCAAGAATAATTTTTATATTCACGTTGTTTTATGCAGTCAGGTTTTTTGCAATTTACATCAGTATTGGGGGAACGATAAAATGCCGTTTGCTGAAATAACAAATGTCTGTCTATATTTTTTTTGTAAGGAAAAGACGGTTTTAAATCGGCCCACTTGTCTAATGGAATTGGATTTGTGCCACCACTAATTACTACTATCATTTCTTTTAGATTAAGCAATTCTTTTGCAAAACCTATTTTCTTCCAATTAAGTGTATCGGGCAGTTTTGATTTTTCTGTTGAAAAATGTAATCCTACTTCTTTTGCAGTTTTAATTCCACATGATTGAAATATTAGCGAAGTTAAAATTGTCAATACATATATGTTTCGTTTCATTTTCGTTTTTGATGTTTTTGTTGTCGCATAAAATAGAAGCTAACCTTCCGGCGCTTGGCGAGGTTGCGAACTACGGAACTAAATATTTTCTGTTAAAGATAAATTTCTTGCGAAATGGAAACGTGTATTTACTACAAAATTCGCAATCTTGCCAAACGCATGATAGTGGCTACCAAAATTTACAGAAAGAATATCTCATCTTTTTTTGCAACTTTTAAAAAATGTTGATATTATTTTAAAAGTCTCTATATCCGAGATTACATTGTTTTTTAATAATTTGAGTGAATTCAGTCAGCCTTTAATTCCTCCATATTTTTAATTTCGATTAAGTAAAGAATTCCGCAATTTGATGTATTACTTATTTTGTTTATTTTCAAATTTCTTTTTTTGTGTTTTCCAGTTTTAATTTCAAATCTTGAATTTCTGTATTTTTATCTTTAACCTCCATTTGAAAATATTTTAAACTTGTAAACAAGTAAATTAGAACCAATATATTTCTAATATCTATTGAATTAAATTCGTTCAAGAATTCGAATTTACTTGAAATCCATAAAACGCCAAATAATACAATTGATCCTGTAGAAATTATTTTCAGTGCTTTTTTCATATATTTTTATTTTTTGGGTTTCTTGAGGATTGGTTGCCACTAACGGTTGGGCATACCAGAAGGGCGACTACTACCACAAAGTTATCCAGCGAAAACGAAACTCCAAACAACCAAAAAATTTTCCACGGGATAGCGAGCTGAGCCTTTATGGTATGCCATGTTATAGCCAGTGCTTTTTTCAGTTATTATAGTTGAAGGGTCAATGTTAAGTGCCCGCCGAGTCCTTGTTGAATTATTTTCATAAGTGTTGAAAGACGAATGTCGGAAGAGTTGTTTTCAATGCGTGAAATGTAAGATTTGTTTGTCCCACATTTGTTAGCAAGCTCCTCTTGTGTCATGCCAAGTTTAGTTCTTGCCTCTTCAAGCAAAACACCTAATTTAAATGATTCAAATTGTTGTTCCCATTGTTCACGTTTGGGTTGACCTTTTTTACCGTACTTTTTGTCAAGTATTTGGTCTAATGTTGTTATATTACTTTTTGTTTTCATTTAAATATTCCTCCATTATTTTAAGTGCCTTTTCTAATTCTTGTTTTGGTGTCTTTTGAGTTTTCTTCTGAAAAGCATTTCCAAGAACAACTAAATTTCCTTTGTCGAAGAATGAAAAAATTCTATAAATATTGCTTCCAACTTCTACTCGGATTTCATATAGTCCTTTTGTGCCTTCTAAATGCTTAAAATATTTTTCAGGAACTTGTCGAGTTACCCGAATTAGATTTAGTGTCCACTCAATTTTTGCTTGAACGTTGTCAGGTAGTTCTCCGTAAAAGTCGAGAAAATAGTTTTTATAAGCTATTACTTGCCTGTCGTAATTCACAAAGCAAAGTTAACTATTCAGACAACTAATTCCAAATTTATTTTCGGTCTGTTTGTCGTTGCACGGTCGTCTGTTAGCATTGGCTATAACGTTTTGCAGATTGGCGATGGGCGGGCTTTTCAGCACAAAAGTTGGTTCGGAGAACTGAACTTTCTGCTACTACAAAACTGTCAGGCGGAGAAGGAACCCCGCCTATTGCCAATGTGCTGTTAGCGGTAGTTTTTATTCTACTGTCTAGGAATAATGCCAAGTTGTTGCATAAATTCTAAATTATCCATAAAATCTTGCTCCTGTGCAATTTTTCCATTATTCATTTTCACAATGGTAACACCATCCACATTCACTTCTTTACCTGTAGCAGGAATACCAAAAAAATCTCCTGTGTGTTTGCCCTTAAAGTTCCAGTGTTTTACAATTTTATCGCCTTGTCCAAAAGCATCCACAATCGTGAAGGTCACTTCTGAAAATCCTGTCAAATAGTTTTGGTAATAATCTTTGAAGCCCTGAATACCCACTATATTTTCAGGAGCTGTTATCAGCGTGATGTTTTTGTCAAAATTGGTTTCGTTGATTTTACCGATTTCACGTTTGTTGATAATGTCATTCCAAACATCTTCATACATTTTAAGATTTGAAGTGAGTTGCTCATTGGCTGCTTTTAATTCAATGCATTCCTGAGAAGGCTTGTTTTGACAGCCGGTAATAAATATTGTTAAAGATAAAGCACAAGCAACTGTTGTAAATAATTTGTTAATTTTCATTTTGTCTTTTTTTATTTGTTATTGCCTACTCTAATTGGTTTTCAGCTTACCCCATTTATCTTGATAAAATTATAGCTAACGTTAGGTAAGTAGACACCGAAAGCGCCTAAATCTAAGACTTTTAAACTGCTACCAACATTAATTAAACTACAAACTTTAATTACCATTTAAAATTACAAATTAAATATTGTTAAAAAGGTAATTTGCAAGTTGTAGAAACATTGCTTTTTGTGTTTGCTTTTTGTTAGCATTTGTGCTTTTATTTTTTCTTTCAAAGAGTTATTTGATCGGTGTAGGCGATGCTGTTGTTTCGTGGGCATAAATAATTTTCCAAACGCCTTCCTTATTTTTGAATAACAGACTTCCTACGTATGGTTCAACTTTCATTTTTTCGCCTGTAGTCAATTCAAACTCATTTATACCGGTCCAAGTACACATAACTAAGTCTTTTGTCAAGAAAGTGAAATCTTGTTTGATGGTAGAGAAGTTTAATGATTTTAATCCTTTGAACCCTTCTAATTGCCCTTTTTTCATCGTTTCAAAGTCGGTAACAGTGCCATCAGGATTAACAATCCTAAACTCTGGGTCATCTGAGTAAACACTTGCAGCCTTTTCAACATTTAGCTCCTTTGCACCTTGTATTATATCGTTAATTCTATTTGAAATGTCTTTTTTGATAGCTGCTTTTTCATCTGCTGTCAATTGTATTGATTCTGATTCATTAATCGGGTTATTTCCCTTTTGACAACTCGTTATAAGTGTCGCTGCAAATAGAAATGTCAGTGAAAACGAAAAAAAATTATTCATTGCTAATCTTTTTTAAATGTTGCTTACTCTATACAGTTTTCAGCTTACCTGTTTGTTCATTGTTGCGAACTGGTCTTGAATTCGGCCATGGTTTTTGAGAATTACCGCTAACTCCTTTATACCCGTAACAAACTTTCCCTTATGCACCCAATTACAGCGGTATTGGCGAAATTTTGTTTCGTTTTTGGTATAGTTCAATATACCGTTTTT
>CAMCEM010000167.1 GCA_945873755.1 Chitinophaga pinensis | reverse complement strand
GCGAAACATTGTTAAAACTATTTTACCCCAACTTCCACCAAATTCAATACCGAAAGCCATTCCATAATTTTCGAGAAAATGAAGTTTAAACCAATCTCCAAATACATTTACCTCTTCACTTAAATTAAAGTGGGTTTTGATATAAAATTTACTCCATTGGTCAATTATTAAAAGTAAAAGACCAATAATAATTGGGTAATATAAAAATTTATTTTTCATTGTTTTTTTAAAAAAATAGAGACGCAAAGTAAATTACGTCTCTATTAATATTTATGTTTATTTAAAACTATTTGTACTGTTGTAATTTAGCTTCCATGCTTAAAGTAGTATGCGGAACAGCACGTAAACGTTCTTTTGCAATTAATTTACCTGTAACTTTACAAATACCATACGTTTTGTTTTCAATTCGTGTAAGTGCGTTTTCCAAATTTTCAATAAACTTTCTTTGTCTTGCAGCCAACTGACTTAATTGTTCTTTTTCGCTGCTCGACTGACCGTCTTCTAATGTTTGGTAACTGCTATCAGTATCATTTCCTCCGTTGGCATTTGGGTTCTGCATTTGATCAAGTAAATTTGTTAACTCAACTTTTGCCGATATTATTTTCTTTAAAATAATGTCTTTAAATTCTGCTAAATCAACATCACTATAACGTTTAGCTTCTGTAGCCATTTCCAGAGTTTTTACTTCATATCTGTAAGGAGTAGGAGATTGTGATTGTAAATCCTTCTTCTTTTCTGCTTTTTGTTTTGCAGTTGGAATTGCTTTTTTATTATCTTCATGTTTAATTATTGGTTTAATAATTTCAACAGGCTTGGTTTCAATTACTTTTATTTTAGTTTTTGAAACCTTAATTAACTCCTTTTTAGGCTCTTTTATAGCTTTAATTTTTTCAACTTTATTAGTTTTTTTAACCTCTACTGGTTTGTTCTTTAAAATTGATTTTGCTTCTTTAACTTTATTATTTACAACTAAAGCTGGTTTTTTAGCAATTGTTTTCTTTGTTTCAATTGCCTTTTTAGTTTGTTTAATATCTTTTTTACTTAATTTATTTGCAACAGTTGCTTTTGTAGCCTTTTTAAATGATGCTGTTTTTTTATCAATCTTTTTTGCTGAAATTGACTTTATTGGAACAACTTTTTTAGCAACTTTCTTTACTGCAATTACTTTTTTGGCTGCAACTTTTTTAGCTGTAATATTTTTAACTATTGCTTTGTTAATGTTTTTTGCTTTGTTTTTTAATGTCTTTACAACTTTAGCTATTTTTTTAACAGCTACCTTTACCTTTTTAGCAATGGCTTTTTTTACAATAACATTTTTAGCTATTGGTTTTTTTGTAATTACTTTTTTTGCAACAGTTTTTTTAACGACTCCTTTTTGGGGAACAGCATTTTTAACAGCCACTTTTTGCAAAATAGCTTTTTTTATTTTTTTTGCTGGTAAAGCCTTATTGGCTACTTTGGTAATGTTTTTAGACACTGCCTTTTTTAAAGCTACCTTTTTTAATGGTGCTTTTGTAATTATTTTCTTTGCTACTTTTACAGGTTGAGTTTTTTTGGTAACTGCTTTATTTGCAATTACTTTTTTTGAAATTACTTTTTTTGCTGCTACTTTTTTAACAATTTTTTTTGCAACAATTTTTTTCGCAGGTGCTTTTTTAACAATTTTTTTTGCCATTTTGATTTAAGCCTTAAAAATTTTAACTTTAATTAAGTTTTCATTTATATCAATCTCAACACCATCTTCCACATTGTCAACTATTTGCATTGAGTTTGCTAAAATTTCGGTGCAAATATATGAATTATAAGTAGATAATGATGCATTTGTATATAGATTGTCAGCAACTTGTACGTTAATTTTATCCATAACAGCCAACCCACTTTCTTTTCTCATTGTTTGAAGTTTACTTATTAATTCTCTGGCAATTCCTTCAAAAATTAGCTTTTCATCTAATTCTATATCCAAAGCCACAGTAATTTTTCCTTCATTTGCTACTTTAAATCCTTTTATCTCTTTCGACAAAATTTCTACGTCTTCAATTAATATTTCTATAGTTTCTGTTCCAATTACCAAATTAGCTTTGCCATTTTGTTCTAATGCTGATATTTTATTTTGATCAAATAAAAGAATTGCTTCGGCAACTTCTTTCATTTTAGCTCCCACTTTTTTACCCAAAGTTTTAAAGTTTGGCTTAATCGATTTATCAATGGCATCAATGTATTCTAGCTCTTTAACATTTACTTCGGCTAAAATTAAGTCTTTTACATGTGTAATTTCATCTTTAATTCTTTGGTCAACTACAGGAATGAGTATGCGTTGCAATGGCTGACGAACTTTAATGTTTTCCTTTTTCCTTATTGATAAAACCAATGAAGAAATGCGTTGTGCATAATCCATTTGTTCTTCTAAAACTGTATCAATTAAATTGGCATCAGCTATTTTTAAATTGGTTAAATGTACCGATTGCAAAGTGTTTTTTCCTGAATCCAATAAACTTTCGTTCAAGTTTCGGTACAACCAATCAGCAAAAAACGGAGCAACACTACTCATTAACTGACTTACAGTTTCCAAACATTCGTATAAAGTTTCATAAGCAGCTTTTTTCTCATTATTCATTTCGCCTTTCCAAAACCGCCTGCGACTTAAGCGAACGTACCAATTAGAAAGATGATCGCCCACAAATTCTTCAATGGCTCTAGCAGCTGGAGTTGGATCATAATCATCCATTTTTTCACTTACTAATTTTATTAAACTGTTTAGTTTACTAATAATCCATCGGTCTAATTCGGTACGTTCAATAACTGAAACTATATTGTTTTCATCATATACAAATCCATCAATATTGGCATAAATAGCAAAGAACGAATACGTGTTATACAATGTTCCAAAGAACTTACGTTGACTCTCTCCTATTCCTTCCAAATCAAATTTCAGGTTATCCCACGGATCGTTATTGCTAATCATGTACCAACGAGTTGCGTCAGCACCATACTTAGCAATTGTTGTAAACGGATCCACCACATTTCCCAAACGCTTGCTCATTTTTTGGCCATTTTTATCCAAAACCAAACCATTAGCAATTACATTTTTAAATGCAATTCCAGGGTTTCCAGTTTTCTCGTTAAATGCTTTTATTTCATCTGAAGTTTCGTTCAATAAAACAGCTAGCGCATGTAAAGTAAAAAACCATCCACGAGTTTGATCCACGCCTTCGGCAATATAATCGGCAGGATATGAAGATTCGAATTGAACTTTTGCTTCAGGAGATGATTCTTTGCCCATAAAATTCCATTGCGCATAAGGCATTGCACCGCTATCAAACCACACATCAATTAAATCAGCTTCGCGTTTCATTGGTTTTCCGGATTCTGAAACCAAAATAACATCATCAACAAATGGCTTATGTAAATCAATTTCCAAATTCGAATTTCGAATTTCGAATTTCGAATTTACATTAAATCCTGCTTTCACAGCTTTTTCAAACTCAGCAGTTAATTCAGCTTTCGAGCCAATACATTTTTCTTCTAATCCATCTTCGGTTCTCCAAATTGGCAGCGGTGTTCCCCAATAACGTGAACGAGAAAGGTTCCAATCTACCAAGTTTTCTAACCAATTACCAAATCTACCGGTTCCGGTACTAGCTGGTTTCCAATTTATTTTTGCATTGTTTTCTACCAATTTATCTTTAACAGCTGTAGTTTTTATAAACCAACTTTCTAATGGATAATATAAAATTGGCTTATCGGTTCTCCAACAATGCGGATAAGTATGGTCGTATTTTTCTTTTTTAAATAACTTGTTTTCGTTTTGTAACTTCAAAGTGATGCGTTCATCCACACTTAAATAACTCAACTTACTGGTGTCTTTAATAAAACCTTGTAATTTGTCTTTTTGTAAAGCCAATGCTGCTTCTTTTTCTGCATCATTTAAATAAGCTTCTTTCACAAATTCTTCACCATAAAGGAACAAGTCATCATTTATTTCAGGTAAAAACTTACCTCTTTTATCAACTAAAGTTAATGACCCAATTCCATTTTGTTTAGCCACTCTAAAATCGTCTGCACCAAAGCTTGGCGCTATGTGAACTATTCCTGTTCCGTCTTCTATAGTAACAAAATCACCTGTAATTACTTCAAAACTTTTTCCATCCGTAACTTGAACAAAAGGCAATAATTGCTCGTATTTTATTCCTGCTAAATCTTTGCCTTTATACTCAGCAAGAATTTGGTAAGGAACCAATTTATCGCCTGCTTTATAATCTTCAAATTTTAAATCAGCTTGTTCCTGTTTAAAGTATTTTCCAACTAAATTTTTAGCTAAAATTACATTTACTACTTCATGACTAAATTGATTGATTGTTTTTACCAACACATAATCAATTTTAGCTCCAACCGCTAACGCTGTATTAGAAGGTAAAGTCCATGGTGTAGTTGTCCATGCAAGAAAATATATGGGTTCGGTGCTTCGGCTTCGCTCAGCAACCGAAGTATTGCTATCAACTATCAACTGTGAATCATCAACTATCTTAAACATAGCTACTGCAGTCATGTCTTTCACATCTTTGTAAGTGCCAGGTTGGTTTAATTCGTGAGAGCTTAATCCAGTTCCTGCAGCGGGCGAGTATGGTTGAATGGTATAACCTTTATATAAAAAACCTTTGTTGTGTAATTGTTTCAGTATCCACCAAAGACTTTCTATGTAATTGTTTTCATAAGTAATATAAGGGTCATTCAAATCGACCCAATAGCCAATGCGAGTAGTTAAATCATTCCAAACATCGGTGTATTTCATTACATCTTTGCGGCAAGCTTCGTTATAATCTTCTACTGAAATTGTTTTACCAATATCTTCTTTGGTAATTCCCATCGTTTTTTCTACCTGTAATTCTACTGGTAAACCATGTGTATCCCAACCTGCTTTTCGTTTTACTTGAAAACCTTTTAAAGTATTGTATCTACAAAAAATATCTTTAATTGCCCTACTCATTACGTGGTGAATTCCGGGCATT
>CAMCEM010000166.1 GCA_945873755.1 Chitinophaga pinensis | reverse complement strand
TTTTAACCAAATAAATAACATTGAAAATAGCTGTAAATACTAGGTTTTTAATTAAAAACAAATTAGAAGGATTTGGCCATTTTACCAATGAATGCTTAAAACGAATAGTTATTAACAACCCAACTATTACCTTTTATTTTTTGTTTGATAGGCCTTTTGACAAAAGTTTTATCTTTGCAAAAAATATAATTCCTGTTGTAATTCCCCCTCCAGCAAGGCACCCAATACTTTGGTATATTTGGTTTAATATTTCAGTTGCTGGTTGGTTAAAAATTAATAAGCCCGATTTATTTATAAGTACAGATGGATATGCTTGTTTAAACACAAAAGTTAGGCAAATAAGTGTTTTTCACGATTTGGCTTTTGAGCATTTTGAAGATGGAATACCCAAAATACAACTTAAATACATGAAATATTTTGCACCTTTATTTGCAAAAAAAGTAAATAGAATTGTAACCGTAAGTGAGTTTTCAAAAAACGATATAATTACAAAATATAATATTAAAAGCAACAAAATTGATGTGGTTTTTAATGGTGCTAATAATTTATTTAAACCATTAATTGATATTGAAAAACGGAAAATAAAAGAAAAATATAGTGCTGGATATAATTACTTTTTATACGTTGGTTCTATTCATCCTCGAAAAAATGTAAGTAAACTTTTACAAGCTTTTGATGTATTTAAAGAACAAACTAAAAGCGACTTCAAATTAGTGTTAACTGGAAGAATGGCTTGGAAAACTAATGATGTAAATACGTTTTTTAATCAAATGAAATATAAGGATGAAGTAATATTTACAGGTTATTTAACTAACGAAGATTTAGCTTTGGTTACTGCAAGTGCTTTTGCATTGTGTTACGTTTCATTATTCGAAGGTTTTGGAATACCAATTATTGAAGCAATGAAATGTGGCGTTCCAGTTATTTGTAGTAATACATCTTCCATGAAAGAGATTGGTGAAGGTGCAACTATGCAAATAAATCCTACCAATGTAGAAAGCTTAAGTTATGCTATGGTTAGACTTTATAACGACCCTGAACTTTTAAAAACTTTAATAAACAAAGGGTTTGAAAAACAAGCATTGTTTAGTTGGGATAAAACAGCCAATTTACTCTGGCAAAGTTGTTTAAAAGCAATGAGCGAATAAGCAATAAATACTATGCAAATGGCAATTTATTCAACTCGTAACTCTAAATAATAAACTCGCAATCTTCCAATCTACTATTCAACTACTTTTTCAAAAAATTTAAAGCCACACCATTAACACAATATCGTAAGCCTGTAGGTTTTGGTCCATCATCAAAAACATGTCCTAAATGACCACCACATTTAGCACACATAATTTCTACTCTTTGCATCCCTAATGTTTTATCTATTTCGGTTTTTATTTTTGTACTGTCTAATGCTTCAAAAAAACTTGGCCAACCACAACCAGCATCAAACTTACTTTCGCTTTTAAATAATTCATTGCCACAGCCTACACAACTGTAAATTCCACCATCATAATTATTTTCCCATTTGCTAGTAAATGGTCTTTCTGTTCCTTTTTTTCGTAAAACATAATATTGGTCTTTTGTTAATTGAGCGTTCCATTCTGAATCGGTTTTATTAACTAATACAGAATTGTTATTCATTTCGTTATTCATATTATTAATTTTATTTTTTGTTTGGTTATTAACTTCATTGTTATTGCACGATATTGAAGTAAGAATTAGGCTAATAAAAACCACTAATAATAGAAACCTAGCGTGCAAGCTATTTGTTTTATTTATTTTTAAATTTTTCATTTTGGTTGCTGTATATGCTTAAATTCTATTTGATACAAATTTTATTAGTATAAAATAGAAAAAAAACATTGTGTATACTTAATAATGTTATTAAACTTAAAGTGTTTTATAAAAAAATATTAATTAGTTTGCTGCTATTTCAAATCCGTTAAAATGAAAAAAATAAATCCATTAACAGCATTAATTTTATTAATAAATTTTCAAAATTGTTCTTTTGGAAATAATAACAATAACGAATTTAATTTTACAAAAAATGTAATTACTAGAACTGAAAAAAGAGATATAATTAATCAAATAATCCTAAACCCTGAAATGGTTATTTCTAATTGTGGTTGTTATGGAGCAAGCCCTATTGCCAATTTAGTTGATGAGCAAAACACTCAAATTGCCAGAAACGAGTTTATGCTACCAACTGATATGAGGTATAACAAAGCACAATTTATTATTGACTTAAAAAATACTTTTCAACTAAGTAAAATATCGGCTTTTGAGCTAGCAGGCAGTTGGCGTGGAAAGGATACAATTTTTATATATACAGGAAATCCAAATAAATGGAAATTAAATGGAATAATAATTACTGAAAGAAACAAAGACCAATGGAGTTCTATTAACCTAACTGATTCAAGCAGATTTGTGATGCTTGAGTTTAATATTAAAATAAATGACATTGAAGAAATTGTTTTATTTGGCAATAAAATTAGCAATAACGAAGTTATAAAACCTGTTTTTAATGGGAATAAAAATTATCCTACTTTCGATAAATTAATGGGTGCAACTGGAGGTTTGTGGGAAAACGAAAATTTAATGCAATGTGTTAGTTCGCTTCGCGAGTTTCATTCATGGAACTGGAATGATGGTGGAATTGATGAGAAAAAACCTGGTTACACCATTCCAAATTATCCTGAATATCCCAATAACTATTTTATTTTTAATCCCGATTACAGTAACCGCCATACCGATGAAGATTATAAAAGATTAACCAATGCAGGTATTGAATTAAATCCTTGTTTACAAACTTCGGCTTACTATTTTACAAATGGAGAAAATGAAAACATAAAACCAATAATTAAAGGAAATAACCCAAATAACCCTGAGTCATATAAAGCTCATGCCGATTATTTATTTCAATACACAGCTAGGTATGGAAATACCAAAGTTGACGATTCAAAACTAAAGCTTTATAAAAAAGGATATGGCCCTTTAAACGAATTTCAACCACGCGTTTCTGGTTTAAATCTTGTAAAATCGGTTGAAAATTGGAACGAACCCGATAAATGGTGGCATTCTTTTGCAGCTACTTTTACCCCTTTTGAATTTGCAGCCATGTGCAGTGCCGATTATGATGGACATGAAAAAAAATTAGGCGTAAATGTAGGCGTAAAAAATGCCGATTCTACTATGAAAGTAGTTATGGGAGGTTTGGCATCATTAAACATTGATTATATTAAAGGTATGAAACTTTGGACAGAGTTTAATAGAACCGAAATGAAAAAATTTCCTGCCGATGTTTTAAATTTTCACCATTACTGTAATAAATTTATAAATGGCCAACCAACAATAGGCATTAGCCCAGAAGAAGATCATTTAAAAGATAAATTAAAAAAAATAGTTGCTTTCAGAGATTCATTGCTACCTAATTTGGAAATATGGTTAAGCGAATTTGGATACGATACACAAGAAGGGTCCTCTCAAGCTGCTCCGGCTATTGGAAAAAATAGTACTGAAGAAATTCAAGGAAGATGGCTATTAAGAAGCTTTTTGGAAATATCAGCATCAGGAATTGATAAAGCTTTTGTTTATAATTTAGATGATTATGGAACCAATACCACTATTCAATATTTAACAAGTGGTTTAGTAAAATCAGCTCCTAATAACGAAAAAAAAATAGCTTGGTATTATGTGGCAGGTTTAAAAAGTTTACTTAAAAATTATTACTTTTTTAAAGAAATTCCATCTGGTAATAAAGAAATAAATATCTATGCATTTAAATCAAATAACTCTTCCAAAATAATTTATGCTTTGTGGTGTAATTCCTCAAATAATAAAGAAGTTTTTAATTATAAATTCAATATAAAAGGGAGTGAAAATGCAATAGTTTTTAAGCCAATTGCTAAAAATAGTTTTCATTTAAAAGAAAATATTAAGTCAACTTCTAATATTTTTAATATTGAAAAAATTAGTGAACTCCCTATATTTATTGAGGTAAATAATTAATAACAAAATAAAAAAGCCCACAAATAATTTAATATTTATGGGCTTTTAAATTGTATAAGAATTTAAATTTTATTCAAATTCTGCTTCTAAAATTCGCTTAATTTCAACAACTGTTTCTTCTTCTAATTCAGTTCTTCTAACCAATTCCTCGTTATTAAGAGCAAGAACTGCTTTTGCTGTATCTAAACCAATATTTTTTAACTCGTCTATTATCCAAGTATCTATTTCATCAGTAAATTCATCTAAATCAATATCATCTTCTTCATTTTCACCATCACGGTATACATCTATTTCATATCCTACCATTTTACCAGCAAGTTTTATATTGTTACCACCGTTTCCAATAGCTAAACTCACTTGGTCCGACTTTAAAAACACCGAAACGCGTTTATCTGCTTCTTCCACTTTAATACTTGTTATTTTAGCAGGACTTAAAGCACGTGTAACAAGTAATTGAAGGTTATTGGTATAGTTTATTACATCTATGTTTTCGTTTCTTAATTCTCTAACAATACCATGAATACGGCTACCTTTCATACCCACACATGCTCCAACAGGATCTATTCTATCATCGTAACTTTCTACTGCTACTTTTGCACGTTTTCCTGGTTCTCTAACAATCTTTTTAATGTTAATTAAACCATCAATAATTTCTGGTACTTCTAATTCAAATAATCTTTCTAAGAAAACTGGAGATGTTCTTGATAAAATAATTCTTGGACTACCATTATGCATTTCTACCCTTAGTACAATTGCTTTAATTGATTCTCCTTTTTTATAATGATCAGCAGGAATCATTTCAGTTTTAGGAAGTAATAATTCATTGCCTTCTTCATCCAATACCATAATTTCTTTTTTCCAAATTTGGTATACTTCTCCACTCAATATTTCTCCTACTCTATCCTTGTATTTTTTATACAATTCGTCTTTTTCAAGTTCTAATACTTTACCCAATAGTGTTTGGCGAGCCGATAAAATTGCTCTTCTACCAAATACAGCCATTCCTACTTCTTCAGTTACATCTTCGTCTATTTCAAAATCGGGTTCTATTTTTATCGCATCGCTATATGCAATTTGAGTTCTAGGGTTTTCTACTTCACCATCATGAACAATTTTTCTATTTTGCCATATTTCTAAATCCCCACTTTTATCGTTTATAATTACGTCAAAGTTGTCATCAGTAACAAATTTTTTCCTTAACATTGTTCTAAACACATCTTCTAACACACGTTGTAACGTGGCTCTATCTATGTTTTTAAATTCTTTAAACTCACCAAAGGAGTCTATCAGTCCGGCACTATGCATAATTTACTTTTATTATT
>CAMCEM010000165.1 GCA_945873755.1 Chitinophaga pinensis | reverse complement strand
AATAAAATACACTTACAACGGTAAAACGTACGATGGGCCAGGACTTGCAGCAGCTATCAGTAACAATGGCATAAGCGGTTACCCTAGCACTGTATTTATAAACCCCAAAACGCACAAAACAAAATTAGAAGTTGGTTACAAAAACGAGTCGGATATGAGCGTTATATTGGCCGATATTCAAAAAAGTTTAAAATAATAAGATACTTTAATAAAAATATTAAAACCAGCTTTTGAAAAGGAGCTGGTTTTTTTGTTTAATTTGTTAAACTTATTTCATAATTTAATAATTTTGGAAAAGGACAGTTTGGTAGTCATTGCAAACATTTATTACGAAAGCAATAACCAGTAATCTCATTTTTTTAACAACTTAAAGATTATATTACTTTATTAGCAATATCAAGAAGAATTAAGAAAGAAATCTACTCAATAAAACAACCTATTGCTTTGGTTCTATAAAAAGGGCGTTTTTGGTTTTTAATAAAAAAATCTAAAGCATCATTTAGATCAAAAACAGTTGCTTGCTTCCTTTTTTTTCCTATATCATAAGCCCAATTATCTATTCTTCCTTGGTAAATTTTATTTCCCAACGAGTCGGTTACAATTGCTTCGGGTGTAATAGATGCATCAAAATATTTGGCCAATAAATTATTGTTTAACAATAAAGGAAAATGAATATTATATTTTTTAGTAAATTCCTTCACATCAATAATATTAAATGATTTGGATGATACAATACCTATCATTTCTACACCCAAAACTTTGTACTTGGTGTATAGGTTATTTAATACAAGAGTATAATTTTGACATAAAGGACACTCTGGAGACAAAAAAAGGTATACACGTGCTTTATTAAAAGTAGTAATATTTAAACTTTGTTCTATGCCGCTGCTATCTTTAACGGTAAAAACATTTTGAGAAAAGCCTTCAAATGATAAGCAGATAAAAAAGAATATTTTTAATATTTTAAAATTAGGCATATTGAATAACATTTAAGGCAAAGCTATTTTTTCGTCTCCCATTTCATAGGGCAAAAAAAGTAAAACCAAACGCATCATTTCACTGTCATCGTTCATGCCCCATTCAAACAAAACGTCTTTAGGCGGTGAATAAGGATTGGCTGCATTTTTAGCAGAATTGTCGTACAATGCCTCTGCATGTAAAACAGATCCTGCAGGTATTTTAATCATCTTTTCAAATCTATAAAACTCCTGCCAGTTAAAGTCCCATTTGGGAATCTCTACCAGTGGAATGGTATCATTTTTTGAAGTAACGGCATATGCTTTAAAATACTTACCTAGTTTGTGCATATGTGGGTTGATATTAAGTAAAGAAACATCATTATGGAATTTTACATTAATATGAGCTGCAAAGTTACTATCATTTGCCTTTATATACCATTTGCCGTCTTTTGTTGGGTTATTGGGTTTAAAGGCAGCAAAGCCTATATTTCTTATGGCGGGTTTAGAAGAGAAAAAAATATAAAATTTCGATAAATCTTGTTGCTCAATAGGTGTTGGTGAGTAATGAAAATTGCGAATAAGGAGTACTCCCTTTTTAGGCATTTTAAAACCTATACCACTTGGATATGTCTGAACTGAAGTACCAGGCAACCAACCATTGTGATATACTTCTTTTGGCATTTTACCATTTTTGCCAATTAAGTTAAAATATTTATAATCATGGTCGTCTTTTACCCTATTCAATGTATCTGCATCATATTGAAAAAAATCTGGCCCAGAAAAAACATCTACATCATCTGCTACTTCTATAATTTGGTAACTTGCATGGTGAACTACACTTTTGTTTCCTGGCACAAATTCAATGGCTTTAATAAAAGTATCGTGTTTTAGTTCAAAAGGAATTTTATAACATATATATACATTTTGATTAATAGCTGGAACTGTGAAGGGAGCTTTCATACTTAGTATCAAATCTGGCTTTTGATTAACTTGTGATCCTTCATTATACCATTTTTTGTTAGATGTAGGTTTCTCTGGTCCTATTCTAGCTCCTTCATTCAGCCATTGGAGAATCAAACTCTTTTCTTCTTTGCTCAATGCTTTGCTATTGGCAAAATGACGATAATTGTTATTTGCCCTCCATGGAGGCATGTAATCATTGGTTATTACATATTTTATAAAATCTTTCCTTTTAACTATTTCGTTGTAGTTTTCTAAACCAAATGGTGCATACCCATTTTCTCTGTGACATGAGACACACTTTTTTTCAATAATGGGCTTTAATTTTGCATAATTTAGTTCCTTTTGTTGAGCTAGTCCGCTTATATTAAGTCCAATATAAATTGCCAATACTATTTTTCTCATTGGTAGTTGTTTACAATTACAATTTTATTGGCTTCTTGGTAGTTCCAAGAAAAGTGCGGTAAGTCTTCTATAGCGGGGCCGTTTAAAACAACTCCAGAACTATTAAATCGGGAGCCGTGGCAGGTGCATACAAAGCTATTATCGGTTTGTAAGTTTATAGGGCATCCATTATGCGTACAAATCATACTGATGGCTTCAAATAAACTTTCACTTTTCATTTTTAGTGTAAAGGGGATACCATCTGTTTCGCTTATTGCAACACTTTTACCCTCTTGTAAAACGCCCAAATACTTTTTAATACTTACTGGCTGTCCCTTGCTTGTATTTACATTTACTAATTGTTTTAACTGTCCATTTAGTACTAACAATAATTCGGTATTTCTTTCTAGTTTGGGAACATTTAGCCAAACTTCATTTTTTCCTGTTCCAGAGGCCAATAGTTTGGTTTGTGATGAATCGTAAAGTTCAACCAAAATATTTAAGTTATTCTCTTTGGTATCAAAAAAAACAGGATTAACACAATCAGCAACAAAGTAATCTCCTGAAGCAGGAAATTTTAACTGTAAGTTTATATTCTTTTGCGCTGTATCGTTTTTGTCTTTAGCGCAAGCGTATAATGCCAAAGTGCCCGGTATCAAATATTTCAGAAATGCGAGTCTATTCATACTTAATACACTCCTCCAACTTTTCTGCTATTCCATAGCTTTTCATTATTAAATTGGGGCAAACTAACTGGCACGTTGGTTAAATTGGTAGTATCAGTTAAAGATTGCATAAAAGCAATAACATCCTTTATTTCTGCATTACTTAAATTTAACTTATCCGATGGTAAAGTTTGATAAGGCACGTCAATCCCTAATCCTATTCCTCCACCTTTATTGTAAAAGTCCATTACTTGTTTAAGTGTCTTGTATGAGCCATTGTGCATATAAGGTGCTGTTAAAGCAATATTTCGAATGGTGGGTGTTTTAAATGAATATTTATAAAATGGGGCCGCTTCTTTTAGTTTACCGTTGTAACGACCTTCATCTGCATCTAAAACTAATTTTTTTGCTGCTGGATTCTCGGGAATCCCTAGTACTTCGCTTTCACTTTCTTGGTATAAAGGTGGTACAGTTCCATTAAATACGGGTGCAAAATGGCAAGTTCCACAGCCACCCTTACCCATAAATACATTAAATCCATTTTTTACAGCATTGCTTATTTCTTTTCTTTCACCTCTTACATATTGATCAAAAGGGGAATTAAAACTTTGTAAGGAGCTTACAAAAGCTGATATGGCAAAAGACAAGGTGTGTTTATTTATGGGGTTAACATTATAAGTAGGAAAACATTTAGTAAACCAATTGACATATTCGCTGCTTTTTGATAATTTTTCAGTAATTTCTAAAGTAGTTGTATTGAATTCTTTGCTGCTTGCTATAACATGATCCATTTGATCTTCTAAGGCATCCGCCCTTAAGTCAGCAAAAAAACGTTCACTATAAACGCAATTTAATAATGTGGGTGAATTCCTTTCAACAGAGCCTTTCATACCTGTGGCTATGCTTTTTGTATATCCATCAGTAAATCCTTTTTGAGGATTATGGCAACTTGCACAACTTCTTTCATTGTTTGCGGAAAGAATTGGATCATAAAAAAGCAATTTGCCTAGTTGTAATATGGAATCGTTATATAAAGTTTGGGGAAGACCTATGTACTTAAAAGCATTTAAAAATTGAGGAGAGAAAATATTACGAGAAGTTAAGTTAATGGGTGGTAGCAAGTTTTTAGCTACACTTTCGCTACTGCTTTCAATATAAAGAGCAAGTTGTAAATCATAAATACTTGCATAAAGAGGATTGATATATTTTACTAGAATTTCAAGTCTATTTAGTTTATCAAAATCATTGTTTTGCGAAAGGTACTTTTGTAGTCCATTAAAATTCTGTTCGATTATAAGTGCTAAACTCTCATTTTTCACCTTGCCTACATATGGTTTTATATCTTCGTGCATAGACTGCAATGCTATCTTGGCTTCGTCTATAGAGCGTCCTGATGCAGGAACATCAAAACCAGTGAGCCCTAAAGTAAAAATTCTAACAAGCTCAAGGCGCATGCCTTCAAATACTTGCCTGTCATATATTTTGTTGGTAAATGATAAGTTTTTTACAATTGAACTCAATTCATACAATAGTTCCGTAATATGCTCTTTTTTAGAAAGTATGTTTTCCGAGAAAATGAGTTCGTCTAAAATTTGTAATCCTTTTGGTTCAATAATATTTAAGCCAAAAGATTCGCGCTCTAATTTAGGTAGAGGACTGCCATTAATATAATCTTTACTAACTATTGGATTCAATATTTCTATCAAATATTCACATTCTTTAAAGGCAAGTCTTGTTTGGGTAAATTGCTTTCTAAAATCTGTTATGTTATTTTTATTAAGTTTTACAGCCAATTGACTGCAAATTTTCAATTGGTTTTGAAAGTAAATAATACGGTTTTCGTAGTTTTTTTGAACCAGTTGGTGTGGTAAGTCTTTTTGCAATTTAAAAGCACTTATTGTTATTATTAAAAGTAAAAACGAGCAGATATAAATTTTTTTCATGTAATGTCAAACAATGCAAAAACCCGAGGAATGTTCCTCGGGTTTTAGAATATAAAAGTAATAAATTAATTTTTATTCAACAATAAATTTCATTTTATCACCTTCTGAGTTCATAATAATATAAGCACCAGAAGCTAAATCACTAACATCAACTTTCTCAACATCACGTAATACTTTTATACGTTGGCCGTTCATGTTATAAATTGCCACATCTGCTATTTTATTTAAGCTAAGTTCACGATTAACTGGATTGGGGTAAACATTAAATACGTTGCTTTTTTGTTTATTTTCAAAAATTGAAAGTGCTGGAGTGCCATCCCAACCTGAAATAGCATAAGTCAAAGAGTTATTGTAGGGGAATGTATTTCCTGCATCAGGGTGTTGTGAGTTAATCAACATTGTTTTGCTATCAATCATTACTGCGCCAGTAATTTCTGCACCTGGAGAGCAAGCAGTGATACGCAATAAATCACTAAAAGTAGG
>CAMCEM010000164.1 GCA_945873755.1 Chitinophaga pinensis | reverse complement strand
AAATAAATGCACAAGATTTGGTTGTTTTAAATAATAATGATAGTTTAAATTGTAAAGTTAAAATTGAAAGAAATACCAATTACATAAAAATATTATACATTGATAGTGGCAATATAAAATCACAATTATTAAATTATCAGCTTATTAATTCAATAATTAAAGATTTTTATGTTTTAAAACCTATTTCCCAAAAGTTTTGTAACGATACAATTTTTACTAATGAAGGAGATTCTATTATTTGTAATATATATGAAGATAAAATTGATTGGTATATAAATTATGAACTTAGCAACAAATCAAAACAAACAATTAACTACAACCAAGTTTTAAAAGTTTATAAATGTAATGAGGTTAAAAAACTAAAAACTGAACAACCTTCCAATTTATTGTTAAAAGACATTAAAACAAAAATATTTGTTTCACCTAAATATAACATTGGCTTTTTTGCTAACTCTGCTTTTAAATTGGGTAATTTAAGTATTGTGGCTGCAAATAATAACAGAGAACATTTTTTTAAATTAAGATTGAATTTTGGATTTTTTACCGATTTTCAAATGGCTTTAACCAAGAGCAGAAGATTTTATTTAGGATTTCAAATTGGTTATCATGGTGCTTCAATATCTTCAAACAATGTAAATTTTCAGGGATTAAATAAGGTTTATTATTTTGGTGAATTAAATTCAAGTATTTCATTTGTAAACATTGGACCAAATATTACCTTCCGACTTAATAAAAATTATAAAATTAACAATTACTCAATTCAGTTTGGAATAAACAGTGTTTTTTATAACGATAAGTTAAATATTTTAAATTACAATTTATATACAAACGGAAATGGACTTACTCAAAGTTTAAATTTTGTGTACGAGAACAATGTAAATAAAGTGCTTAATTTCAGGCTAATTACTGGTATTAACGCAGGTGGAATAAATACTCTTAACATAACAGAAAATAGTGCAACTTTTAAAACAAATGTAAAAGGTAAAGAGGGAATTGGATTAAGTGGATTAAACTTTGGAATTGGATTGAATTACCTCATAAATAAAAAAAATAAATACTAATAGGTATCAATTATTTTTACCAAAATTACTTTTGTATAAAATCTATATTAAAGCTAAATTGCGCCCACTCAATTTTAAAACTTAAGAAACTAAAAACTTTAAATTAAAATATGGCTTTCGACATAGAAATGATTAAAGCAGTTTACTCCAAAATGGAAGAACGTATTGCTGCAGCCCGTAAGGTGGTTAACAAACCTTTAACTTTAACTGAAAAAATATTATACAGCCACTTAACTCAAGGTAACGCAACTAACAGTTACGAAAGAGGTAAAAGTTATGTTGATTTTGGACCTGATAGAGTTGCTATGCAAGATGCAACTGCGCAGATGGCTTTATTACAGTTTATGCAGTCTGGTCGCCCAAAAGTTGCTGTTCCATCTACAGTTCATTGCGATCACTTAATTACGGCAAAAAACGGTGCAGCTCAAGATTTAGAGTTTGCAACTAAAGAAAGTAAGGAAGTTTTTGATTTTTTAGGTTCTGTTTCTAATAAATACGGAATTGGATTTTGGAAACCTGGAGCAGGTATTATACACCAAGTGGTGTTAGAAAATTATGCATTTCCAGGTGGAATGATGATTGGAACTGACAGCCATACTGTTAACGCTGGTGGCTTAGGAATGATTGCAATTGGTGTGGGTGGAGCAGATGCTTGCGATGTTATGGCTGGCTTACCTTGGGAACTAAAAATGCCAAAATTAATTGGTGTAAAGCTGACAGGTAAATTAAACGGTTGGACCGCTCCAAAAGATGTAATTTTAAAAGTAGCAGGTATTTTAACAGTTAAAGGTGGTACTGATGCAGTAGTTGAATATTTTGGTGAAGGTGCCATAAGCATGAGTTGTACTGGAAAAGGTACTATTTGTAATATGGGTGCTGAAATTGGTGCAACTACCTCTACTTTCGGTTACGATGATTCTATGGCTCGTTACTTAAAAGCTACGGGTAGAGCTGAAGTTGCTGAATTAGCCGATGGGGTAAAACATCATTTAACTGCTGATCCAGAATGTTATGCTAATCCTGAATTGTATTTCGATCAAGTTATTGAAATTGATTTAAGTGCTTTAGAACCTCATGTAAACGGACCTTTTACTCCTGATTTAGCAACCCCAATATCAAAATTAAAAGAAGCTGCATTGGCAAATGGTTGGCCTACAAAAATTTCAGTAGGTTTATTAGGTTCTTGTACCAATTCTAGCTACGAAGATATTTCAAGAGCAGTAAGTTTGGCTAAGCAAGTTTCTGCTAAAGGTTTAACTGCTAAAGCTGAGTATTTAATCAATCCAGGTTCTGAGCAAATTCGTTACACCATTAAACGCGATGGTTTCTTGGATGTATTCAATGAAATAGGTGCTAAAGTTTTTACCAATGCTTGCGGTCCTTGTATAGGAATGTGGGATAGAATGGGTGCCGAAAAACAAGAAAAAAATACCATCATTCATTCGTTTAATAGAAATTTTGCAAAACGTGCTGATGGCAATCCAAATACATATGCTTTTGTGGCTTCACCTGAAATAGTTACTGCTATGGCTATTGCAGGAGATTTAACTTTTAATCCATTAACCGATTATTTAACAAACAATAAAGGGGAGCAAGTAAAACTTGACGGTCCTTATGGTGACGAATTACCAGTTAATGGTTTTGCTGTAGAAGATGCAGGTTTTATAGCTCCAGCTGCTGATGGAAGTCAAGTAATAGTTGCTGTTTCTCCAACTTCTGATCGTTTACAATTATTAGATCCATTTGCAGCTTGGGAAGGCAGCGATTTAAAAGGATTGAAATTGTTAATTAAAGCAAAAGGAAAATGTACTACTGATCATATTTCAATGGCTGGTCCGTGGTTAAAATACCGTGGACATTTAGACAATATTTCTAACAACATGCTTATCGGAGCAGTTAATTTCTTTAACGAAAAAACCGACAATGTAAAAAATCAATTAACTGGTGATTATGCTTCAGTTCCTAAAGTTCAACGCGAATACAAAGCACAAGGAATTGGTAGTATTGTAGTTGGTGATGAAAATTATGGTGAAGGAAGTAGCCGCGAGCATGCAGCCATGGAACCTCGTCATTTAGGTGTTCGTGCGGTATTGGTAAAATCATTTGCTCGTATTCACGAAACTAATTTAAAAAAACAAGGTATGTTAGGTTTAACTTTTGCTAATAAAGAAGATTACAACAAAATTTTAGAAGATGATGTAATTGATATTATTGGTTTAGGAAGTTTTGCTCCCGGTAAACAATTGGAGTTAGTATTAAATCATAAAGATGGATCAAGCGAAACCATTCATGTTAACCATACTTATAACCAACAACAAATAGAATGGTTTAAAGCAGGTGGTGCATTAAATATTATTAGAGCAAGTGTTGGGAAATAGTTGTTGGTTGATAGACCATGGAAGAGACGTTGCATGCAATGTCTAATAAAAACATAGTAGAGACTTTCAATTGAACGTCTCTACAACATGAAAAAATCAGCAATCAATTTATTTGGTTGCTGATTTTTTTTGTTGGTTGAGAAACCATACTTATTTAAATACTCCTAAATAAGGTTTCTGAGTTTGGTTGTTCAATAAATTTTGTCTAACAAAAACCAAATCATTTTGGAAAAGTTATTTTATAAATGAGCTAAAGTCTTTAACTAACCTATATTTATAATATTGAGTAATGATATGATTTTTGTAAATTTCAACTTCTAAAACCCTTTTTTCATCTTTGTAAAAATGCAGGATATAAGTTTTACTACTCACAAATCTATTGGCTACAAATTTTTCTGATTCAATAGCTGCATAAGCTGCGCCCCAAGCCACTGGAGTTACTAATAAAAGCCAAGGGCTCACAAATGCACTAGAAACATAAAATGCTATAAAATGATAAACAAAAAGATCCTCCATTTTATTATTTATCATTTTATTTTGAATAAGGGTATTCCAAACATCCTTTATTTTCGTAGTATCTGTGGTAACTAAAAAGTGCTTTTTACCAATAAGTTTATTATTGGTGATTATTAGTTTATTGTAACCATAGCAGTTATACGACAGTATAGAATCCTTTAACTTTTGCGCTTGCACATCATATTGTCTGTAATAGAATGGAGGATCAACACTTTTTGTACTGTCAAAATCAACTCTTATCTCATCTGTGTTTAAATTGTTCATGGTAATCCAATCTATTTGATTTCTTAGTTCGCCTCGAATATGATGCTTATAACCATCAATTCTTGTTTTCAATAATCGGGTATTAAACGAATCTTTATACAAAACAAATTTACCAGGTTTAAAAATGTACTGCCCTTTTTTAAAAATTATTTTTGATTTTTTGCCAATCAACTTTTTGTTATTGTATATTAATGTATCAAAATAGGTGTAACGTTTATTTTTAAAATCAGTGTCACAAATTTCAACTATAGCAGTGCTATCATTTATTTGTGCATGTACAAATTTATTCCAATTATTACCAAAATATGTACTTTGTGCACTTGCATTTAAAGTTATAAACAGTAATAGGTAAATTAGTTTTTGCATTGATTTTTTAAAATAATAACGAAGGAAAAGATAAAATTGTTACATACATCCGTATTCAAATGCAAATTAAAATTATTAAAATAAAAAATCAGCAACCAAAGAATTGGGTGCTGATTTTTATATTTAAAGTGGTCTATGCTTTTATAATGATATCAAACATTAATAGCAGAACATATTTAAAACAATTTTATAAATTAGTAAAGGGTTTGGTAAGCGATAGAATTAGTTAAAGAATTAAGAAAAACTTAATAGAAATAATAAGTTAATTTATAATTTTAGTTCAATTTTCAACTTGAAAAGGATTGCTAAATTTAGGATCCGAAATCATTTTATAATCGGTTAAAGTATTTAAAAATGCAATTATAGCCTTCTTGTCTTCTTCGGTATAGTTAAATCTTTTAGCAACTAGTGAATTACTTTCAATCGATAAATCTTGATCAATTAATTCCCAACTTAAATTTTTATGGTTTTTAATTCCTTCGCTGTAATGGTTTAATACATCGTTTAAAGTAGCAAACCTGCCATCGTGCATGTAAGGTGCAGTTAAAGCAATATTGTGTAAACTTGGTATTTTAAAATTACCTTCTTGTTCAGGTTCAAAAGGATTAGCTGACCTTTTTTCGATTGATTGTTTATTCATTCCTTTATCAGCATAATTTAAATCTAAACCAATATTACCCCAATTGTTCCAACCTCTTTGGAAATTTGATGATGGATGGTGGCAATTCATACAACCATCTTTAATAAATAGTTGTTTACCGTGGTTTTCTTCTTGAGTAAAATTAGCAAAATGTTGATCCCAATGAATCATATTTTTATTAAAAGCAATATCAAATTTACTGTTGTTTGATCGAAT
>CAMCEM010000163.1 GCA_945873755.1 Chitinophaga pinensis | reverse complement strand
TGAAGTTCAATACAATTTCAAAAAGTACTGAATTTAAAAAACTAGGCATTGTTAAAATTGATGTGGAGGGGGCAGAACTAGAAGTGTTAGAAGCACTTTATGATAAAATAAATACCGACAGAGTTACAATTTTGATAGAAATATTATCAGCATTTTCAACAGATAATAAATTAATTATTGGTAGGCAATTGTCAATTTTAGATATAATTAAACGCTTAAATTATAGAATATTTAGAATTATTGAAGATAAAAAATTAGGAATAAAATTTTTACAAGAGATATTTGAGTTTGATCCATATTTTGATGCAAACCAAGCAAACTATTTATTAATACCAAAAGAAGATGAGAGTTTATATAAATTACTAAAGACTAATTATGAAATTAAATAAACTAAAACTAGTAACCGTTGTCGGAACACGTCCAGAAATCATTCGCCTATCTCGTGTGATGGCTAAAATGGATGAATCACCTGCCATAGAACATATTATAGTACATACTGGTCAAAATTATGATTATGAATTAAACCAAATATTTTTCGATGATTTAGGGATTCGCAAGCCTGATTATTTTTTAAATGCTGCAGGAGCTACTGCTACTGAAACAGTTGGACAAATATTAATAAAAATAGATGCTTTATTAGCTGAATTGAAACCTGATGCATTTATGGTATTAGGCGATACTAACAGTTGCTTATGTGCCATACCAGCAAAAAAACGGCATATTCCAATCTTCCACATGGAAGCTGGTAACAGGTGTTTTGACCAACGAGTTCCTGAAGAAACCAATAGGAAAATTGTGGATCACATAGCTGACGTCAACTTAACTTACAGTGATATTGCTAGAGAATATTTACTAAGAGAAGGCTTGCCAGCAGATAGAATTATCAAAACGGGCTCTCCCATGTTCGAAGTATTGAATCACTACAAATCAAATATAGATCAAAGTGATATTTTGAACAAACTTTCTTTAGAGAAAGGTAAATACTTTGTGGTTTCTGCGCACAGAGAAGAAAATATTACAAATGACAAAAATTTCTTTGGTTTGATTGATAGTTTGAATGCAATTGCCGAAAAATACCAATATCCAATTATTGTTAGTACGCATCCTCGTACACGCATTCGATTAGAAAAACTAACTGCTATAAATAATGACCAATCACCTAACACAAGTCACCAATCAACAGCCACTAGTCAACAATTACCGATCACACTAAACAGCTTAATTCAGTGGCAAAAACCAATGGGTTTTAATGATTACAATGCACTACAAATTAATTCTTTTGCAGTATTGTCTGATAGTGGAACTATATCTGAAGAAAGTTCTATTTTAAATTTTTCAGCCTTGAATATCCGCGAAGCACATGAAAGACCTGAAGCCATGGAAGAAACAGCCGTAATGATGGTTGGACTTAATCAGGAAAGGATTTTACAAGGATTAATTCAATTAATACACGAAAAAAATAGCACAAATAGAATCTATCGACCTATCAATGATTACAGTATGCCGAATGTTTCAGATAAAATGGTAAGAATTATTTTAAGTTATACTAGTTATATTAAAAGGGTGGTTTGGAGTGAATAAACTCAAACAAACCATTAGTAGTAGTTTAATAAATTACAAGGGATTCAAAACCAAACGGAAAATAATTGTTTTTGAATCTGACGATTGGGGAAGTATTAGAATGCCTTCAGTTGATGTATTCGATAAACTAAAAAATGCCGGAATTCCTGTAGAAAAAAGTGCTTATTGTAAGTTTGATTCATTAGAATCAAATACAGATTTAGAAATGTTGTTTGAGGTTCTACTGAAATTTAAAGACAAACATGGAAACCACCCTATAATTACTGCCAATACTGTTGTTTCAAATCCAGATTTTGAAAAAATAAAAGAATCCGAATTCAATGAATATCATTATGAGCCTTTTACTGAAACTTTAACAAAATATCCGAATCACGATAGGGTATTAGAATATTATAAGTTAGGAATAAAAGAAGGTATATTTTTTCCACAATTTCATGGAAGAGAACATGTAAATGTGGAATTGTGGTTAAACCTACTCAAAGAAAATAATCCTGATTTTATATTAGCATTTGAAAACAATATGTGGGGTTTAAGCAATGATGTATTTCCTGCGATGAAAAAAAGCATTCAAGCTTCATTCGATTCTAACAATACAAAACTTTTAGAAGAGTCAATTCGTGTTGGCTTAAATTTATTTGAACACTTGTTTGGTTATCATTCTAAATCATTAATTTTCAATAACTTTATTTGGAGTCAAGACTTAAATGAAGTAATCTTGAAAAATGGCATCAAATTCCTTCAAGGAATGAAATATCAACTTTTACCTTTAAACAATAATCAAAATAGACAAAAGATTAAACATTATTTGGGTGAGAGGAATGAATTTAAACAAATTCATTTAATACGAAATTGCAACTTAGAGCCTTCAATTGATGGTTCTAATATTAATATGACAATAAGTGAAATTGAAAACGCTTTTTTTTGGAATAAACCAGCTATTATTAGTACTCATCGAATAAATTTTATTGGTGAGCTTAATGAAAAGAATAGAAAAGAGAACTTGATAAAATTTAAAGCTCTTTTATCAGAAATTTTAAAAAAATGGCCTACAGTTGAATTCTTAAATACTGTACAGCTTGCAGAAACTATTCAAGAATTGGATTAAGTTTAAGGTATGATTGAACAAAATTTAATTAAAAGTAAAATAAAAAATCATCTAAATAATATTTTAGGTTGGAAAACAAAAAGAAAAATAGTTGTGATAGAAAGTGATGATTGGGGTACAATAAGAACCCCATCCATCGAAGTATTAAATAAAGTTTTAAAAAAACACCCTGTTGAATTAAGTGTTTACGATCAATTCGATTCATTAGAGACTGAAGATGATTTGTCTGCACTATTTGAATTATTGAGAAATATAAAATACCAGAAAAATAAAACACCTATTATTACTGCCAATTGCATTGTTGCCAACCCAGATTTTGATAAAATTAAAAAAAACAACTATTTAAAATATGAATATGAAATAATTCTTGATACTTTTAATAGAACAAGTATTCGAAAAAACTGTCTTTCATTATGGAGAAACGGTTATAACGATAATATATTTAAACCTCAGTTCCATGGTAGAGAACATTTAAATGTTGCATTTTGGATGGAACAATTTAAGAAAGATGAATTGACAAAAATGATGTTTGAAAATAACTTTTGGAGTCTAATAAAAAAAAATGAATTGAATTTTGTTAATAAAAACTCGATGGCAGGTTGTAATTATAATTCAAAAAAAGAATTACAATTTATTCAAACATCTTTAAAAGATGGATTAGCGTATTTTGAAGCATTATTAGGTTACAAATCAAAATCATTTATTGCAAATAATTATATTTGGGATGAAGAAATTGAAACCATATTGAATGATAATGGGGTGTTATATATTCAAGGACAATCATTTCAGTTGTTTCCTTCTTGTACACGAGAAATAAAACAAAAAAAAGGAAGAAGACATTATATTGGACAATCCAATAAATTTAATCAACTTTATTTAACTAGAAACTGTTTCTTCGAACCATGCACAGATAAAAGCTATAATGAAAGTATTTCAAGCTGTTTGAATGAAGTAAATATATCATTCAGATGGTTCCGACCAGCAATAATAAGCTCACATCGAGTTAATTATATTGGAAGTTTATCTGAAAATAATAGAAAAACAGGTCTAGAAAAATTAAAAATATTAATTGAATCAATAATAAAAAGATATCCTGATGTTGAGTTTATGACTACTGATCAATTAGGCGATTTAATAATGAATGATAATATTTAGGCTAGTTTAACTATTTATAACAAGGTATAAATGTGCTTCTAAACAAAATTTAAACAAATGATAAAAATAGGATTCACAGGAGATTTTTGCCCTTGGAAGAAAATAGAAAATAGTATTTTAAAGGATGACAACTGGAAAAACCAATTCAATTCTGTCAAACCATTTTTTGATGGAAATGACTTTAATATTATTGAATTGGAATGTCCATTAACCATAGATGGTACAAAACTAAAAAAAACCGGTCCCCATTTAAAAGCTAATCCAGCTACAGCTGAGATAATTGGTTATTTAAATTGTAAATTGGTGGCTACAGCGAATAATCACTTTTTAGATTATGGTATTCAAGGAATGAAAAGTACTTATGAAGTTCTAAAAAGATATGATATTGAATGGATAGGAAGTGGATTAAATTTGGAGGAGGCTTCCAAACCAATTATAAAAAAGATTAGAAACCTAATGTTTGGTTTTATCAATATAGCTGAAAGTGAATGGACAACGACATTTGGCGAAGACCCTGGATGTAACCCAATCGATTTAGCTAATGTTTACAATCAAATCGTTGATTTAAAGAAGCAAGTTGATTTCATTATAATTAACGTTCATGGGGGACATGAAAATTATGACTTGCCAAGTCCAAGAATGAAAAAATGGTATCGTTTTTTTATTGATGCTGGTTCTGATGCAGTAATTGGTCATCATACACACATTATTTCTGGGTATGAGGTTTATAAAAACAGTCCAATTTTTTATGGTTTAGGTAATTTTTGTTTCGAATGGAATAATACAAAAGACAAGCCTTGGAATTTTGGCATGTTAGTTCGTTTAAACTTTGAAAAAAACAAACCGATTACCTTTGAATTAGAATTTGTGGAACAAAATAATCAAAAAGAAGGTGTGTTTTTAGTTAATTCAAATGAAAATTTAATAAATAAAATTCACGAATTAAATAATATAATTAGTGATGATGAATTGTTGAATGATTCGTTTAATAAATTTATTCAAACTTGGAAACCCATTATTAATACATGGATTCAACCATACAAAGGTAATATTCTACCAAGATTGCATTTAAGGGGGTTATTACCTAACCTTATTGGAGATAATAAAAAATTATTATTGAGCAATTTAGTTAGATGCGAATCTCACAGAGATATATTATTAGGTTCAATCATTAAAAATAGGTAACTATGTGTGGTTTAGCTGGATACTTGATAAAAAATAATGAATTTGAAACAAACAATTATTGCATTAACAAAATGCTATTGCTTCAAAATCATAGAGGACCAAACGACTCAGGAATAGTAGCAATAAATTCAAAAAAAAATGAGATAGAAAATATTTCATTCGAAAATGAATCAAACTTCAAAAATCCTTCAAACCTTGTTTTTGGATTTAATCGTCTTAGTATTTTAGATTTATCATCAAATGGCCATCAACCCATGTTTAGTAGCGATGGCAATATCGTTTTAATGCTAAATGGTGAAATTTACAATGCGTTTGACTACAAAGATGAACTTATTGCAAAGGGATTTAAATTTAAAGGAAATTCAGATACGGAAATTGTTTTGTATTTATACCAATCATTCGGTATTAATGGAATGTTGGAATTATTAAATGGAATGTTTGCTATAAGT
>CAMCEM010000162.1 GCA_945873755.1 Chitinophaga pinensis | reverse complement strand
GTTTTTTCTGTAAATAACTCTATCTAAAGTAGCATTTTGGCCAATTGGTGTTATGTAATCCCAAACCATTAAATCGAACTTGCGGGTGCTAACATTAAACTCCGATTGATTAAAAAATATTTGAACACCATAAATAGTATCTACTTTTTCTAAATCGAAAGCCAAAGCCAACGAAGCATTGGTTTTTAATTTAAACCCATATCCAGCTTCTGCGGTTCCATCATCGTAAGCAAAATAATTGCTAAAAGTTGTAGTAGTTACTATAGAATCATTGCTTGGAACATCATCGTTGTTAGCAAAGCCATTATTACTTACCTTTACAGTATTGGTAAATTTTTTAACTAAATTAGCAGTACTTGAATTTAAATTGGTGGCATTGGAACTTACCAATTGAGTTACTCCATTAAACGGCACACTACCTATAACTTTAGCATCTTTAAAAACTAAACTATTGTTTTCGTCTCTTAGTTCTCTCGTATAATCAACCGAAAAATTTCTTTTATCGTTATTAAATATTTTATAAAATACTGAGTCAGTAGTATATTCTTTTTTATTCAATTCAAAATGTTTCCAAGGCATACTCCTGTATTTTCTAAGCATAGAAGTAGGAGTGGATGAAATGGCTATATCGTTTATAAAAGTATCGTTTTTGTTCCTTCCTGCATCAAATTCAATGTAATCAATATGCCACTGACTTACGTTTCCGCTTAAACTACCAATGTTTTTAAATCTAAATTGAAAATCATCGTGCAAATATTTTTTAGGTATTGCAATTAAAACCCTAGTAAAAGTGTCGTAAGGCAAAGTATCTAAAGCCGATTTTTGCCAAACAATATCAAACGAATCACGGTCGTTGGGTGTTGACCTAAACTCTAAGTACAATGAATCGGTGGGTTGAATTTGGCCTGTAGTTCCTTGTAAATGATATTGGTAATAAAAACTTAAATAAATTGAATCGGCCAAAGTATTTGTTACTAAATTAAAGCCTCTACTTGTTAAAATATCGGCTACTGTTTTAATTGGTTGAGTACTGTAAGCATTTCCATTTTCATCTAATCCATCAAAAGTAGCAACATTTAAACTTGGCTGATTTATAGGAAAATTATTATTGATAAATACTTTTTTATCTTGCCATAAATTAGGGTTTGGATAAAATCCTAAAGTACTTGAAAAATCATCGAACAAAGGCATTTCAATTTTTTCGGTAATTTTTAATGCACCTACAGCAAAACTTAAGTTATTAGTATTTAAATATGTTCCTTTATTAATGAACCTAACCATAAAAAAAGAATGAAAAAACCTACCATTTATTAAGTTAATATTTATCTTTTTGTAAACAGTATCAAACTTATTGGTAGCCCAAATCCGTTGCCATCTTCCTTGGTTATCCAATCCTTCTAGGTATAACGAGTCGTTTGTTTTGGTTTGTGCAAAACACCTAATCCAAAAACTTAAAACATGCTGATTATTTGTATTTAATTTTGAAAAATCAATAGGATTTAAAATTAAAGTATCTGCATTTCCATACAATCCATTATTATTAAAATAACTTGAATCTTTTATTTCGGTTAACGAATTGAAAATAGCAGTATTTCCCCATTTGAAAAAATCAGAATCATTTGGGTTTATAGTTGTTGTAAATCCACTCCAATTATTTGTTAAAGGTAGTTTTGTTAATGGGTTAAATTGTCTAAACGATTCATAAAAAGGCAAGCTATTTTTGTAAGAAACCACCAATTGGTGTACTTTAAAAACCTCTGATTTTAAAGTATCGGTATTACAGTAACTGACAAACCTAAATTGTAAAATATTACTTTTTAAATCATTTATAAAATCAATATTTAATAATACATCCTTATTGTTTTCGGGGTTGTTACTCGATTTCCATAAAGTACTCCAAACGCCATTGTTCCCTTTTACTTGAAATATTAGTGAATCGTTTAAAATCCAATTAATTCCAGTTGAATAATTTATTAAAACAAAAGCATTTCCGCCAGCATTTAAAGTATTAAATTGTTGTGTGGTTAATACATCGGCTTGCGAAAAACCTGTATTATATAAAATATCGTTATTATTTTTTGAGTCGAAAATGGCATTTAAGTTATTTACTTTTACGAACTGATCTACCCATTTTAAAACATCGGGTTTATTTGATTTTGTATTGGTAAAATATTCGTTAAAAGGAATAGATAAATTACCCGCTTTATTTAAACTAATTGGTTCATTAGCAACAATTGTTTTATTTAAATTATTCAATAAAACATTATTAATTAAAGGTACTTTCACCTCTTGCGCATTTAATTTTAAAATAAAAAAAACAATCGCAGTTAGTATATAAAATCTCATTTTGTATTAATATTAAAATAGGTATAAATTGAAAATATAACTGTTTAACGATGTTTTTGTGTTTTTATTTAGTTAGCCAAAAACAAGTCAACTACTTGACCACTTTTAATTTTTACACCTTCTTGATATGAAGGCGATTGTCGTTTAATAACAGCATTTAATGAATCAATTTTACCTTCGTAAACTATGCTTCCCACTTGTAATAAATTACTTTCCAAAACCCCACGTGCTTCGTTTAATGTTAAATTTGTTAAATCAGGAATATCCACATCAGTGCTACCCATTCCATCTCCTACAATTAAATCAATGCTAGCACCTTTGGGTATTTTAATATTGGGTTGAATACTTTGATTTTTATATAACTGATCCAAAACAGCACCAGCTGCTATATCGGGTTTGTAAATTACGGATCCTAGTTTTAATCCCGAACTATTTAAAACTGTTTCAGCAAAACGCAATGAATTATTGATTAAATTAGGCATTAAAACACCAACCGATGAATTTGAATTAAGTGTAATATATATAAATCGGCCTTCTTTTACTTTGGTATTAGGCAATGGATTTTGTTCTACCACGCTTCCTTTAGGCATACTATCAATAAATGCAGTATCGGTTATTATGTATCTTAGTTTTTTTTGTTCTAGTATTTGTTGAACTTCTTCAAAGCCTAGTCCTTTTAAATTAGGTAATGTTAACGATTCGCCATGCCTAGTGTATGAACCCAACATTAAAGAACCTAACCAACTAATTAGGTATAATATTATTAAAATAATTAATGTGTTTAATGCTAAAGTTTTTATTAATCTCATTTAAAAATGGTACTATTATAACAACCTTTTTAAGTATGTTCTTTTTTTACAATACTAATAAAAAAAAGGAAATGATAGATTTAATTTTTTTTAACAATTTGTAGTAAACAAAATTGTTACTTTCCGTCAATAATCATTGGGTTATTGCCTTTACCTAAAACTATAATTTTAGCATTTGACGATTTTGCTAATTCTAAATTTGCTTTTATACTTTCATACTGCAATTGTTTATCGCTTAATCCAGTTGAAATGATGCGTTGGTAATCAGCTATACCTTGTGCTTCCACCCTTTTGCGTTCTGCTTCTTGCTTTTCCTTTTGCAACACAAATTGCATTTTTTGAGCATCTTGTTCTGCATTAATTTTCGATTCAATACTAGCCTTAACAGAAGTAGGTAAAGTTATATTGCGCACCAAAAGTTGCTCTAAAATTAATCCACGGCTTTTAAAATCTTTTTCTATGCTGTTAAAAATACGCATTTGAAAAGTATCTCTTTTAGAACTGTATAAAGCAACAGCATCGTAATAAACTGCATTGTCGCGTATTTTGGTTCTTGTCAATGGTCTTACTATTTTATCGTTATAGTCAAGTCCTGTTTCTTTTAGCAAACGAGGAGCTTCTGTTGGCACTACTCGATACAGAACTGTTAAATCAATAGTTACTTCTAACCCATCGGCAGTAAGCACCCTTATTGCATCATCTCCCGCTTTAGATCCTTCATCATGAATTCCACTCATGGTGTAGTTTTGGGTTTTTATATCAATAGTTTTTACTTCAACCAATGGATTCATAAAATTTAATCCACTCAATAAAATATCGTCTTCAATTTTACCAAACAACGATTTAACACCAATTTGACCAGCATCAATTTGTTTTAAACACGAATTTAAAAAACCTATTAAAATAAGAACGACCCCTACAATTTTAATGGGTTTACTAAATTTAGCATTGATGTTATTGGGGTTAAAAACAAATGTTGCTACTGCAATAAAAATAAGTCCTAGAAAAATGAGTACCATGCTTTTTGAATTATGAATGTTGAATTATGAATGTTGTCCTTCGACTTCGCTCAGGATTAAAATGAATTATGAAATGTTTTATTCTTGATTATAAAATTATACTATTCAAGATTACGACTTTATACTGAATTTATATTAATAAAATTATGAAAGGCTAAACGAATGTTTGAATGAGGTGGATTTATTGATGAAACTTTGAGTACAACATAGAGTGTACTTAAAAAATATTTATTTTACTCGATTGTTGGATTGGGCATAAATAAGTTTTTATAAACTTTGCTCGCTTATTTGCCTTAAATAATATTTTTTAAAAAATTAAATGTTTGAGAAAATAGCAATGTAGGCTAAACAAAAATATTACATATTAATTGGCCAAGTAAAGTAAAAGGTAGTACCTTCTCCAAGTTTGCTTGTTATCCATATTTTACCGCCTTCTTCTTCTACAAATTTTTTAACAATTGATAAGCCAATTCCTACGGATTCCTTGCTATCTCTTGAATTTAATGTTCTAAAAATTTCAAAAATGGTTTCATGAAATTCTTCAGCTATTCCTGGTCCATTATCTGTAATACTTATTTCAATTTCATGCTCTTTTTTAACAGCATTTATTGTAAGTTTTGGAAACTCATAGTTATTAAATTTAATTGCATTATTTATTAAATTATAAAGAACTTGTTCTAATTTAATTTTTTTTGTAATAAATGATAATTAATCTACATTAATTGAAATTGAAACTTGAGGTAAAATATTATTTAATGCAATTGATTCTTTAATCAATTCATTTAATTCAACTTGAACCTCATCGTATTTAATTTTGTTTGCATTTGAATATTCTAAAACACCATCAATTAAAGCTTCCATTCTATTCACCCTACCTTTTAATAAGACTAAATGGTTTAAAATATCTAACGGAATAACTCCTTCAAAATCTTCTTCTATCCAATTAGATAAGTTTTTAATGGCTCTTAATGGCGATTTTAAATCGTGAGAAACGATGAAGCTAAATCTATTTAACTCATCGTTTTTCTTTTTTAATTCGGCTGTATATTGCAGTAATTGACTAGTTCTAACATCAACAATATTTTCTAACTCAGCATTTAAATTTAGTAATTCTAAGTTTTTATTATAAAGCTCTAACGACTTTTCTTCAATAATTGCTTCTGCTTGTTTTCGTGCTTTTCTTTCACGCTCATTCATTCGTTTCAACAAAACATAATTTTGTTGCAAAACTTCTAAATCTTTTAGTAAATCAATATTGTTATCAATTAAATTCAAAACTTATTTCTTTTCTAAAATGAACATTAATTTTTAACCATTTTCATTTATTAATTTTTTGTTTAATGAAGTATTTTCAAACTCATTAAAATGTTTTAAACA
>CAMCEM010000161.1 GCA_945873755.1 Chitinophaga pinensis | reverse complement strand
CATACGCTCTTGTTTAAAAAAAACTGGACCACTTGAATCAAACTTAATTAAAATTGAAACAATAATGAATACAGGAGTTAGTATTATTAACAACACTAAAGCGAAAAGAAAATCAAAAATTTGTTTGGAAAATTTAATATACATTGGTTTGGTTAAAAATGTTGGATGATTGTTTCATAACTATATTTGACATCATAATTATTTTGCAGAAAATTATATGATGAATTTCCCATTTCTTTTCTCAATTCTGCGTTTTCAGCTAAAACATTTAAATATTCATTGAATTTACTCAAGTCGCCCGATTCACACCAAAAACCGAATCCATTTTTTCGAGAAATACTGCCCAAATCAGATACAGTATCGCTTGCAATTAACAAAGGTATTTGACTGTTCATGTAGGACAATATTCTTGAAGGAAAATTGGGAATTGTAAATCTCTTATCAAGGAAAACAAGACCAATATCACAAATACTTTCCAAAGTTTCAAATTCATGTTTTGGCAAAGTTTTTATTAATTTTACATTCGTTGGTTGGTTTGTGCTTATCCAATTTTTAATTTTTTTATAATAAGTACCATTTCCAATAAGTAAGAAGTATATACCTTTATTTATATTGGATTCCAAAACATTTATTAAAAAAGGAATTCCTTGACCAATCCCAAAATTCCCACCGTAAATGCAGATTGGAATGTTGTTTGGAATATTATATTTAATAGTTATACTGGTTTTATCTTGCGTTTTTTTTGTAGTAATTTCAATAGAATTTGGACAAATTTCAATTTTGTTTTTTGTTATAAATGAATTATTTTTAATTAGATAGTCTACATTTGCTTGAGACATGCAGCCTATAAAATCTGAAATTTCATACAATTCTTTTTCTTTTTTTCTAAAATATTTATGTAAAAATCCTTTTGGACTTATTAAACCTAAATCAACTGCATTTTGAGGGAAAATATCTTTCAATAACAAATAAGTTTTTGCACCACATTTTTCTTTTAAATATTTAATGACATTATAAAAAGTAATTGGAGGTGTAGAATACAATACTAAATCAAATCTTATTTCATTCAAATATTGTTTTATTGCTCTTTTAAATTGATGTTCTATTAAGATTGTTCCAATTCCCTTTTCAATCTTATTTGATTTGGTAAGATTGAATGTTTGAACACCCAAGATATGAACATTATTATTCTTTGTATATGCTGTTTTTTTATTTGATCTTCTTTCAAAAGGACAAACAATATATACTTCATGACCTTCAGAAGCGAACTTACGTAACAAATCAGGATAAATACCTTTATTGTTAATATCGCTAATAGCAGTTGAAATAGATAAAAAAAGCACTTTCATGTTAAAAAAGTGATTTAAATGAACCATCAATCAATGCGTCCTTAATTTCCGGATTGGGGTAATTTATAAGTACAGCTTTATATACACCTTTAAATACAAAAAGACTGCCAGCAGAAGAACCAATGATACCGAAATTGTTTATTAATTCACCAATATCCTCCAATTTCCCAGCACCTCCTAAAATAGTAAGAGGAGTTCTAATTTTATCTCTAATTGATTTAACCAAACCAATGTCATAACCTTTCATTGTACCATCTAAATCTATTGAATTAATAACAATTTCTCCAGCTCCTAATTTTACTGCTTGTATTGCTAATTCAACTGGATTTTTGCCTGTTGGTTTTTTCCCATTCAATGTAAAGACCTCATAACCTCCAAACATTTTTCTTTTAACATCGAAAACCACCACAACACTTTGTTTTCCAACTCTATCAGCAATTCTAGTAATTAATGTTGGGTCATTTATAGCAGATGAACTAATTGCTATTTTTTCAACTCCAAGTGAAAAAATAGTTTGAGCTTGTTCAACTGTTTTTATTCCTCCTCCATAACATAGTGGCATTCTACATTCAGATGCCCAATATTCAATACTTTTTATGTCAGGTTCTTTATTAAGTCTGGAAGCGTCAATGTCGATTATCATTAACTCATCGGCCTCTTTTTCATTGAAAATTCTGACTGCATTTATTGGGTCACCAACATATTTAGGATCTTTGAAATTAACTGTTTTTACTAATCCTTTGTTGCTTACCAATAAACAAGGAATAATTCTTGGTCTAAGCATAATTAAATTTTTGCGAAATTATGTAATAAATTTACACCGAAATGATGACTCTTTTCAGGGTGAAATTGAACACCATAAATATTTTTATGATTAACAGCACATACAAAATTTTCAGGATACTCTGAAGTTGCGAGAGCTTGTTCATTTTGATTACAAGAAATGTAATAAGAGTGAAGAAAATAAAATCGTGCGTTTTGTTCTAATCCAATAAATAATGGATTAGTTTTTGATGGATTTACATCATTCCAGCCCATGTGAGGCAATTGAATTTTATTATCCAATTTTGTTTCATCAAATTTTTTGACAGATGCATCTATCCATCCTAATCCTTCTAGTTTTCCCTCATCACTTGATTTTGCCATCATTTGCATACCAACACAAATACCTATAACAGGAACTTCTTTAACTAAAACTAATTCATTTAACTTGTCATACATACCAGAATTTATTAATTTTTGCATTGCATAATCAAATGCACCAACTCCTGGTAAAACTATTTTTTCAGCACCATCAAATTCATTAATATTAGATACAACTCTTGAGGGAACTGAAATTTTATTAAATACATTTTGTATAGCTTTTATATTTCCCAAACCATAGTTAATAATAGTAATCATCGTAATAATCTTTTTTCTAATCCTAATTTTTGCATGGCTTGATTAGCAAAACTTATCATCTTCCAATTGTTTGGATAGTCTAAATATGTTTTATTTAGGCCATTAAATATTTCCTGAAATTGTTCTTTTGTCCAATCCAATTTATTTGCAACATATTCAAATTCTTGAAGAAGCGTTATTTCATCTAATTCAGGTTTTGAAATTCGAATTAATGCGTTTTCCCTTGACATTTGACCAGTCAAAACTAAACTCGAGAAATGTGCCCTGCGTTTTTCGAAACCAAATTTTCTGGGTAACCAATAATCTTCGTAAAATCTGGTAAAACGTGATTCGTGATGCTTGTGTTTAAACTTTTCCCATCCGAATTTTTTTTCCAACAAATCTTCTGCTTCTAATTTTTGGAATGGAAAGTTATTCAATGGTTTTATTACTTTCATCCCTAATAAATGCTGGTACAATAATTTATATTCAAATACATCTAAAATAGGGTAAGTTTTTAATGGTATTGAACCAAATTTTTTATGTAATCCCATCGTAAATTTTTTATCAATACCCAAATAAGCACCCCATTGGTATGGCTCACGGCAACACTCGGTTGAAAAATTCGATCCAGTAAGTACATATTTAACTTTATTTTTCTTGGCAAACTTATACATGGCAGAAAAAAATGCAATATCCTGTGGACCATCAATATTGGGTACTTGAGCTTTAAAATATGACCGCTGTAAGTCTTTCATTTCTTCCCAGTTTATTACTTCTGTAAATAAATCAAGGTTTAAACCATTTAGCAATTTTTCTATATTACTAACCGCTTGATTGGAATTCCAACCAGCATCTACGTGGAATACTAAAGGCCGTAGTCCTAAAATTTCTTTTGCAAGATAAGTTGCATATGAACTATCCAAACCACCACTCACTCCAATAATACAGTCAAAATCTTTATGTCTATTTTCTAATTTAATTTTTTCTGCAAGTTTGAACATTTCGTTTTGTCCAGCTTGATCAAAATGCCAACTAGGAAGAATATTATTTTGATAATTATGGTAATAATCACTCACTCCATTTTCATCAAAAATAATGTTTGGATCGGTGGTATCCATAATTGTTTTGGTACATATTTGGTATTGTCTTGTCATTTTTTTATTAATAATTATTTACTGTTTATTTGTACATTTACTTATTTCATACTTTATAATTTTAGCAATTAAGTTTCCAATAACTCCTCATAAGCATATAAGAGTCTGTTAACGAGGAAATCCGGCCTTAATTCTTTAGTGTTTTTTATTCCAAATTCAACTTTTTTCATTTTGGTTGATTTATCGAGCAAATAAAAGAATGACATTGTTTCTATTATAGAATCAACTGAATTAGGGTCAAAATTGTAACTTGAATTTTCACAAAATTCAAGAACTGCAGAAATATTTGAAGCCATTATCGGACAACCACATGCTTGAGCTTCCATTAATGGAATACCACCGCCTTCATATAGAGAAGGAAACACTAATGCATCCGCACTATTATATAATAAAGGCAAATCTTTGAATGACAATTTTGGTAAAAACACAATTGAATCATTCAATTCTAATTCATTTACTATGGATTTTATTTTATCGTTAAACTCAAGATTATCCCCTCTAAGTATCAATTTAACATTTGTTTTTTGTTTTCTTTTAAAGCCAGAAAATGCTAAAATAAGTTTGATATGATTTTTGTGAGGATAATTATGTGCTACATAAATCCAATAGGGATTAGTTAAATTATATTTTGATTTAAAATCATCAATTTTACTTTTTTCAATATCTGTTATAAAATGGTAATTGATGGAATTAGGGAAGATAATAGATTTATATTTTTTACGTAGATTGAGACTTTTAAATTCAGATTCAGTAGTTTTTGATATAAAAAAGAAATAATCGGCCTTTCTCGTTGTGTTTTTAAGCATAAAACCTAAATAGGTTCTTTTGATAAAACTAAATTGTTTTGGGCTAATGATTGGTAAAAAGTCATGACTAATTACTATATTTTTAGTATTTGTAAAGAAGGCTATAGTATCAATTGGCCAAATCATAAAGTCAATTTTGTTTTTTCTGCATAAAAAAGGTAACTTGAAGTTCTCATAAATTATTCTTTTATATCTGTTATTTGTATTTACTTCGCAGACGATTTTCACAAAATTTGTTTGATCAACATTTAATTCGATATGATTATTTGGCAAAAAAAGGAAATACTCATTTAAAGTATCATATTTTGATAGTAAATCTAAAAAATTCTTTACATAATTATATGCTCCTCCAATACTTGGTAATACCCCTAATAAATTAATCCCAATTCTATTTTTCATTACTTTCATTTATTAATCTAGCCAACTCCATTGAAGTCATAAATTCCGTATTTGGCCATTTTTGTATAATTTTAGTTAAAAGTGCTTTCAATTGAGTCAATCCATTATCTCCATTTTTTTGAAGTAATCCACTAATGTAGTTAACTCTATGAGTGCTAATAATTGCAGGTTTTCCAAAATAAAATGCACTTTCAATATCCTCAAAACAATTATGCAATTCATCAAGATTATTTACAGAAGAAGGTTCGAAACTAGCATTTCTAGTTATAATAATCTGTCCATTTTTATTTTTTTTTCCTAACCAATTGAACTCAAATTGTGTTTTATTATTGCCAATTGGATATTTCTGGAATTTATATCGAGTTAAATATTTGATGCCTACATTTTTCAAATCAACCTCCAAAGATTTAGGTTCAGGACTATTAGATGCAATAAAGTATTCTGCTTTATATCCTAAAAGCTCTTCGAAAAGACTCGCACCAGAAATAACAATTTCTTTCAAATTGATAGTATCAGCAATATCATCAATATCAAATGCAGCCAAAT
>CAMCEM010000160.1 GCA_945873755.1 Chitinophaga pinensis | reverse complement strand
ATATTACTCTTTTCATTCCTGCTTTTTGGGGTAAATTTATTTGCCCAAACAGATACATCAAAATATGGAAAATTGGAGATAAAGGTAATTGATGCAAAAACTAAAAAGCCAATTGAATATGCAATTGTAAAATTGGAAGCAAAAGGGTTAATCAAAGCGAAATATTCAGATAATGATGGTGAAATTGTTTTTGATAGTTTAAAAAGTATAACATATAATCTAACAGTTATATTTACAGGCTACCATAAACAAATTTATGAAAATGTAATTATCGATTCAACATTAAAAACTCTCAAAAAAATTGAACTTCAAGAAAACAAAAATTGCGTTTTTATAATTACCTGTGGACCTACAATTATCAAAAAAGACGGACCCACCCACGATAATTATAATAAAGGACAAATTATGCGGATGCCTTATTAGTTTATGGTCCAAAGTTTATAGACCATGGATTTTTTACTATTGTCTATCGTCCATAAACTATCGTCCATCACCCACTTCAAAATAATAAAATTAGGTTAATGCCTTAAATGGCTTACATTTGCATACTTTTAATGAATAAAAAATTGTACTTCTCCACATTTATATCATTTTAAAAAGTATTACATACAATAAAATTAATTAATGAAATTTACTGAATTACAGTTAATAGACCCCATTTTAAGGGCCTTAACTGACGAGGGTTACGAAACCCCAACACCAATCCAACAACAAGCAATTCCGATAGTATTAAATAAAATAGATTTATTGGGCTGTGCCCAAACAGGAACAGGAAAAACTGCAGCTTTTGCCATTCCTATGTTACAAAATTTATACAAAACTAAAAGCAATGAAAAAGGATTTAAAAAAATAAAAGCGTTGGTTTTAACCCCAACTCGCGAGCTTGCCATACAAATAGAAGAAAGCTTTAAAGCTTATGGCCGCTACACTGGCATTACAAGTACTGTAATATTTGGTGGTGTAGGTCAAAAACCACAAACCGATGCTTTGCGCAGAGGAATTGATATTTTAATAGCTACTCCAGGTCGTTTATTAGACTTAATGAACCAAGGATATGTTGACTTAAGAACATTAGAGGTTTTTGTGCTTGATGAAGCTGACCGTATGCTTGACATGGGATTTGTGAATGATGTAAAAAAAGTAATTGCCAAATTACCTTTTAAACGCCAAACACTTTTCTTTTCGGCTACCATGCCTCCCGAAATTACTAAATTGGCTAATACCATTTTACATAAACCCGAAAAAGTAGAAGTTACTCCAGTATCGTCAACTGGGGAAACCATTAAGCAAGCCATTTATTTTGTAGATAAAAATAACAAGCGCAATTTATTGGTAGATATTTTAAAAGATGCCACCATTAAATCGGCATTGGTATTTACCAGAACCAAACATGTAGCCGATAAAATATCGAAAGAGTTAGCAAAAGCAGGTATTAAATCTGCTGCTATTCATGGCAATAAATCGCAAAATGCAAGGCAAAAAGCTTTAGGTGATTTTAAAGATAATGTAATAAGGGCATTGGTAGCAACAGATATTGCTGCTCGTGGAATTGATATTGATGATTTGACCCATGTTATTAATTACGATTTGCCAAATGTACCTGAATCATATGTGCATAGAATAGGTAGAACAGGTAGGGCTGGAGCCAATGGTATTGCGCTTTCGTTTTGCGATTTTGAAGAAAAAGCATATTTAAAAGACATTCAAAAATTAATAAACATTAGCATTCCAGTTATTGATAACCACGATTACCCAATGGAAGATTTTGAAATAAAGCCAAAAGAACAACCAAGAGGCAGGGCTCCAAGAAATGATAAGCCTAGAAGTAGTTCAAGTCAAGCCAAACCTAGTAATGGCAGCTCAAAACGTTACGGAAACAGATAAAAAATTTAATCCTGATTGAAGCAATTTAATCAGGATTTTTTTATGAAAATTATGAGTTAATTGTGTTCTTTTTTTTTATATTTTTGGTTTTATTATACAATTTATAAAGTTCAATTGTAAGCTATAATTGAATTCAATGTTGGTTGCTTAAGGAAAGAAGATGCCTACTAGGTGACGATTTTTGTTTTTATTTCCCAATCCTCATTTCTCAACTCAGCTATCAAAAATCTACTGCACGTTTACATCAAAACTCATGCGGGCTTGAATGCCTCTGTAATGCATAATTTTATTTAATTCGTTGTACAATTTAAATTGTTCGGTAGTTAAGTTTTGTTTTGCAAAAAACATACTTGCTTCGCCCGACATATCACTTAATAAAGTTTGAATAGGATCTTTTAATTCAGGGAAATTAATAATTCTGCAATCTGATAATTTTGCTTTTTTCTTAGCAATTTCTATTGCTTTTGTTATTCCACCAAACTCATCCACCAACCCTATTTTTTTAGCATCTTTAGCAGCCCAAACTCTTCCTTGCGCTATGCTATCTACTTGTGCTTTTGTAAGTTTACGTCCTTCGGCTACTTTACTTATAAAATCTTCATAAATTCTATCAACTCCTTTTTGAATAATGGCTCTTTCAGCAACAGTTAAAGGTCTATCAATTGAACCTAAATCGGCATATTCGCCAAATTTTACTGTTTCAACATTTACACCTAATTTATTATTCAATAATTCTTTTGCGTTAACCATTAAACCAAAAACACCTATTGAACCTGTAATAGTATTAGGTTCTGCAACAATTACATCGGCAGGAGCAGCAATGTAGTAACCACCACTTGCGGCAACACTTCCCATGCTTACAATTACTGGTTTTGCTTTTTTAGCCAATACTACTTCTCTCCAAATTACATCACTTGCCATTGCACTTCCTCCAGGTGAGTTAATACGTAAAACAATTGCTTTGTACTTATCGTCCAATCTTACTTTTTTAATGGCTTTGGCAATGGTTTCGCTTCCCATATTGTCTTCTCCACTTTCACCACTTACTATTTCTCCATCGCAATAAATAACAGCTATTTTATCTTCACTAGTCGATATGTTGGTTTTTGGACTGTTACTGTATTTTCCTAAACTTATAAAATTTAATTTACTAGAAGCATCGGTATTGGTTAACTTTTTTAGCTCCATTTCCATTTCATCATCATACTTTAATCCATCGGCAATACCAAGTTTTACTGCGTCTTCAGGATGTTGAATTTGTAATTGATTGATGATATTTTCAATTTCAGTTATCTGTTTTTTGCGAGCAGTTGCAATGCCACCAACCATAGTATTATACAAACTACCAAGGTAAGATGCAATTTGTTCTCTGTTGGCATCACTCATTTTATCAGCAATTAAAGGTTCGCCTGCCGATTTAAATTTACCATGACGAATTAACTCGGGAGTTACACCTATTTTCTGAAACATATTTTTTAAATACATAACGCTAGTAGACAAGCCGTTTAACACCAATTCGCCTGCTGGATTTAAATAAATTTTATCGGCAACAGAGCTTAAGTAATACGATTTTTGATCGGCTAATTCGCCATAAGCCACAATAAATTTATTAGATTTTTTAAATAGAATAAGTTCGTTTCTAATTTCTTCAACAGTAGCAAAACTGTTCATATTTATTCCCATTTCAAGGTAAATACCTTTTATGTTTTCGTCAGATGCTGCTTTACTTATACTTTCTAATATTTCATCTAAACCAGTTTCGTTTTTACTTTCAAATGTTTGAAAGTTGAAGTTTTTAAATGAATTATTGCTAGTTCTCTCAGGAATAGCATAGTTTAGGTTAAGTTTTAAAATAGAATTGCTTTCTACTTTAGTTTCTTTTTTCTCGGCTTTTGATGCTATACCGGCAAATATTCCAATAAGAATAAAAAATAATAAAACGCCACTGATTATAAACCCTAACATGCTGGCAAACATAAATTTGAAAAACTGCTTCATATATCGATAAATATTTATTTCGGGGTAAAGGTATTTATTAATAAAATATTCGCCTAACTATTTGTTCAAACGAAAAAGCTAAAAGATAAAAGGCATAATATTGGGATAGTTTTACTTAACAGTTGATTGTTGAATGTTTTAATAATCAATAAAAACTGTTTTTTTAATTGGCAATTGCCTAACTGTTTCAGCTATTTTTAGTAAAAATAAGTTTGGTAATAAGTGGTTTGTTTTAATTTCACTTACTTCTTCTTCTGCAAATTCAATTGTTATTATATCATCATCTTTACTTAGCTCTTTAAAATGTCTATATTTTTTTATTAAAAAAGTATTTTTATCTATTTCAAAATATTCGAATTTGGTTTCAAAATTTGGTAAAGAATATTTATTAAAAGTATCAGTTATTACAATGTTATTTTTTATTTCTGTTGTGTAAGGTTTTTTAAAATAAGAGGGATAAATAACAAAGGCTTTAGGTTGTAAATAAGCGTATAACAATTCAAAATTGGGGTTATACCGCAGTTGCTTTTTTAAAGTTGAATCGTTATAATTATAAACACTTACCCAAATGGAAGTATCAAAAATTATCAATTCATTTTTTATAACATCTTTTACCAAACAAATAGTTGTTTTATTGTATATACTAAATTCAATTTCATATTGTTCTATTTTAGGTAAAGTAGCATCGGAGTAAGAATAGGTTTTTGTTAAACTATATTTTCCAGAATGAATGGAATTCATATTTTTTTGAACCTTTTTAAATAGCTTTTCATTTTGGCCAATTGCAATTAATGAGTATGAAAATATGAATAAAAATAATAGTAGTTTTTTCATTTTTGCTTTGCGCTTCTTATTAAATATTTAACCATACTTATACTTCTTCGTAAATCGCGTTTTGGTCGACTAAAAAAGTATAAATCGTTGTTGTTTTCCCAAACTTTCCATACCAAATCTTTTTTACTTTGGCTCATACTACAATCAAATAAAATAGCTTTCACATCTTTGTTATAATAAGGATAAAGTATGGTTGTTAATCCTCCATAATGTGCCAACCCACTTACCGAATACGACTCAACTTTTATAGTTAGCGTAAACACAAAAGGTGCTTTTTTCTCTGTTACTCTAAATCCTTTTTTTAAAAGTTGTTTGCTACATGCTTTCAATATTTCTTTTTCAAATTCAGCATCTAATAGTTGTGGTGTTTCATTTACAATTTTAATGTTTGCCAATTCATCGTTTTTTGCCGATGACCAAACAAAATCTCTGTACCAATAGCGCCTTTGGCAACTACTGAGTACTAATATTAAAAATACACTTAAAATATAAATATTTTTATTTCTAAATATCATTAATACAAAAAAGCAATTTTTATTTTTAAAAACCTATCCGTGGTAAACTTTTGACGATATTATTTTACCTTCTTTAATTTAAGCCATTGCAGGATGCCGATAGCTATCGGCACTGCCTGCAATTTTGTTTCGTTACTTTTATATGTTGGCGGGGACGACTACATCGGCTAAATTTCATCATGCATTTTAAGGTTAGAAAAAAGGGAGATTAAAGGTTGGTATCCAATTTATCCTAGTGATAATGACTATGACAATACTCAACTATCCTTAGATTCTGTGTTAAAATAAAAGTTATTTCCGAAATTTTTTTTGAGCTTTTAAGGGCTCAAAAAATTTCAGAATAACTTTTTCCCTAAAATTTAATTTCTTTGCATTTCAAAACGGCCCAGAGCTAGTTTCTAAAGAGCGACTTCTACTT
>CAMCEM010000159.1 GCA_945873755.1 Chitinophaga pinensis | reverse complement strand
TATTTCAAATATAAGATAGATTTTATTCTGAACTCTTAAAAATCAGAAAGTACTATTTATCCAAAAGAGCACTATGCTTATTTATGAGAGCCCTCAACATTGCATTTATCTCTTTTAGTTCAGTTATCAATGAAGGCAAGTCAAGGTTTATTTTTTTTCCTGATAACTCAATTATGGTTAATTGTGTAATTAATTCAGCAGCTGAACCACTTGAATATCCTAAAAATCTAATAAATTCTTTTTCAGAACCTCTTTCGGAACCTTCTGCTATGTTTGAAGGTATGGAAATAGAAGAACTGACAATCTGTTCAGCTAACCTGTATGGTTTAACCTCGTCAATAACAGCCATAATTTTAACTCCAACTAATAAACTTCTTTGATATACTTGTAGGTTATGAAAATTATGACTCAATTGTGAGAAGATTATTTTTGTTTACTTTAAATATTATTATAAAACCAAAATATAGAAAATAGTTTACATATAAACCATCAAGTTAATCCAATCTTAAGTCTCTAATCTGGACTCTAGGATCTGTTTTTTTTTCACAGCTTCGCTTGGTGAGTCACAGTATAATATTTGTGTCAAAAAGTTTAAATGTACTCAAGATAAAATAAAAACGAGTACTTTTATTGCTCAATATTAGTATATAAATTTCTTAAAAAAAAACCAACCAATAAATTTAACTTTTATGTAATATATAAAATTAGTAAAATATACGTAATCAATAATTTAAGTTTTAGAGTTATAATTAAGATTTCACAAGTTTATTAAACATATTACCATATTCATAAGTTATAAATAGCTTTTTGTTTATTGATTGCTAGGTTTCGTAATTAAAAAAAAATAATTATTCAAACTGACTTAATACTTTATGTCCCGAATCCTTTAAAAATAATTCTCTTTGCATTAATTTTAAATCTGATTGCATCATGTCTTCCACTAACATTTGTAAATTATATTTTGGTTTCCAGCCTAATTGAGTTTGACTTTTTGTTGGGTCTCCAATTAATAATTCTACTTCTGTTGGTCTGAAATATCGTGGGTCTACTGCTAATACTTCGTCACCAATTTTTAAGTTAGTATTTATATTTTTAGAATTTAGAATTTCGAATTTGATATTTTCAACAAAACCAACCTCATTTTCATTTTCCCCTTTAAATGCAATCGTAATACCTACTTCTGCAAAAGCCATTTGCACAAATTTCCTAATAGTAGTGGTAACACCTGTAGCAATTACATAGTCTTCAGGTTTTTCTTGTTGTAAAATTAAATACATGGCTTCTACATAATCTTTGGCATGTCCCCAATCACGTTGGGCATTTAAATTCCCAAGAAACAATTTATCCTGCATACCTAATACAATTTTACTGGCTGCACGGGTAATTTTACGCGTAACAAATGTTTCTCCACGTAATGGACTTTCGTGGTTAAATAAAATACCATTACAAGCAAACATATTATAAGCCTCGCGGTAGTTTACTGTAATCCAGTATGCATACATTTTAGCTACTGCATAAGGAGATCGAGGGTAAAACGGAGTAGTTTCACTTTGAGGAACTGCCTGCACCAAACCATATAGTTCAGAAGTAGAAGCTTGATAAATTTTTGTTTTATTAGTTAGGCCACAAATACGAATGGCTTCTAATATTCGTAAAGTACCAATTCCATCAGCATTAGCGGTATATTCAGGTTCTTCAAAACTTACTTGCACATGACTCATTGCAGCTAAGTTATATATTTCGTCAGGTTGCGTTTCCTGAATAATGCGTATTAAATTACTGCTATCGGTTAAATCTCCATAATGTAATTTTAGGTTTACATTTTTTTCATGAGGATCTTGGTACAAATGATCAATTCTATCGGTATTGAATAATGAACTTCTTCGTTTGATGCCATGTACAAAGTATCCTTTTTTTAGTAAAAATTCCGCTAAATAAGCTCCATCTTGTCCTGTAATTCCTGTTATAAGTGCTGTTTTCATTTTTATTCGTTTGTCGTTGTTCGTTATTCGTTGTTCGTTATTCGTTGTTCGTTTGTCGATGTTCGTTATTCGATGGTCGTTGTTCGATTTTCGTTGTTCGATGTTCGATGTTCGTTATTCGATGTTCGTTATTCGTTTGTCGTTGTAATTTATTCGTTTTTCGTTTTTCGTTTTTCGTTAGACGTTTTTCTGTAAACGGTAGTCGGTCAACGGTAAACGGTAAACGGTAATCGGTCAACGGTAATCGGTCAACGGTAATCGGTCAACGGTAATCGGTCAACGGAAATCGGTCAACGGAAATCGGTCAACGATAATCGGTCAACGGTCAGTTTGCATTGATTTAATTAACTTATATAACATCATTTTTATTCTAGTACAAATTTCTGAGAGTTCTTGGTATGTTTGTTCTGAAATAAACCCTAAGTCTTTAGATAAAAGTAAATGATAATTTGTTTCTTCAAGCGAACCTTTTGCAATATATAAAAATTGGATAAATTCTTTTCTATATTGTCTTGCTTGTCCTTCAATAATATTTGTTGGAATACTAACTGCACTTCTTCTTATTTGGCTTACAAGACCAAACTGTTCATATTTTGGATAATTCTCAGTTATTTTATAAATTGATAAAACTAACTGATGCGATAATTTCCAAACTTCTAAATTAGATTCCATAGTCGTTTTTCGTTTTCCGTTGTTCGTTATTCGATGTTCGTTATTCGATGTTCGTTTGCCGTTGTTCGTTGTTCGTTTGTCGTTTGTCGTTGTTCGTTGCTCGTTGTTCGTTGCTCGTTTTTCGTTTGACGTTTTTCTGTAAACGGTAATCGGTCAACGGTAATCGGTCAACGGTAATCAGTCAACGGTAATCAGTCAACGGTAATCGGTAATCGGTCATCGGTAATCGGTAATCGGTCAACGGTCAACGGTAATCGGTCTCATATTTTAACTTCTTTCACTTTATCTTTATTTTCTATAAACCATTGATATGTTTCTTTAATTCCATCTTCTAAACTTATTTCTGCTTTCCAACCTAGGTTTTCAATTTTGGAGTTATCCATTAACTTTCTTGGTGTTCCATCAGGTTTGCTAGTATCCCAAATAATTTTTCCTTTATGACCAACAATATGTTGAATGGTTTCTGCTAATTGTTTTATTGTTAAGTCTTTGCCAGAACCAACATTGTATAAATATTCGGGTAATATATTTTCTACAGCAAATAAAACAGCTTTTGCCATATCATCAACATGTAAAAATTCTCGCATGGGAGAGCCGCTTCCCCATAGTTCGACAGGCTCACTACTTTCGACAGGCTCACTATTTACTACAGGCTCACTACTTATAGTTGATTTACTATTATTGTCACCCTGAGCTTGTCCGATAGCTATCGGACGAAGGGTAGCGTCATGAAATTTACGAATCATAGCAGGTAAAACGTGGGAAGTTTCCAAATCGAAATTATCGTAAGGGCCATATAAGTTTGTTGGCATTAAACTTACAAAATCTTTATTGAATTGCTTTCTTATAGCTTGACATAATTTTACACCAGTTATTTTTGCAATGGCATACCATTCATTGGTTGGTTCTAATCTACTAGTCAATAAATATTCTTCCTTTAGCGGTTGTGGAGCTAATTTTGGGTAAATACAAGAACTCCCTAAAAAAATAAATTTTTCAGTTTCATTTTCATGAGCAGCATGAATCAAATTGTTTTGAATAAGCATATTATCCATTAAAAATTGATATGGATAGTTATTATTAGCTAAAATTCCACCTACTTTAGCTGCAGCATCAATAACTATAATTGGCTTTTCAGATTCGAAAAATTGATTAACTGACTGTTGGTTTCGTAAATCAAGTTGTTTACTTGTTTTTGTGATGATATTAGTAAAACCTTTTTTCACCAATAATCTGTTTATAGCGGAACCAACCATTCCGTTGTGACCAGCTATATAAATTTTTGAATTATGGTTTATCATTAGTTTGTTTTTGGGAATTTAAAAAGTATACATTCCGCTATTGGTCGCAAATTATATAATTGACCTTAAAGCCGCAAATTAAAAGTATTGTTAATAAAATGCAATTGAAAGATTGTTTGTTACTATAAAAGGTGCAGGAAAAATTTTGTTCGATGAGATTTAAATTCCAAACATCCCCCTAACCCCCTTCGCAGCCGCACAAGTCCAATTCACAAGGGGGAATATTTTCCGCACCATTTGTTTGATGAATTAATCATGTTAATCAGTAGAATCAAATAAATCATGGTTCAGACATTGAGTTGCATTGAATGAGATGATGCATTTAATGGCAGTAATTGTAAAGTTCCGTAGGAACGATTTATATTGTAACCATGTGGTTTTAACCCATGGGAATTTCAGATTGATAATCCAAACATCCCCCTAACCCCCTTCGCAGCCGCACAAGTCCAATTCACAAGGGGGAATATTTTCCGCACTTTATTAGTTATTCGTCCCTCAAAAAGTCATCTTCAATTTTTCTTCTTTCTTTTTCCTTAGATGAAAAAGGTACTGTGTTAAAATCCAAATTATTTTTAAAAAAATTACGAACTTTGTTCCATCAAAAGGAGAAATTCATTTGATTCATCAAAATGATTTTCATCCTGTGTAGGCAGATCCTCGAATCTGCCTACTTTTTTATAATTGATATCAAATTCAGATTCATTCTTCCAAAGTGTGTAAATCAGTATTAATAATTTTCGTGTTACTGCTGTTACTGCAATTTTTTTAGCTGGTTTCTTTTCAACTAATCTAAGGTAAAATTCTTTCATCGTAGGATTATATCTACTCGCGCATAATGCTGGCATATACAGGGCATTTCGAATAAAACTATTTCCTTTTTTAGATATTTTAGTTTTACCTGATTTATTTCCTGACTGATTGAATTGTATATCTAAACCAGCATAACTAACTAATTGTTTAGCATTATTAACCAGTGCAAATGCATTGGTTTCAGCTAAAATACAAATGGTGGTTATAAAGCTTACTCCAGGTATTGTTTGTAATCGGTTTATTTTATCATAAAATGTAGTGTCAGACATTGCTGCAATTCTTAATTCAGCTTCGATTTCAAGTAATTGTGTTTCTAATAACGCAATTTGTTTTTTTAGTCTCTTAGCAATAGTTTCAGGACAATCATGGCTATGATTTTTAGCGTGTAATTGGTTTTTTATAATTACAAGTTTTGCTTTTACTTCCCTTAATTCCCTAGCTAGAAATTTAATTTGCCTCATCATATTTGAAGGCATTTTCCAAGGATCTAGCTTCCTTTCCAATCCAATTTTACTAAGAACTTTAGCATCAACTGAATCGGTTTTAGTTTTTACATTAAGGCTTTTAGTAAAATACTTTGTTTTACTAGGAAGTAATACACTTAGTTGCTCCCCATTAGTATCTAACCAATAAGCAAGATTTTCATAATAAACGCCTGTAGCTTCCATTACAAAAAATACGTTTTGAGAACTTCTTAAACTATCAACCCATTGTAGCATTTGTTGAAAGCCTTCTGAAGTGTTGTTGAAAGATTTCGATTTACTGAAATTCTCATTTTGGTCTGAATCCATGCTGCCTAAACAACATTCTAGGGAATCTTTTGAAACATCAATTCCGATGCATTGTCTTTGTGTTTTCATAACATTTGAAAATTAATAAGGCAATAGCTTCTTAGTTATCTTTACTCGTTATAATCCGGGATACATTAAGCTATGTTCCCTAAGTACTGTTCAGATTTTGAAGAAGCAATAGGAATAGGGAATCTCTCTTTTTACGGTATATCAATTCGATTACCTGAAACAAAATATTTCTCCTATTCCTTTTGCCATTTTCTTCAAAGAAACTAATTCCATGACAAACATACGAGAAACAAAAAATCAAGGCAAAAAAA
>CAMCEM010000158.1 GCA_945873755.1 Chitinophaga pinensis | reverse complement strand
ATGTCCACCTCTTCCCATTCCGAACAGAGAAGTTAAGCTCAATTGCGCAGATGATACTGGGGTAATACCTGGAAAAGTATGTTGTTGCCGGATTTTTAATTAACCTCACCTTTTGGTGGGGTTTTTTTTTGTTGAATCTGTTTAAAATTTTAATTATATGGAAATTCAAAAAATATTAAAACGAAGAACGTTTGGAATTATTAGTCATCCAGATGCGGGAAAGACTACCTTGACAGAGAAGTTTTTATTATTTGGTGGTGCAATACAAATAGCTGGAGCAGTTAAAAGTAATAAAGCTACAAGAGCTGCTACTTCTGATTTTATGGAAATTGAAAAGCAAAGAGGAATTTCTGTAGCCTCTTCTGTTATGGGATTTGACTATAATGACTATAAAGTAAATATTTTAGATACACCAGGACATAAAGATTTTGCTGAAGATACTTATAGAACATTGACAGCAGTTGATAGTGTAATATTAGTTATTGATTGTGTAAAAGGAGTTGAAGAGCAAACAAGAAAATTAATGGAAGTTTGCAGGATGAGGAATACTCCAGTAATTGTTTTTATAAATAAAATGGATAGAGAAGGTCAAGATCCTTTTGATTTGTTAGATGAAATAGAAAAGGAGCTAAGTATTCATACGAGGCCTTTATCTTGGCCAATTGGAATTGGATCAAGTTTTAAAGGTGTATATAATTTGTTTGAAAAGAAATTACAACTTTTTTCAGCAGATAAGAGAAAGATAGCTAATGACGTAATAGCAATTGAATCTTTAGATTCTGATAAATTGGATGGAATAATAGGGGAAAAAGCTGCAAAAAAATTACGTGAAGATTCAGAATTAATTGAAGGGGTATATGAACCATTTAATAGGGATTTATATTTAGAAGGTTATTTAGCTCCTGTTTTTTTTGGAAGTGCAATTAATAATTTTGGAGTACAGGAGTTGTTGGATACTTTTGTTCAAATAGCACCTGAACCGAAACCGAGAGATACTGAAACAAGAGAGGTAAAGCCAGAAGAGAAAAAATTTACTGGATTCATTTTTAAAATTCATGCGAATTTAGATCCAAATCACAGAGATAGAATAGCTTTTTGTAGGATTGTTTCGGGGAAATTTGAAAGGAATAAATTTTACCAACATACTAGATTAGATAAAAAGTTAAGATTTTCGAGTCCAACTAGCTTTATGGCTAATGATAAAAATGTGATTGATGAGGCATTTCCTGGTGATGTTGTTGGATTATATGATACGGGAAGTTTTAAAATTGGTGACACTTTGACTGAAGGGGAAATGATTAGTTTTAAGGGTATTCCAAGTTTTTCGCCCGAGTTATTTAGAGAACTAGAAAACAAAGATCCTTTAAAGACAAAGCAACTTGAAAAAGGAATTATGCAATTAACTGATGAAGGAGTTGCTCAACTATTTGTACAACAGCCTGGGAATGTAAAAATTATAGGTACAGTTGGAGATTTACAATTTGATGTTATACAGTTTAGACTTTTGCATGAATATGGTGCATCGTGTTCGTTTAGGCAATTAAATTATGAAAAAGCTTGTTGGTTTACATCAAAAGACAAAACTGCTTTGGAAAGATTTACTAATTTGAAGAAACACAGTATTGCATATGATAAAGAAGGAAGGCCAGTTTTTTTGGCAGATAGTTTATGGGCATTAAAAATTAACCAAGATAATTTTCCTGAATTATCTTTTCATACTACTTCGGAATTTAAAACTGATAATGATTAAGCTTTGTTTTTAACTAAAGATTGCATTAGGGATAGAAGTGAAAATCCTTTTTTCTGATGAGGTATTGACAGGGAAAAAAGATTGAAACGGATAGCCCGACCGCAATAGTATTGGCCTTAAGCGAGGAAATTGCGGGAATGCCCAAAAAAGATTATTTTAAATTTGTTTCAAATTATGTTTGATATTTTTCGCATTACAAACTAATAGAAATATTTGTTTACAACAAAACAATTAGCCTACATTTGTAGTTGAAATAATATATAAATAATTTTAAAATAAATAATAATATGACAATGTTAGTAGGCCGTAAGGCTCCAATTTTTAGTGCAAGTGCTGTAGTTAACGGTACTGATTTTGAAGACAATTTTTCGTTAGAGCAATATTTAGGAAAAAAACATGTATTGTTTTATTTTTATCCTTTAGATTTTACATTTGTTTGTCCAACTGAAATAATTGCTTTTCAGGAAAGAATTGCAGATTTTGAAAGTAGAAATGTGCAAGTTATTGGATGCAGTATTGACAGTAAATTTAGCCATTGGGCATGGTTGAATACGCCCAAAAATGATGGTGGTATTCAAGGAGTTGAATACCCATTAGTTGCTGATGTAAACAAAACCATAGCTCATAATTTTGGTGTATTAGCTGGACATTACGATTATAATGAAAACAATGAATTAGTTTGGACAGGAAACTTAGGTGAAGATGCAGTAGCTTACCGTGGTTTGTTTTTGATAGATAAAGAGGGAATTGTGCGCCACCAAGTGGTTAACGATATGCCATTAGGCAGAAATATTGATGAAGCTTTACGTATGATTGATGCATTACAATTTTTTGAAGAAAAGGGTGAAGTTTGTCCTGCTAATTGGGAAAAAGGTAAAGACGGAATGAATGCAACAGCTGAAGGTGTTGCAAGTTATTTAACAAATCACTAAGATTTTTGTAATATTTAAAAAGCTCAGTTAAATTTTTTAATTGGGCTTTTTTTTATTTTGATATATTTAGAATTAAACCTTTTATTGAATGTTGTATCACAGGATGAAAATTATTAATATGAAAAGAATACTTTTTCTTTTAAGTTTAGGTTTATGGGTGAGTGTAAATGCAAAACATGGCAATCCAACTTATGCTTCTGATGTAGCTTCAATTATTTATGCTAAATGTAGTAATTGCCATAGTCCAGGAAATATAGCTCCATTTCCATTAGTAAATTTTAACCAAGTGTTGGATAATAGATTTGCAATTCAAAATTCTGTTCAAAAAGGAAGTATGCCCCCTTGGTTAGCCGATAATACTTACCAGCAATATGCTCATAATAAATCGTTAACTGAAGATGAAAAAGATAAAATTATAGATTGGGTTAATAATGGAGCACCAAGGGGAGATGTAAATTTGGAACCTCCTTCTCCTACTTTTTCGAATAAAGGAACGCTTATAAATCCAGATCAAATATTTACAATTCCTACCTATACTTTAGCAGGTGATAAAGATGATTACAGGTGTTTTGTAATTCCAATTAACAATTTGGAAGCAAAATTTATTAAATCTATTGAATTTTTGCCAGCAAATAAAAATGTAGTTCACCATATTTTATTATTTACTGATTCAACTAATTCGTGCAAATTATTAGACGATGCAGATCCGCTTCCTGGTTATCAATCGTTTGGTGGAGTTGGCAGCAATAAGGCATTATTAACACAACTTTGGGCACCTGGAGGAACAGCATACACTTTTCCAAATGGTTTAGGAAATAGAATTGCTGCAAATAGTTATTTTGTATTACAAGTTCATTATGCCCCAGGTTTTAAAGGTGAAAAAGATAGTTCGCAATTTGTAATTAATTGGAATAAAGAGACAACAATAAGAAGCACTTCATTGGCAGCAATTTTAAACCATAGTACCTCAATAATAAATGGGCCGTTGGAAATTCCTGCTGATTCGATAAAAACTTTTTATAGTAAATTTAAAATTCCTTTCGATATATCGTTATTAGGCGTTTTACCTCATATGCATTTAATAGGAAAAAAAATAAAAGCATATGGAGTAACATTATTAGGCGATACTATTCATTTAATAAAAATTGATAATTGGGATTTTCATTGGCAAGCTAATTATAGTTTTAAAAAGTTGATGAAAATACCTGCAGGAACTACATTTTATGGAGAAGCAGTTTATGATAATACTGTTAACAATCCATATAATCCTAGCAGCCCACCTAAGCTAGTAGTAAGAGGAGAAAGCACTTTAGATGAAATGATGTTAATTTATTTTAACTACTTAAGATATCAACCAGGCGATGAAAATATAAGCCAAGAAGACAGTTTGAAAACATCTGTTTCAACAAATGTGCTTCTACCTAAAAATGTGCAAGTATTTCCAAATCCGGCAACTGATAAAATTAACGTTTGGAGCGAAAATAAAATTTATATGCTTACATTATTTGACATTAATGGAAAAATGGTTTTAACAAAAGACAATACTAGTTTCATGGATACCGACAAATTAAAAGGTGGTATTTATTTTTTAGAAATAACGTTTGAAAATAGCAAAACCTATAAAAAAATAATAATTGAATAAAATTTATTTTTTTTGAAATAGATTAATAATTTCTATTATCAAAATAGTCTTTACGTTTTGGGTATTTTAATTCCTGTAAAACGCCTGATTTAGGATTTATTTGAAAATTGAAAAATGAAAAACCACCAGGAGCTATAGGGCTCCAGCTAAAAGTAAATTGCCAACAATGTAAATCGCGTTTTAAATCAATGAATAAGCTGGCTATTTTTTGGTTAATAAAATCGTAACCTGATGAATAACCAAAAGTCCATCCTTTAGTAACAGTAACATTTCCGCTAAAACCCAAAGTTTGAATATAAGCTGTTTTACTTAAATCGTTGAAACTATTGGCCTGGTATTGAATAGCATAATTAAAGTTTATAGACCAAGGCAACTCGTATGCATCATAACCATATTTTTCGTTTTCTGCTTTTCGAGTTTCTTTTCTTTTTTTCTTTCCTTCAAAAGTTTGTTGAGAAAGGCCGTAACTAAAATTTAAATTAGCATTGGTTATTTTCCCAAAAGTACCATCCTTATCAAAATAGTATTTATTAACTCTATTCAATTGTTTGAAAGTTCCATAATCGGTAATTACGTTTTCATAAGGATCTAATGTTGCGTAAGTATTTACAGTTAAAGATTTAAATAAAGTAGTTCTGGCATTAATACCAATGGTAGAAAGGTTTAATGAATCAGCAAAAATATTGTACGAACCATTAAAGCTTACACTTTCAATTAATTTTATTTTGTTTTCTTTTATGGCAGTATCCTTTCCTGTTCTAACCTTCATTTCAAAATTATTATTTAATCCAAAGGTAATATTTCCTTGCCTTCCTTGGCCAGGAGAGCCACCATAACTACTTTCAAAAATAGAGTATTTTAAAAGTTTACCTGTACTATCGGCTTTGACTTCATTGTAATAACCCCACATTTTTTCACTAAAATCAGGCGTATAATTAAAACCAAAATTTGGGTCAGCTACATGGCGAAAGGCAGCAATTTTTCCTTTTTTAAAAGTAAGCATTCCGTACCATTTAGTACTTAATGAAGCTCCGGTGCTAAATGTAAACCATCTTCCAAATTCAGATACTTGGTTAGTTACAATTTGGTTATTTTTAAATTCTTTTCTAATTGTATTTGGTGACCAAGTTTCATTGTAATTGGCATTTACACTTAACACGTAAAATTTGAATAATTTAAACGAAGTATTTATAGGTATTGTGTGTGAAATGCCATATTTAAAAGTAGTATCAATAAATTTACCCCAAGTATTTCCATCGCGTTGTTGGAACAAAATGGTATCATTGGTATTAAATGAATTGCTAAATGATGAGCTGTAACTCATATTTATTTTTTCGTACCAAAACTCGGCAGTAGGTTTTTTATTAGATTTAAAAGGATTAAAAGCACCAATGGTAAAAGCTACATTAGGAATAGAACCTGATAGCTCTTTAGTTTGTAAATTTTGAAATATATTGGCCGAAGTAGATAAATTTATTCTACCATTTTTAAAGCCTTTAGAATATGAAATGCTTGATTGAGAAGTTGAATTAAACTGAGTGGCACTCCTTTGAGCATTTTGAGTAAAATAATTGCCACTTACAAAGTTTACACTTGCACCAAAGGTTGTGAAAGGGCGAGCTCTATAATCCATTGAATGATTCCAACCAATAGAATAAGTTTGTTCTTCTCTGTAACTTAGATCGTCAGGGTTTCCGAATTTATTATCGCCAAATTGAATATTAACCCCTCCATTAAACCTATACCTATAATTGTAGTTTGATTTTATATATGCCAACCAACTAAAATTAGTAAAAATATCACCTTGAAGTGTTAAATCTATTCTATCACCAAGGCCAAA
>CAMCEM010000157.1 GCA_945873755.1 Chitinophaga pinensis | reverse complement strand
GTCGCGCACATCGTTGGCAGCTTCTTCTAAATTGGCATCTAAATTAAATTCAACTGTAATGCTACTTACACCTAAGTTACTGGCAGAAGAAATAGAGCGAATACCCGCAATGCCATTAATAGATTTTTCTAATGGCTCGGTAATTTGCGATTCAATAATTTCCGCATTTGCACCCGTATAACTTGTGCGCACTGTTATTATTGGTGGATCAATGGAAGGAAATTCGCGCACACCCAAATAATTATAACCAATGGCACCAAAAAGCATAATGACTATGGACATTACAGTTGCCAAAACAGGCCTATTAATGCTTAAACTAGATATGCTCATGGGAAGATTTTTTTATTTTCGATTTAAAGATTTAGAAAATTGTTGGATGGTAAGATTGTTAAATTGTTTTTGCTAATTGCCTATTGCTAATTGCCTATTGCTAATTGCCTATTGCTAACTGCCTTTTTGCACCTTCACTTTTACCCCTTGTTTCATTTGTATTATTCCACTAGTAATAACCGAATCACCAGGATTTAAGCCACTAATTACTTCCACATTTACATCATTTCGTCCACTTACTTCTACCTTTTGTTCTATTGCAGAATCACCTTTAACTATAAATACTTTTTGTCCTTTTAAAATTGGAATGATGGATTGAGTAGGAATTAAAAATACTCCCGTTTTATTGCTTAACGAAACATTTACTTTGGCAAACATTCCTGGCAATAAAATACCATCATTATTATTGCAAACTGCTCTTATTAATACATTTCTGTTTATTGCATCAATCTTTGGTTCAATGGCATAAATTATTGCCTTAAACGAATTTTGAATTCCATCAACCAAAAAACTTACAACAGTTCCATTATTTATTTGCGAAACATATCTTTCAGGTATCGAAAATTCAATTTTTACTTTATCAATTTTTTGAATGGAGGCAATTTTTGTTGTAGCATTAACAAACGAGCCCACACTTACATATTTTAAACCAATTTTACCATTAAAAGGAGCTGTTATTTCCGTGTGTTTTATTTGGTCTTTTAATAAATCAATATCGGCTTTTGTTGCATTTAAATCGGATAATGAAATTTCATAAATTTCCTCACTTATTCCACCTTTTTCAAGCAACTTTTTATTTCTTGTTTCAGTTTGTTCTTTTAGTTTTTTGGTAATTAAAGCTTTATTCAATTGTGCTTGTAAACTGCCATCATCTATTTTTATTAATTGTTTGCCTTTGGCAATAGTTGAACCTTCGGTAAAATAAATTTGTATAATTTTTCCTTGGGTTTCTGCATGAAGCTCCACTTCTTCATCGGCAATTACATTGCCAATTGCTTGAATGGTGCTTGATATATTTTGTTTTTGGGCTACAACTACATTTACTTTAATTGGATTTGGTTTTAATGCTTTGGCATTAGGCACTATTTGTTCGCTATTTTTTGGAAAAATTTTTGGCCATGCCAATAAACCAATAATAGTTATGCCTACAAAATAATAAATAATTTTTCTATTCATGTTAAGAAATAATACTTTAAGTAACTTTACAATACCTATTTTGTTTTGGTTATAAATGTTTAACTCCCGCTTGCCACATACAGTTATTGAGTGCAAGAATAAAGGCTTATAGTAATTTACACAATAAAACCCTTGTCACTAAAAGGTCTTTTTAAATTAAAATAAAAAAGGCTGTTTTTTAAAAACAGCCTCTTTTATTATTGAATATTAATTGCTTTAGCCAATACTTTTATTTTATTGGTATTGGAGTCTTTAACAGCCATTCCATTTATAGTTGCCAGTTTTCCTTCTATATTTAAAGGTAAAACAAATGCTTTGTTTTCAATTTCAATAAAAAGTGGTTTTCCATTTTTGTTTTCTAATGTTAACCAACAACCTTCACCAGCACATACTTTTTCTACAATGCCAGTTACATTTACATTGGCTTTGGTGTTTATTTGCATAAGATTTATTGCATCATTTACTGTAATGACGGAATCGATTGTAACCTTTATACCATAATTTCCAGAATTAGGTAGTTTTGATCTTGAATTGTTTCCACAAGCCAATACACCCAATAACATCCACAAAAATAAAATGCTGTTTTTCATGCTTTGCAATTGAAAAAAATTAGTTAGTAACTACATCCATTTCATCTACAATGTGTTTTGCATTGGCATATTTTTCAATAATCCATAACACATAACGAATATCTACATTAATGGTTCTTTGTAGTTTTTTATCAAAAATAACATCACCTGCCATTGCTTCAATATTGCCATCAAAAGCCAAACCTATTAACTGTCCTTTTCCATTTAAAACTGGAGAGCCTGAGTTACCACCTGTAATATCGTTATCGGTTAAAAAACAAACTGGCATGTATCCTTTTGCATCCACATATCTTCCAAAATCTTTTTGTTTGTATAATTCTAATAATCTAGCAGGCAAATCAAACTCTGCGTCACCAGCTTTGTATTTTTTTACCATACTTTCCATAGTAGTGTAATTATTTATTTTAGCATCATTTCTTTTATCTGCTGGCAAAGCCCTTACTTTTCCGTAAGTTAAACGTAGCGTTGAGTTGGCATCTGGATATTGAATAGGAGCTAATTTCGACTCTCTTAAGCCTTCCACCAACAATCTAAAAGAAGATAAAAAATCGTTTTGTGCTTTGGTTAACTCATCTGTTTTAGCTGTAAGGTGAGTTAATAAATCGTTTGATAATGCAAAAATTGGGTCGTTGGTTAATAAACCTTTTGATGGGGCATTTAAAAATGCCATTAATCTTTCTTCTGAAGTAAAAATGCTTAATGTAAAAACTGAATTTACATAATTATCAACATCATTTGCAATGGTAATAACAGATGGTGCTAATGGAAAACCTTTTGATTTTGTTGCATACAAAGCCAATTGCGCTTTTAAAATATCTTTTTCGGCAGGGATATGTAATTCCGTAAAAAACGATTTTATTTCATTTTCCATTTCTGGTTTCATTTTTTCTCTTCCTGCTACATCAGCCGATGAATAATTCATTAATTGTTTACCAAAACCTCTTGAAATAAATCCGTAAGCTGATGTTCTAACTAATTGTTGTAAATAATTATCGTGTCTGGCTTTTTCGTTTGTTAGTTTATAATATGCATTAATTTTTTCAATAACATTTCCGTACTTGGCTTTATTTTCTGGTTTGTTAGCCCAATCGTTAAATTTAGCTTCTTGCTCTGCTTTCGATTTTGCTGTTCCAAATTTAGTTAAAGCATCAATCATACCTTGGCGGTTTTTCCAATAGTTAGCAACACCTGCATATTTAGAAGCATATATTAAATTTAATTTATCGCTTTGAACCATGTATTTTTTCATGTTATCCATACCTACTTTTGAGCCTTCAACCCAAGCCGGATAAGCAAACTTTACATTTTGTTCAATTCCTCCAGCTGGCATCCATCTGTTGGTTCTTCCAGGATAACCCAAAATCATTGCAAAATCATTTTCCTTTACACCACCAATATTTACACTTAAATGTTTTTTAGGTTTTAATGGTACATTATTCACCGAATATTCTGCCGGGTTTCCGTTTGCATCTGCATAAATTCTAAACATTGAAAAATCACCTGTTTGACGTGGCCATTCCCAATTATCAGTGTCGCCACCAAATTTTCCAATACTTTCAGGTGGTGTTCCTACAAAACGTACATCTTTAAAATCTTGGTAAACAAAATAATAAAACTCATTCCCTTGAAAAAACGAGCGAACTGAAACAGTGTATTTTCCACCTTCATTATTTTCCTTTTCAATTATAGCAATTTCATCAGCTATTGATTTATCGCGCTCCGCCTCTGTCATTTGAGGGTTCACTTTAGCTAAAATACGTTTTGAAACATCGTCCATGCGCACAAAAAAACGCACATATAAACTTTTAGGTTTTAATTCTTTGTCTTTAGAAGCAGCCCAATAACCATTTTTTAAATAATTGGCTTCCGGAGTTGACAATTCGGCAATGGCATCATATCCACAATGGTGATTTGTTAATACCAAAGCATCTTTTGAAATTAACTCGGCTGTACAACCACCGTTAAACTGAACAATTGCATCTTTTAACGAACTGTTGTTAATTGAATAAATTTCTTCGGCTGTTAACTGAAGTCCCATTTTCTCCATGTCTCGCTGGTTAAGTCTTTTTATCGACATTAAAAACCACATGCCTTCATCGGCTTTTGATACCTCTACTCCTAGTATCATTAATAATAGTAAAATTGTAATTATTCTTTTCATTTTTATAATAAATAGGTGGCGAATGTAAAAATTTATTTGAAGTTCCCTTTTCTTTTTTTTCGAATGGGATTTTTTATAATTAAATGGACAAAAAAAAGGAGACTTGAAAAATTTCAAATCTCCATATTCTTTAATGAATTTTATTGTTCAAATTCTACTTTAAATTCTACCCTGCGGTTTTTAGTTCTTCCTTCAGGAGTTGAATTGTCGTATACTGGATTGGAATCGCCAAATCCTTCAGAACGTACTCTATTTGTATTCACACCTTTACTTTCTAAATATTTTTCAACTGCAGCAGCTCTCTCTTGCGAAAGTTTTAAATTTTTTGCAGCATCGCCAACATTGTCGGTATGTCCTAAAATATATAGTTTATAAGTAGGATTTTCGGCCATAATTTTTACCACGTTATTTAAAATAGCAAATGAACTAGGCTTTATAACCGATTTCCCTGTTTCAAATTGAACACCTTGTAAAGCTTTTTCAAACAATTGTTTAACTGCTGCTTTCACTTCAGGACAACCATTATTTGCAGCTACACCAAAAACTTTTGGGCAATTATCCAATTTATCTTCAATACCATCACCATCTGTATCCGGACAACCTTTAAAAGCAGCCAAACCAGAAACGGTTGGGCAAGCATCTTCACTGTCTTGCAATCCATCACCATCAGTGTCAGGGCAACCATTAAATTTAGAAATACCAGCAACAGTAGGACAAGCATCTTCACTGTCTTGCAATCCATCGTTATCGGAATCAGGACATCCACCAAATTTTATAATTCCATTAACAGTTGGGCATTTATCCTCACTGTCTTGCACACCATCATTATCAGTGTCAGGACAACCTTTAAATGAAGCAATTCCAGCCAATAAAGGACAAGCATCTTTATTGTCAGCTACTCCATCATTATCAGAGTCAATTGAACAACCTGTTGTCTCATTCACTAAATCTCCTTTTGGAGTATTTGGACATTTGTCTTTTTTGTCACTAACACCATCTCCGTCAGTATCAACCATTTTTCCTAAGTTGAAAGTTACACCAATAGTATGATTCCAAACTTGATCGAAAGTTAATTCAACTAAGCCTTCCGATTCATCTTTGCTAGTCCACATATAATTTGTTTGAACATTTAAACCTAATTTATCAGTTAAACGAACATTTAAACCTAATCCGGCAGGTAAAGTAAATTCAAATAAATTATCACTGAATTGCTTTCCAGGCATACCAACCATTCTTGCTCCAATACCAGCTGTTAAGTATGGAACAAATCTAGCTTTGTCATTTGCTAAAAATTTCCAACGTGGAGTAAATTCCAATCCAATTGCACTTCTGTAAAAATTACCAATAACATTTGGCTTATTAAGTTCTTTAAAATAACCCCATTCCCCATTGGAAGCTCTAAAAGCCAAATCGAAATCGGAGTTAACATATTTGTTTATACCAAAAGTCACAATTCCGGGCAAATTTTTTGATCTTCCATCTCCATTACTAGAAATGTCGTGTTGAGTTAAATCAAATTTAAAAAAACCATTTCCTAAATCTCCATAATATTCAGAAATACCTAATCCTAAGCTTATTTGCCAGGGCATTTCTTTGTTTTGAGCATTTGTGTAACTGTTAAAAGTTACAAGTGTAATTAATAGTAATAATAATTTTTTCATAAACATAAAGTATTTTTATAGCAAGATTAAGTTTATTTATTAATTTTCACAATTTTAATTTATTATAATTGTGAAATAGTGAAAACGATTAAAGTATTTATAATTGGAAGTGGAAATATGGCAAGTGCTTTAGCATTGTCTTGTTTAAATTCAAGTGTAGAAATAATTGGAATTTATAGCAAAAATTTAAATACAGCCAATGAGCTTTCAAAAAAATTCAAACTGAAAATATTTGAAAATATTAATGATATTCCTAAAAAATTAGATTT
>CAMCEM010000156.1 GCA_945873755.1 Chitinophaga pinensis | reverse complement strand
TAATTAATTCAAAATTGACAGTTAAAAAACATATGGAGAGTAATCCAAGGAGGATTTCGAAAATTGAAATAACTGTTTTTATCCCAAAAGGGAATTTAACTGATGAAGATAAAGCTAAAATAATTGAGATTGGACTTAATTGTCCAGTAAATAAAAGTTTACATCCGGATTTAATACAAGATATAAACTTTCATTTTGTATAAATAAAATAAATTTATTTAAAATTTAGGACAAGAACCTTTGCATGAAACCATTAAAATAACGATTAATGCAAAAATGGCGAATGGAGCTAACTTTTTCATAACTAATTGATTTTTATATATTATTTTTAATTTTATAATATTTTTTCTTTTGCAAAAGTATAATCTTTTTACTGAACATTTAAATTTTGATATTGAAACTTTTATCAAAAAACACATTAATGACAATAAAAACACATTGGCTTTTAAACTAAAGACTAATAAACAAACGAACTATAATGTAAATTTGGTATTAGAAACTTTAATTAATTATAAAAAAGCACTTTACAAAGTACCGATTTATGCTTTAAATTATTGTTGGTTACCCACTAAAAGTTATGAACAGTGTAGTAGTGAATTGACCTCTTTTTATAAATCAAGTTTGTATAAAGGTGATAAAGTGTTGGATTTGTCGGGTGGTTTAGGAATTGATGACATAGCATTTTCAGAAAATTTTAATAAAGTAATTTCAATTGATTGCGATGAAGAATTAAATGAAATAGTAAAGTATAATTTTAATAAATTAGGTATTAAAAACATTGAAAGAATTACTGCTTTTGCAGAAGATTTTTTGCAAAAAAATAATACCAACTTCGATTTAGTTTATATAGATGCAGATAGAAGACCATCAGGAAATAATAAAAGTTTTTTATTTGAAGACTGTACACCAAACATTTTAGAAATAATCCTTTATTTAAAGCAAATCTCCAATCAGTTATTAATAAAACTTTCACCTTTAATCGATTTAAATTATTGTATAAAATCAATTAAAAATATTGAAGAAATACATGTAGTTTCTTTGAAAAACGAAGTGAAAGAAATATTATTAAAAATAAATTTTTTAATAGAGAGTACTATAAAAATAAAAGCAATAAATATTTTAAATAATGAAGAAATTCAACTATTTGAAGAGGTTGAATCTCATACAGAACAAAACATTGAATTTAGCGAAGCAACTTATTTTTTTGAACCCAATGCAAGTATCATAAAAGCACGTTTAAGTTTTAACTATTCACAAAGTTTAGGTTTAAAAATGTTGGCAGAAAATTCAAACTTTTTTATTGGCAATAAAAATATTCAAAATTTTATGGGAAGAAGTTTTAAAATAAAACAATCCATGGTTTTTAGTAAACAAGCGTTTATAAATTATTTAAAACAAAACAATATTAGTAAAGCCAACATAAGTAAAAGAAATTTTCCTATCAATGAAACAGAGATTGCTATGCAGTTTAAGTTAAAAAATGGGGGAGAAGATTACTTTTTTTTTACTAAAAATAATCAAGATCAAAAATTAGTATTCCATTGTGTTAAAAACTAAAAATTAAGTTTGTTTTTCATTTAACATTTTAATAAAAACATCTTCCATACTGGCTATTTTAGGCATAAATGAAATTAATTCTATTTGATTATTTAAAATAGCAATAACCTCTTTTTTATTAGATAAAATATTTATTGTAGCCTCATTTTCGTTTGAATTTACTATTTTATAATGACTTGATTCTTGTAGGTTACCATTAAAATTTAATACAAATTCATCGTTGCTAAATTGCTTTTTAATATCGTTTTTACTTCCACTTAAAACCACTTCACTTTTGTTAATCATTGCAATATCATCACATAGTTTTTCTACTGTATCCATTCTATGAGTCGAAAAAATGATGGTGCTTCCATTGGCTCTTAAGTTTAAAATTTCATCCACTAAAAGTTGCGCATTTTTAGGATCAAAACCGCTAAAAGGTTCATCTAAAATAATTAATTTGGGTTGGTGTAAAACAGTGGCAATAAATTGTACTTTTTGTTGCATTCCTTTCGAAAGTTCTTCTACTTTTTTATTCAACCAATCTTTTATTTCAAATTTATCAACCCAATATTTTACAGTTTTTTTTGCTTCTAAACTTTTTAAACCTTTGAGTTCAGCAAAATATAAGAGCTGTTCGCCAATTTGCATTTTTTTATATAAACCTCTTTCTTCGGGCAAATAACCCATTTCGTAAATATGCTTTTCTTGTAAATTTTCGCCATTAAATTTTATAGTCCCCGAATCGGCTTGCGTTATTTGGGTTAAAATTCGTATTAAACTAGTTTTACCAGCACCATTTGGCCCGAGTAATCCAAAAATACTCTGCTTGGGAATATTTATACTTACATTTTTTAATGCTTGATGGTTGGCGTACGATTTATTTATATTATTAATTTCAATTAACATTTTATATATTTTTACTTTTCAAATAAAGTTAATAGTAGATTATTTTTTCTATATTTTTTTTTAAGTGGAAGTTTTTAAATAAATTGTTAGTTAAACTTTAAATAAACTAATTTGCAAATCAAAAAACAACACCTTGGGAATAAAAATAATTACAAAGTACTTTAGTCAATTAACCGAAAAACAGACTGAACAATTTACAACATTATATACATTATATGCTGATTGGAATAGTAAAATAAATGTTGTTTCGCGAAAAGATTTTGAATCGCTTTATGAAAAACATGTTTTACATAGCTTAGCCATTGCCAAATACATTCAGTTTGAAAAAGGTACAAAAGTATTAGATATAGGCACCGGTGGTGGTTTTCCGGGCATTCCTTTAGCGATATTATTCCCAGAAGTTGAATTTACACTTTGCGACTCTATTGGAAAAAAAATAAAAGTAGCTGAAGAAGTTTCGAAAGGATTGGGTTTAACAAATACAGATTTTGTTGTAGGGCGAGTAGAAAATTTAAAAGAAGAGTTTCATTTTATATTGAGTAGGGCTGTAGCACCTATGGAAACCCTTTACCGCTGGACACAAGATTACATTGCAGAAGAATGTTTTAATTCCAAATTAAACGGTTATTTGTTACTAAAAGGTGGTGATTTAAAAGAAGAAATTAAAGAAATAAAAAGGCTAAATGCCAAACTAAATGTTCAAACTTCAGATTTAAATACATTTTTTGACGAACCTTTTTTTGAAACAAAACAACTGGTTTACATTTTTAAGAATTAAGTTTTAGCTAAACATTTTCTTTAGTTAAATTACTAATTCGGCCTATCATACAGCTTGCATAACTTTTTATTTGAAGTAACAAACCATTTTCTTCAGTTGCTTCGGGGTAGCCTAAATCGTGTAATTTTTTAATTATTTCATTTCTATTTTCTAAATCATAGGTTAATACAACTTTGTCTTCTTCATTTATTACTTCAACAGCTTTTACACCAGCTATTTTTAATAATGATTCTTTAATAGTGGTGGCACAACCAGCACATTTAATATTTGCTAGATAAATTACTTCAGTTTTCATGGTTATTTATTTTTTGAAGACAAGCCAAAAATGCTGTAAATAGGGCAAAAACTAATAAAACTAGTTGCTATAAAAATGGTGGCTATTATTAATAAAATAATAGAAAGGGTACCGTCAATTTTGCCCATAAAATAAAGTGATGCAATTAATACTGCTACTAAAACCCTAATAATTTTGTCAGTTAATCCAACGTTTGTTTTCATATTTATTTTTAATTTATTAATCAAATATAAACTTAAAACCAGTAAGTTATGTGCTAAATGTTGCTAAATCTTGTTGATTTGACGAACTTCATAACTTAATATAACTTAAATTATAAAAGGGATAAATTTTTTTGTGTTTTTTATATAATCAGTATAATTTTCGAATTTATCCAATAGTAGTTTTTCCTCATAATTCGATTTAAAATAAAATAAAACGAATAATAAAATTCCAATTAAAATTTTGAATAGGCTTAGATTATACAATCCAAAAAAAACAGTAAAAACAATTATTCCAGCATAAATAGGGTGACGAACATATTTGTACAAGCCTTTTGTATTTAAAACTGCATTTTCTTTAGGGGTTGGAAAAGGGGTTAAGCTTTTATTTAGCTGAATAATGCTGATTATAACTATTAAAAATCCGGTTACTGAACAAACCAAAAATAATTGTTGAAGGTAAGTATGAATATGAATTTTGAAGCTAATTACAGGAATAAAATAAACTATAAATAGTATTAATTGGATTGATATGTAAAAAAGATCTTTTTCAGGAATTTTATTCATTCTTAATAAATATCTTCAATTAATGAAAATACATTTTTTAATTTTAAAAAATCTTTTGTGTAATGGTAAGCATATAAAAATATTTCTTCGGCTTTGTTTACATCAAAAAGTCCGTATTTACTCATGTCGGGAGGGGCTATAAATAAATTGCACAAGTGCATTTTATCGTGCACTTGTTTGCTCATTGCCATGTGAAAACTTCTATCAATAATGTCTTTCATATGAAAATTTTCGTTTTTAAAACTCATTTCATTGCAATGAACACCAATAATAAATTCACATTTATTTTTAAGTGGTTCAATCGGCAAATTGTTTAAAATGCCACCATCTAAATACAAGGAATCGTTAATATTTACAGGATTAAAAACCAAAGGAATGCAAGAGGTAGCTTGTAATGCCGATGAGAGATTTCCCTTTTTAAAGTAATGAGTTTTCCCTTTTATAATATCGGTTGCAGCTATATAAATTGGAATAGGTAGACTTTCAATAAGATTTTCTTTAAAATACTTTTTAAATATTTTATCGAACGATTGCATATTAAATATCCCAGTTTTATTTAGTTGAATATTAGAAAAGCTAAAAAAGTTACCTTTTAATGCAATTTCAATAATTTCTTCAGGCTCATACCCTGCTGAATAAAAAGCAGCAATAATTGCACCTGCGCTTGAACCTGATAAAATGGAAGGAGTAATTTCAATTTCTTCTAACGCTTTGATAGCACCCAGATGAGCAAACCCTCTAGCACCACCACCCGAAAGAACCAGACCTACTTTTTTCATGTTTTATTATTTTACATAAAAAAAGCTCAAAATATATTTTGAGCTTTTTGTTTTTATAAATGCATTCTGTTTTTCTTTTCTAACAAACGCTCTTGGTTTTCAACGTTTTCAGGGTCAGGTAAGCAGCAATCAACAGGGCATACAGCTGCGCATTGAGGTTCTTCATGGAAACCAACACACTCGGTACATTTGCCAGTTACTATATAATAAGTATCGTCCGATTTAGGACCGAAGCGTGAACTTGCATCAACCATAGAACCATCAATATCTACAGTTCCATTCATACTATTTCCATCTTTCCAAGCCCATTCAGCGCCCGATTCATAAATTGCATTGTTAGGACATTCAGGTTCGCATGCACCACAATTGATGCATTCATCAGTTATCATTATTGCCATAATATATTATAAATTTATTTTTGTTTTTATATTGTTTTTAACAACTGCAAGATTAGTTTTGTTCTCTCAAATCTAAAAATAGAATCGTTCTAAATAACATGACTTTTCAACAACGTGTACAAGCTTTTATTCAGTTAGGAATTTTTTTGCAAAATGCTGCTAATAATGCACATAAGGCAATAGTGGAAGCCTATTTATACAACAATTGGTTTACTGAAGAAAGCCAACGCCTTGCTTTGCAAGCTTGGGCCGATGCTTTAAGTGAGCATAATTTAACTCGTTGGACAGAAAAATATGATTTTGAAAAACCAATTGAAAGTAAAACAATAGCCATTGTTATGGCTGGAAATATTCCATTGGTAGGTTTACACGATTTGATTTGTGTTTTGCTTTGTGACCATCATGCAGTAATAAAATTAAGTAGCGATGATAAAATACTTCCCAAGTTTATAGTTGCAGCATTAATGCAAATTGAACCTGAATTTACTGATAAAATAAAAATTTTAAATGACGATGAAAAGTTATCTAATAATTTTGATGCAGTAATAGCTACAGGAAGTAATAATAGCAATCGTTATTTCGATTATTATTTTAGTAAATACCCCAATATTTTGCGTAAAAACCGCAATAGTGTTGCAGTATTAACTGGACATGAAACTGATGAGGAAATGAAATTATTGGCTAAAGATATTTTTACTTATTTTGGGTTAGGCTGCCGCAATGTAAGTAAATTGTATTTGCCAAAAGGGTTTGATATGGCATTGTTTTTTGAAAATACACACG
>CAMCEM010000155.1 GCA_945873755.1 Chitinophaga pinensis | reverse complement strand
CTAATAATGGAAAAGTAATGATATTTAAGCACAGCTCTCGTTGTAGCATAAGTTCAAGTGCTTTAAATAGAATAGAGAGAAATTGGAGTAATGAAGTAGATGATTTAAAAACTAAACCCTTTTATTTAGATTTAATTGCATACAGAAATATTTCGAATGAAGTTGCTCAAAAATGGAGCATTGAACATCAATCACCACAAGTATTAATTATAGAAAATGGAAAATGTATTTATAATGAATCGCATATGGGAATAGATTATAATGAAATAATAAATCTTTAAATTATTCGAATCTTAAATGCTTTACTGATTCACCCGAATCGCGCAATTCAATTAAAGCATCTATGCCAATTTCAATGTGTTTTTTTACAAATTTAGCAGTTACATTTTTGTCACTTTTCGATGTTTTAATGCCATCCGGAGTCATAGGATTATCACTAACTAAAAGCAAAGCACCTTTAGGAATACTGTTTACAAAACCAACAACAAAAATAGTAGCTGTTTCCATGTCAATGGCCATTGCCCTGGTTTTTTTTAAATAGTTTTTAAACTCTTCATCGTGTTCCCAAACTCTTCTATTTGTGGTATAAACTGTACCAGTCCAGTAATCAATATTGTGTTTAACTATGGATGAAGAAACAGCTTTTTGTAACCTAAAAGATGGTAAAGCAGGAATTTCTGGAACTATGTAATCGTTGCTAGTGCCCTCGCCTCTTATAGCGGCAATTGGCAAAATAAAATCGCCTAGTTTAGTTATTTTTTTTAATCCTCCACATTTACCTAAAAATAAAACTGCTTTTGGTGAAATTGCGGAAAGTAAATCCATAATTGTGGCAGCCATAGCACTACCCATTCCAAAATTAATAATGGTTATATTTTCTGCTGTGGCCGATTGCATTGGCTTATCAGTACCTTCAATTTTTACATTAAATTTTTCGGCAAAAATTTCAATATAGTTGAAAAAATTTGTCAATAAAATGTATTCTCCAAATTTATCTAGTTCCACACCTGTGTAGCGAGGAAGCCAATCACTAACTATTTCATTTTTGCTTTTCATATTTTTAATTTTGTTACAATAATTAACAATTTTTTTCAAAAACAATTTTTTTTCTTTGATTAACCAACCTTAATTAAAAATAAAACGTATTGTTATATATTATAACTATTTAAGTAATTTGCCAATTGATTAAAATTTTATAAAACTATTAATGAATACAGAGCTAAAACAGCTTATTAGTTTATGTTTAAAGCAAGACCGTAAAGCTGAAAATGCTTTATACAAGTATTGTTTTACTAAATTAATGCCTATTTGTTATAAGTATTATAAAAGTAAAGATGATTCGCTAGAACAATTAAATAAATCATATTTAAAAATTTTAAATAATTTACCAAAATACGATGAAAGTAAATCGTTTGATGCATGGATTAAAACAATTGCTGTTAATACTATAATTGATGAGTTTAGGGTAAATAACAAAAAAAATGCAATATTTATTGATAGAGAATTTGAAGAAATAAATTTAGATTATCATCCATTTAATTTAAATGAAGCAGAGGCTAAACTAACAGCTGATGATATTCAAATATATATTCAACAATTGCCCGATTCAAGCAAAATGGTATTTAACTTATTTGTAGTTGATGGTTTTAACCACAAAGAAATAGGCGAAAAGTTGGGAATAAACGAAGGAACAAGTAAATGGCATTTAAATAATGCACGTAAAATTTTAAAGAAAAAATTGATTGAAATGTTTCCTCAACTTAAAGAAAGGGAAAAACAAGCATGACAGATAAAGAATTAGATAATTTAATTAATAATAAAATTGCTCAACAACAATTTGAGTATAAAGAAGCGTATTGGGAAAGTGCGGCCGCATTAATAAATAATGAAAGACAGCAATTTAAAAAATTGGTTTGGTATAAAAGGTCATTTTATACAGCTTCAATTTTACTGTTTTTTTTAATGGGTTGGTTTTTGATTTCTAATAACAAGAAAATAGAATTAGTTGAAGAAAAAGGAATTTTAGAAAATAAATTAATTACTGAAAACCAAATAAGTACAGAAGTTAAAAGTAATGAATTAGTAACTGCTTCAAAACCCAAAACTGAATACAAAAACAATAAGGAAATTATAGAATCAACTACATTTTTACCAAAAGTAAAAATAATTAATAAAAATTTAAATAGGAATAAGTTTAAAGAAATTTTAGATGAAAATATTTCACAAACCGAAAATATTGAAATTGCTACTTTACCTTCATATAACGAAAGTTTTATAAATGGTTTGGGTCTTAATTTTATTGAAAATAAATTAACAAATCCTACATTTAATTATACTAAAGTAAACATTATTTCGAAGCCGATAGTTGCAATAAAATCAAGTAAAATAGCTTCATTTAATGCTAGTTTAGAAACTGGAATAAATACTTTTAATAACGTTTTTGATGCTAAATCAATTGGGTATTATATAGGAGGGAGGTTGTATTTCGATATTGGTAAATTTTCATTTAATTCAAATTTACATTTCGAAAATATAAATCAAAATTTACCTGCTAGAACTATAATAAATAAAAATTACGATTTTAACTCTAACACCAACATTACTGAAATTAAAAACCAATCAATTGATTATGCTATTTTAGGATTAAATTTAATGTATCCAATTTATAGAAATAATAGTATTGGTATTGGAATTCAATATGCTTTATTGTTTCAATCAAACGATTTGTTTACAGAATTTAATATTGAAAATAACATTAAAGTTTCAGAAAAGAAAAACAATTATAGCAGTGTTTTAAATAGCGAAGATTATCAATTGTCATTCAATTATCAAAATCGTTTTTCTAAGCATTTGGCTATAAATGCATCTTACATTTTTGGATTAAATAATGTGTCAAATCTTAATAATTCTAACTACAACAATCAAGGTTTAAAGCTTGGAATTCAATACATAATTAAATAAATGAAAAATTCGATTTTTAAAATATTTGTAGCAATTATTGTAATAGTTTCATCATGTAAGGTAAAGCAAGATCCAATTGGATACATTGGTAATGCTGAGTTTTATGCAAGTGGAACTAAAAATAATAATTCATTTTTGTTTGAAGCAGGTAACAATAATTTTGTAATGCAAACCGATAACAGTATTGATTCTTTAATTGTAAAAACATATACAGGAACAATTAAAAAGAATTGTACAAATTGTAACGAAAAATTATCAATTACTTTTAGAAATTACGAAGTTGGAAACTCATCAAATTGGGTAGCCGATTCTTTATTTAAAGAATTTTATTTTTATAATTATTTCAATGAAATTCTTCCACCATCAGGCTATAAAGTTGTTTTTACAAATAAATCAATAGGATTAGGTAAAGTAGAATATAAATGGGATTTTGGCGATGGTTTTGGAAGTCTTTCTGAAAATCCAGTGTTTATTTTTAATTCAAATGGTAAAAAAAATATACAATTACAAGCCGATTTTAAAGATGCAAATTGTAAATCGTTAATTTCAAATCCTATTTATATAAACTCAAATAATTTGAATAACTATATTGATTATGATTATACAAATATTGGCAGCAATGTATTTAGATGTACAGTTAAAAATGCTGACTCTTCCACACATAAATTTGTTTGGCAATATTTAAATCAAACCAATTCCTTTCCAAAAGGCAATACTTTTGAATTGCCAGCAATTTCAATTGAAGGAGTTTACAAAGTTGATTTATTAGCAATAAATAAAACAACAAACGATACTACAATTGTTTCAAAAAACTTAGCTACATCTGCCAATACCTATTGTAGTTCAAATTTCGAATATTCGCTTTCGCCTATTAGAGATACTTTGCAATTAAAAAAGGTTTTAATTGAATATGTAAATGAAAATGGAATAAATTATACTAGCAAAAATTTTGAACAATTTACTGGTTTTGTAATTAAAGAAATTGAAAATTATAAAGACATAGTTCCTGGAAAGAAAACCATAAAAGTTAAAATCCTATTTTCTTGTAAATTAAGTGATGGTGTAAATATTATTGATTTAAAAGATATAGATGCAGTATTTGCATTTAGTTATTAGCATTTATTTTTCATAAAATTCAATTGGTAAATCGTCAGGATCGGCAATAAAAGTAAACCGTTTTCCAGTAAACTCATCAATTCTTATTGGTTCAATTTTAATTTTACTAAAATTCATTTTTTGAACAACTTCATCTAAATTATTAACTTCAAATGCCAAATGCCGTAAACCTGAAGCTTCTGGTTTGCTTAGTCGAGAAGGTGGGTTTGGAAATGAAAACAGTTCAATAATGTATTCATCATTTAAAGCCAAATCTAACTTAAAAGAATCTCGTTCTTTTCTATATTCTTCTTTTAATATTTTTAGTCCTAAAATATTAGAATAAAAGTTTTTTGAAACCACGTAATCAGTGCAAATTATAGCTAAGTGGTGAATTTTATTTAGCATAAAATTAGTTAAGTTTTTAACTTTTTCTTTTTAGCACTTGGGAATAAAATGTTGTTTAAAATTAATCTATAACCGGGCGAGTTTGGGTGCAAGTTTAAATCTGTTGGGGGCTCTCCAACAATGTGTTGGTAGTCTTCTGGGTCGTGTCCACCATAAAAAGTCCATGTACCTTTACCCAAAGTTCCGTGTATATATTTCGCTTCTTTTAAAAGTTTATTTTCACCTAAAATCAGTACATCGCTTTTAATAAATTGTTTCCTAAAAGCAGTTGTTTGTCCCATAAATCCTTTTACTGTGCTTGTATGGTTTTGGCATAACATAGTTGGTACTAAATCCCATTTAGCCGAAAACTCAAACAATGAAAAAACATCATTGTCTTCGTTTACTGCCCTAGTTTCAGGCGAAGCATCAATGTAAGAATACTCATATTCGTATGGATTCATTACCAAATTATAATCTTTGAAAGCTATGGTTTGGCTAAAATCAAGTTTACTGTTTGCATTTTGATCAGCTGGATCACCATCGAACATTTGTTCGCAAATATCTACTCCATCTGCACTTAAAGCAATATCATAAGTGTCGGTAGCACTGCACATGGCAAATAAAAACCCACCTCCTAAAGTAAAATCTCTTATTTTTTTTGCAACTGCTAGCTTTAATTCCGATACTTTTTTAAAACCATGTTTGGCAGCCATTGCTTCATTTTCTCTTACTTCTGCTTGATACCAAGCTGCATTTGCAAACTGGGTATAAAACTTTCCATACTGTCCTGTAAAATCTTCGTGGTGTAAGTGAAGCCAGTCGTATTTTATTAATTTATCCCCTAATACTTCATCATCAAAAACAACTTCATAAGGAATTTCTGCATAAGTTAATACCATTGTTACAGCATCGTCCCAAGGTTGTTTGGTTTTAGGAGAATAAACTGCAATTTTTGGAGCTTTATAAAGCTTTACCAATTCCATATTTACATCTGGTTTGGCTATTTGCAAAAGTATTTCAGTTACCTGTGCTTCACTTATTACTTCATATGAAATGCCTCTTATTTTTAATTCTCTTTCGTAACTTTGGTCATAACCAAACATAAAACTTCCTGCTTTATAATTTAGTAACCAATCTACTTCTACATCTTTTTGTAAAACCCAAAATGCCAAGCCATAAGCCTTTAAATGGTTTTTTTGGTTTTCATCCATAGTAATCAATATTCTGCTTGCAAAACATGAACTAGAATAAATGAACAGAAATAGAAAAAGTAGTTTACGCATTGTTATTTTCTTTTACTTCAAATATACTTTTACTAAATAATTTATACAAAGATTTTAAATTATCGTTTTTAATTAGTGATAAATGGTCATTCATAGTATTCGTATCATTTCTAACTGCAGGGCCAGTTTGTATAGTGTTTGGGTCAAATAAAAATGCATTATTTATTGATTTAGATAATAAATTTTTTAATAAGTTGTAGTTTATATGTTGATTTTCAAGTTCGTTTTTAGCCAAATTTATTAAATGATTACTGAAATTATTTGTAATAGTAGCAGCTAAATGCAAATATTGCCTATTGCTACTGTTTATATTTATAACATTATTTGAAACACTTTTTGCAAATGATTCTATAATAGTTAAATTAATTTCACTGTTTGCTTCTATACAAATAGGGGTATCTTTAAAAGTAACAAATGTATTTTTATTAATACTTTCAATTGGCCAAAAAACCGCTTTATTTTTATGCTTAGTTATTTCATTTATTGATTTTAATCCAGAAAAATGAACTAATAATCCATCATTTGCTTCTAATTCGGTTGATATAACATTTATTGAATCATCATTTAC
>CAMCEM010000154.1 GCA_945873755.1 Chitinophaga pinensis | reverse complement strand
AAAATAATTTTGATCAAGTACTACTAAAATTTTTACAAAAGAGAGAAAAAATAAAATAATACGACAAAAAATTTTTATTTCGAAAAAAATGACGTATTGTTGTGGGTGGGGAAAACGTATAAATCGACAAGAACTGTAAAAAGTTACACAAAAAGTAATCAAGCCTTGGCATTAGTTAATGAGCCAATGTTAAGTAATTATGCCAATCCCAATTCTTTACAATCAATTTTAAATTTAACTGCTAGTTTTCAAAATGAAATGGATTTAGTAAATTTAACTAGAAATGGAATATTAAAACAATCAGTTACTAAAATGGCCGCTAATTTTGGTATTACTCAAGAAAAAATTTGTGAGTTGTTACATATGAGCACTCGTAATTTTCAACGAATAAAAGACAATACCCCATTAGATATATATACCTCAGAACAAACCATTGAAATGGCTAATGTTTATTCAAAAGCTCATTTAATATTTGTTAATGATGAAGCTGTTAAACAATGGTTTCAAACTTCAAATTATGCTTTAGGTAATCAAAAACCTTTGGATTTATTAGATACTAGTTTTGGAGTAAAAATGGTTTCTGATGTACTTGGTCGAATTGAACACGGTGTTTTTTCGTAATGAATTTATTTAGGTTTGGGCTTGAAACTTATATAAATGATATAAGTGGGTATGGGGCAAAGTTGTATAGCGGAAGATGGAATAATGTTGGCAAACCAATGTTGTATACTTCTAGTAGCCCTTCTTTGGCTATGTTAGAATTTATTTGTAATGCAAGTGGTATTGCAAAAACTACTCAAACTTGTTTATTAACTATTAAAATAAATGGTAATATTAAAATAGAAGAACTAATGGTAAATGATTTACCGGAAAATTGGCAAAACGTCCCTGCTCCTGATTCCATTAAGATTATTGGTGACAGGTGGTTGCAAAGTAATGTAAGCTTAATTTTAAAAGTTCCATCTGCTGTTATGCCTGTTGAATTTAATTTTTTAATAAACCCAATGCATCAAGATTTTACAAAAATTAACATTGAAAATATTATAAAAATGGATATTGACAATAGAATTATTAAATAAATTATGATTTCATTTTCAAATATTAAAATAAATATTGGACTCAATATAATCAATAAGAGAGAAGATGGTTATCATAATTTAGAAACTATTTTTTATTCAGTTCCTTTAAACGATACTTTAGAGTTATTAAATAATAATAAAGAATCGAGAAATACTATTAATTTTTATTCGTTTGGTTTAACAATTGATGGTCCAATAGAAAATAATTTAATAGTTAAAGCGTATAATTTATTAGCAAATGACTTTGAATTGAACGGTGTAGATTTTTATTTATTAAAAAATATACCAATGGGAGCTGGAATAGGAGGAGGGAGCAGCAATGCTGCTTTTACATTAAAACTTTTAAATGAAAAATTTAATTTAAATTTAAATACTGTTCAGCTTGAAAATTATGCTGCAAAGTTAGGAAGCGATTGTGCTTATTTTATAGAAAATAAACCCAGTTTTGCAACTGGTAGAGGAGAAGTATTAAATGCTATAGAATTAAATTTAAATGGATATTATTTTATTTTGGTAAAACCCAATATTCATGTTAGTACTGCCGAAGCTTTTTCAAATGTTGTAAAAAGAGGTAATACTTCTGTTTCATTAAAAGATATAATTAAAAAACCAATTGAAGAGTGGAAAAATTTAATTGAAAATGATTTTGAAAAATCTGTTTTCAAAATTCATCCTAGTATTGAAAAAATTAAAGAAAAATTATACGCTAATGGAGCTATTTATGCAAGTATGAGTGGAAGTGGTGCAAGTGTATATGGAATTTTTAAAAATGAAATTAATTTAAAAACAGAATTTGAAAGCCAATTTTATTTTAGCTGTTGGCTTTAGCTAATTGTATCGCTTTCTATAACACCATCTCTCAATCTTACTATTCTTTTTGCCCTTTTTGCTATATCTTCTTCGTGTGTTACTATAATAACAGTGTTGCCTTTTTTATGAATTTCTTCTAACAAATCCATAATTTCGTGGCTAGTTTTTGTATCTAAATTTCCAGTTGGTTCATCGGCTAATATGATAGCAGGAGAATTAACCAATGCTCTTGCAATTGCTACTCTTTGTCGTTGTCCACCGCTTAATTCATTTGGTTTATGTTCAATTCTATCACCTAATCCTACACTTTCTAACGATTTTTTTGCCATTTCAAGTCTTTCTGTTTTTGCAACTCCGGCATAAACTAATGGCAATGCAACATTTTCTAACGATGTGTTTCGTGAAAGCAAATTAAAAGTTTGAAATATAAATCCAATTTCTTTATTCCTTATTTCTGCCAATTCATTATCTGTCATAAAACTTACGTCAATTCCATTTAGCAGGTAATTTCCTTTGCTTGGTGTATCTAAGCAGCCTAAAATATTCATTAAAGTTGATTTGCCTGAGCCTGAAGGCCCCATTAAAGCTACATATTCGCCTTTGTTAATTTTTAAATCTACGGTTTCCAAAGCATTAACAACAACTTCACCAATTTTATAGGTTTTGCCTATGTTTTTTATATCAATTACTAAATTCGACATTAATTTTTATTGCAATAAAATCTATTAAAAAGAATAAAATATGTATTTTGTGATAGAAGGAAAAAGGATACTTTATTTATCTAAAAATTTTGGAACTCTAAAATAATCAGAATCTTTATCAGGTGCGTTTAGCAAAGCTTCTTGATGAGAGATTATTTGTTTGGCAATATCAGGTCTTAAAATATTTTCATGGTTATTTATAAAAATTAATGGCTCAATGTTATCTGTATTTACTTGATTCATTTTTTCAAAAAACGATATAATTTGTGACATGTCTTTTTGTAACTCAGCTTTTTCATTTTCAGTAAAATCAAGTTTTGCTAAGTCAGATAATTTATTAATAATTTCGTTATTTATTTCCATAATTATATTCTGCTAATTTACTATTTATTATATTATAAACTTGGTTTTTTAGTTCTTCTGTATTTTCAAGTGTTAAACCTTTTGTTGAAATAGGCTTATGAATTATTTGATAAGTTTTTCCAGGTTTTCCCTCCAAAACACCTTGATCTGGAAGTACTATGTTATTACCAATAATTGTAACTGGTAAAATATCAATTTGCTTTTCAATTGCCAATCTAAATGGTCCATCTTTAAACTTAATTAATTTTGGTACTTGATTTGAAATTGTTCCTTCTGGAAAAATAACTAAACTTCTATTACTGTCAAAAAAACGAGTAGCTTTAATGTATGCTTCTGCAGCTTTTCTAACATTTTTTCTATCTACAGCAATGTCTATTGTTCTAAACCAAATGCCAAACAATGGAATTTCTTCTAATTCTTTTTTTGCCATAAAACTAAAATCTAGTTGATTTAATTTTACAGTTAATGTAACTATATCTAGCTGTGAAGTATGATTTGGACAAATAATATATGGTTTATTGTAATCGAAAGGTTCTTCTATTATTTGTTTAACTCTTATAAAGCCCATAAATAATAAAAATGATCCCCAAAATCTCCTCACTTTATGACCAAATGGATATCTTGTTGGCTTGTATAAACCATATAATATGATTGGATATAAGATTAAAAAAGAAATTAAAGTGCATAATCCAAACCATATAGCAAATAATGATTTTAAAGGATTTTTAGAAAATTTGATTGCCATAATTAATTTATTGATTCCAAGTTGAAGGACTTTTACGCCAATCGTTTAGTAAAGCCAATTGTTCTGGTATAACTATACCCTTATCAATTGCTTTTTGAATTAAAGTTGGATAATTACTTAAGGAAACATATTTACAATTTGCATTGTCAAAAGCTTTTTGTGCTTCATCGAAACCATAAGTAAATATACTTGCCAATCCTAAAACCTCACAACCATAATTTTTTAATGTTTCAATTACTTGCAAGCTACTTTTACCAGTGCTCACCAAATCTTCAATAACTACTACTTTGGTATTTGGAGCAATATCGCCTTCTATTTGTTTGCCCATTCCGTGTTTTTTTGCTTCAGAACGCACATATCCGAAAGGTAAATTCAATTCATCGGCAGCTAAAGCACCTGGAGCAATACCTGCTGTTGCTACTCCAATAATTGCTTCTACGCCTTTAAATTGATCATTAATAATTATTCCTAATGCTTTTTTTATATAATTTCGTGCATCTGGATAAGAAAGTGAAATTCGGTTATCGCAGTAAATTGGACTTTTCCAACCACTTGCCCATGTAAATGGTTCTTTAGGATTTAATTTAATTGCGTTAATTTGTAATAAGTATTCCGCTACTTTTGCGGCAGTGTTTTCACTTAAATTCATATTTGGCAAATGTATAAAATTTTTATAAACGATAAACCATTCATTATTGCAGATTCTTTTTTTATTGACAATTCTTTTCCAACCTATAGTTTTGAAGAAGATTTATTCGAAACTAAAATTACCGAAGCGCTTGGAAAAAATTTTAAAGGGATAGTTTTTAATTGTAATGATATAGAACAGGCTTTTCAAATGTTTTTAAAACATTTTATATTAATTGAAGCAGCTGGTGGATTGGTTTTTAATAATAATAACGAATTACTTTTTATAGAACGTTTGGGTGTTTGGGATTTACCAAAAGGAAAAATTGATAGCGGAGAAACACCTTCAATTACTGCAATAAGAGAGGTAGAGGAGGAGTGTGGAATAAGTGGGTTGGTAATTGAAAATTTTATTTGTGAAAGTTATCATTTATATTTTTTTAAAGATAAAAACGTTTTAAAACGAACTTATTGGTATAAAATGAAATCCACTTTTACTGGTGAATTAGTTCCTCAAATAGAGGAGAACATTACAAAAGTGGAGTGGGTTAATTTTACCAAAAGCCAGATAGAATCTTTAAAAACTTATGAAAGTATAAAGGAAGTTTTAATAAAATACTTTGGTTAAAATTTTAAACCAAATCCATTTCAAATTGCTTTGCAATTTCTAGCTTTAAAATATTGCTTACTTCTTTAAAATTAATTTCATTGCCAACTTCTTTGGCAATACTGGTTACCTGTTTATCGTTAATACCACAAGGAACTATATTTTTAAAATACGATAAATCGGTGTTTACATTTAAAGCAATTCCATGCATTGTAATCCAACGGCTACAACGAACTCCCATGGCACAAATTTTTCGGGCTGTTGGTTTATCTGCATCTATCCAAACACCAGTATAACCTTCAAAACGGCCACCAATTATTCCATAATGTCCAATAGTTTTAATAACTGCTTCTTCTAAAAAACGTAAGTATTTATGAATATCTGTAAAAAATTGTTCTAAATCTATTATTGGATAAGCAACTAATTGCCCTGGGCCATGGTAAGTAATATCGCCACCTCTATTTATTTTATAAAAAGTGGCTTTAGCTTGCATTAAACTACTTTCATCTAACAGTAAATTTTCTAACGAACCACTTTTGCCTAAAGTATATACATGAGGATGTTCACAAAAAATAAGCTCATTGCTAATAGTAGTTTTTAAATTGATGGGCAAATCGCGTTCTACTAACTTTATATCTACTTTTTGTTTAAGCAATACTTCTTGTTTATCCCAAGCCTGCTGGTAGTCAATAAGTCCCCAATCTATAAAATTTGTTTTAACCATTTTTAGTTGTCAGTTGATTGTTGTCAGTTGATAGTAAAAGGGAATTAAATATGTAAGTTATCGTCTATCAACTGTTAACAGACAACTATCAACTAATCAAGTTTTAATACTGCCATAAATGCCGATTGAGGAATTTCTACATTTCCTACTTGTCGCATACGTTTTTTACCTTCTTTTTGTTTTTCTAATAACTTACGTTTACGCGATATATCACCACCATAACATTTTGCTGTTACATCTTTTCGAAGGGCTTTAATAGTTTCGCGAGCTATAACTTTAGCTCCAATACTAGCCTGAATTGGAATTTCGAATTGATGGCGTGGAATTAATTCTTTTAATTTTTCACAAATCTTTTTACCCCAATCATAGGCTCTGTCTCGGTGAATAATTGCAGAAAGTGCATCTACATTGTCTTTTGCTAATAAAATATCTAGTTTTACTAAATCGCTTTGAACATATCCAATTGGATGATAATCGAACGAGGCGTAACCTTTAGAAATTGTTTTTAATTTATCAAAAAAATCGAAAACAACTTCTGCCAATGGCATATCAAATTTCATTTCAACCCTATCCATTGTTAAATAAACTTGGCTTTTTAGCATTCCTCTTTTACCTAAACATAAACCCATTATTGGTCCTACAAACTCTGCACTACTTATAATAGTTGCTGCTATAAATGGTTCTTCTACATATTCAATGTGGTTTGGTTCTGGTAAATCGCTTGGATTATTTACTA
>CAMCEM010000153.1 GCA_945873755.1 Chitinophaga pinensis | reverse complement strand
TATTTCCTTTAATATTAAATACAACTCTGTTATCTGCTAAAAGACTAGCTGATGGATAATCTAATTTTATTTCATTAAAGTTTTGCCAAGTAGCTTTGCTTGTTTCATGGTACCAAGTTTTTAGCTTTTGTTCGCTATCACTATGTTTTGTCCAAAATTCAATTAAAGTTTTTTTAGAAATTATCCTCAAGTCTTTTTTTATGCAAATATAGTTAAAGTTCCCCTATTGGGAATATTTTTTATTATTACTAATCATTTTACATTCGCAATCCAAAACTAATGCTTCATCACAAAGAATTTTTAAACAAACAAGTATCCATTTTTAACCAAAAAGGGTTTATTGAGTTAGATCCTATTTGCATACCACATTTATTTACAAAAAAGCAAGATATTGAAATTGCTGGATTGTTTGCAGCGGTATTTGCTTGGGGTCAGCGCAGTACTATTATTAATAAATGCAATGATTTAATGGCTAGAATGGATAATGCTCCGCATCAATTTGTAACAAATCATTTAGATAAAGATTTGAAAAAATTGCTTGGATTTAAGCATCGCACTTTTAACGATACTGATTTACTTTATTTTATATCGTTTTTAAAATTTTGGTATAACCAAAACGAAAGTTTAGAAACAGCATTTTCAAACAATTTAACACCTAAGGATAAAACCATTGAAAATGCACTGAATGGTTTTAGGGATTTGTTTTTTTCTATGCCTGACGTACCACTCAGAACAATGAAACATATTGCTTCGCCTATTCAAAACTCAGCTTGTAAGCGCTTGTGTATGTATTTACGTTGGATGGTAAGAAATGACAATAATGGAGTTGATTTTGGCATTTGGAAAAACATAAAACCAAGCCAATTAATGATACCACTCGATATTCATGTGCAAAGAACTGCTCATAAACTGGGATTACTTTTACGCACCCAAAGCGACTGGAAAGCGGTGGAAGAATTAACCAAAAACTTAAGAAAATACAATAAAACCGACCCTGTAAAATACGACTTTGCTTTGTTTGGATTAAGTGTATCGAGTGATTAATTACGAATTATGAATAACGAAAAACGAAAAACGAATAACGAATTATGAATTACGAAAAACGAAAAACGAAAAACGAAAAACGAATAACGAAAAACGAAAAACGAATAACGAAAAACGAAAAACGAATAACGAATTACGAATTACGAAAAACGAATAATTAATTCTAAGCTTGCAACCATCAACTGACAACTAATTAATAAAAAGCAATTTACCCACCATTGATTTGCTTCCTTCTCTGTTGGCAGCAAAAACCAAGTACACTCCACTTGGAACTCTTGTTCCTGCAAAGTTTTTCCCATTCCAAGTTGCAAAACCTCCATTTGATGTAGTTTCAGAAACTAAATTTCCATTGATATCTGTAATTTTTACATTCACATTTTCAGCCAATCCTTTTATTGATATATCGCCAATAAAACTCGGTTTTACAGGATTTGGATAAATGTCTATTACACCAAAATCGGCAGTAGCTTCTGTGGCATCGCTCATAAAACTGTTCATGCCTTTTAATGTTCCAAAAAACACTTCACCAGTATTGTTATTTATTCCTATACTTAAAATGGTATTGTCTAAAATTGGGCTATTTTTTGTTGTAAAATTTTGCAATACTGTATAACCATCGCTCGATACGAGCCATGCGCCATTATTGGTTCCAATCCATTTTCTATTTGCACCATCAACAGTTATACAATTAATATTTTCTCCACCTAAAAAGTTAGAAAATACCAAACCTGTTTGAATAACTATTTGCCTTGAATCAAACGAATTTTCACTTCCTGAAAATATTAATTCGGGACTACTGAATATACTTAAACCGGCATTTGTTCCAACCCATATTTCACCTTTTTTATCTTTTACTAAACAATTAACCTGATTGCTTGCTAATGCACCATTTCCTATATCTTTAGTTAAAACTTTGTAAGCATCATCTCCCGCATTATTTATGTCTGTTCCGTGGTTATAAACCAATAATCCTCCATCGCGCGAATGTGCAAACCACTTATGGTTTTCGTCATCTATAGCCATATTCGAAATATAATTACTTCCTCCAAACACGTTACCAATAGAAAAGCATTGTATGTTTCCATCAGTTTTTAAAACACAAACAGGTTGTCCGCTCGAATGGTTGCTAAACCATAAATTATTTTCATTATCAAAAGCCAAACCTGCAACCCTACAACTTCCCTCGAATGCATCTTGTAAAATGCTATTTTTTTTATTGTAAGTAGCTTCAAGTTTTCCCAAACTATTCATTTTAATTAAGCCTTTTCCGTATGAAGCTGCATAAATTTTTTCATTTAAATTATCATATGCTAAATTTAACATATCAACAATTGAATCAGGCGTAAAAATTTCGCCATTAAAATCTCTTCGCGTATTTCGCCAAACATTATTTTCATAAACATATATTCCATTTTGGTTAAAACCCTCGTTATAAAACGGAGCATAACCACCAGCAGCAAATAATTTGTTATTTATAAATTTAAAATCGGTTGTAATTTTATTATAAGGTCCATTTGGGTAAATAAAGTCGGAACCATTAAACTCGCCTCCCGGAAATAGGTGAATGCCCGAAAAATTATCAACGCAAGCAAACCTATCATTTGGCAATAAAACAGCAGCATTTTTTAATCGTTTGCCTGTTTTTGTTGTTTGATTATTTTTATCAATAACACTAACATTATTTACGCTTGTTATAACTAATTTATTGTTACAAATAACCAAATCTAAAGGATTGTTTAAATCCGAATCGTTTAAATTTGTCCAAGTATTATTTTCAAATTTATACAAAGAGCTGTCTATTTCTGCAAATAAAATATTGTTAAAAGCCTCAATTTTGTTGCTTTTGAAAGATGATTTAAAAAAAGTCCAAAAATTAAAGTCGCTTAAATTACCACTGTTTAATTGTGCAGAATAAATTCCATTTAAAGTAGAAGCATAAATTGTATTATTTAAAATAGCAATATCAGTTACCTCAATATTAACTCCGTTTTTTCCTATATTTTGATACGAATCAGTTATTTGTTTTTTATTTACATCAATAACTACAATTCCAAAACTACAAGCCAAATATGCTTTACCATTATAAAAAGTTACATCGTTAACTGCTTTTTTACCAATAACTGTTCTTTGTAAAATTTGAGGCATATTAGTAATTTCCTCATTTTGATAAAGATCAATATTTCCATTTTCATAAACTATAAACAATAAATTATTGCTTTGGTTGCTTCGCAATAATTTTATTTCTACATCCGATAATCCATTAATTTTCGATATTCTGTTAAGTTCTTTTTCTTCTTCGTTATACGAAAACAAGGAACTTGGAGAACCAACAAATACAGTTCTTCCTAAAGCAGCAACTGTTTTATTTTGCCAATAAGGTAAATGAACTTTCCAAGTTCCAAGTCCGTTTTTGGTTTGGGCAAATAATAATACTGGTACAAATAAGTATAAAGCCAGGCTTAATTTTTTTATCATTGGGTTGTAAATTAACAAAAACTTAGTTACAAACGATTTATTTTAATAATTATTTTACAATTATATGAAATGAAATGGTAAGGCTCATTTATTTGTTTATTTTGCGAAAGTTTTATGTGGAGCAAAATTGCTGATTTTATTTTAAAATACAGGTGGCAAAGTTTATTGGCCATTTTACTTATTACCATTTTTTTCGGCTATCATGCCCGAAATGTTCAACTTACTTACGATTTTGCTAAAATTATTCCAGCTGATGATCCCGATTTTATTGATTATGTAAAATTTAAAAAAACCTTTGGCGAAGATGGCAATGTAATGGTTGTTGGTATTCAATCAAAAAAAATTTTTGAAATAAACTTTTTTAACGATTGGAGTAAACTTACTACTCTAATAGAAAGTATTGATGGAATTGAAAAAGTGGTTTCGTTAAGCAATATTCAAACTATTGCTAAAAATGAGGAAACACAAAAACTAAGTTTAACCCCTTTGTTAACTTCTGGTATTAAAAATCAAACAGAATTAGATAGTTTTAAATTAAAAATTGCTGATTTAAAATTTTATAGTGGTTTTTTATATAACCCAGATAATGATGTTACTTTATTGGCAATAACATTAAAAAAACAAAAGTTAGACAGCAAAGAGAGAATTCCATTAGTAAAAAGTATTGAAGAAGAGGCTAATGCATTTGGAAAAAAATACAGCTGCGAAATGCATTATTCAGGTTTACCCTATGTAAGAACCATTTTTAGCAGTAAAGTAGCCGATGAAATAAAAATATTTATTTTCTTATCTATTTTAGTTACTGCAATATTCATATTTATTTTTTTTAGGTTTATAAGTGCGGTTTTACTTTCGTTATTTGTAGTAATAGTTGGTGTTATTTGTACTGTAGGAACTATTGCACTTTTTGGCTATAAAATAAGTTTACTTACTGGTATTATTCCACCTTTAATGGTTATTGTTGGTGTACAAAATTGTATTTATTTACTTAATGTTTATCACCAAGAGTTTTTAAAACACCAAAATAAAATTAAAGCCATAAAGGAATTAATTGCTAAAAATGGATTGGCTTTATTTTTAACTAATATAACTACAGCCATAGGTTTTTGTGTTTTTAGTTTTTCGGGTAGTGCCGTTTTAGATCAATTTTCGGTAGTTTCTGGAATAAATATAATGCTTATTTACGTAATTAGTTTGGTATTTATTCCTATAATTTATAGCTATTTACCTCCTCCTAAAATAAAACATACCAAGCACTTAGAAGCGAAGAGACTAAACAAAGTTCTAGCCTTTTGTAATTATTTAGTTTACAACAAACGCAAAACAATTTATATATCAACTGTTGTTTTGGTATTAGTAAGTATAGGTGGTTCGCTATTAGTTGATGGAACAGGATATGTAGTTGATGACATGCCAGAGGAAAATGTGGTGTACAAAGATTTAAAGTTTTTTGAGAAAAATTTAAAAGGAATTTTACCTTACGAAATAGCCATTGATACCAAAAGACCAAACGGAGTAAAAGATTATGTTACATTACAAAAAATTAATAAACTTGAAAAAGATTTAGCCAAATTACCCGAGTTTAGTAAAGCCATTTCTGTAGTTGATTTTTTAAAGTTTGCTAACCAAGGAATGAATAATGGCGATCCTCGATTTTACCAATTGCCTGATGTGTTAGCCATTAACGATATTGTAAATTATTTGCCTAAACCCAATGCGAACACCAATCTTTTAAAATCGATGGTTGATAGTAATTTTCAGGTAGCTAGGGTTAGTATTCAAATGGCCGATGTGGGGTCTACTGATATTAAACGCATTCATAAAATAGTGCAACAAAAAGTTGATTCTATTTTTGATAAATCGAAGTACGATGTAAAACTAACAGGCACCAGTGCCATATTTTTAAAAGGAAATGATTATTTAATTAATAACCTACTAAGCTCAGTTTTTTGGGCATTATTGCTCAATTCATTCATGATGATATTTTTATTTGCATCGTGGCGAATGATGCTCATTTCATTGTTACCAAACATAATACCTTTATTAATTACCATGGGTATTATGGGCTTTTTTCATATCCGCTTAAAACCTTCAACCATTATTATTTTTAGTATAGCGTATGGCATTGTGGTTGATTTTACAATCCATTATTTAGCCAAATATAGGCACAGCCTAAAAAAGAATAATTGGGATATGAGTATTGCTATTCCTGAAAGTTTAAATGAAGCCGGGCCAAGTATTATTTACACCGCGGTAGCATTATTTGGAGGTTTTATAATATTCGCAGCCAGTTCATTTGGTGGAACAATTGCTTTGGGAGTTTTAACTTCACTATCGTTGGTTTTTGGAATGTTAATGAATTTACTATTACTTCCATCGTTACTATTATCTTTAGAAAAATCAATTAACAACAAAAAAGAGTTTGATACTGTTTTTGTAGAAGTAGAACCTGAGGATTAGTTGTTAGATTTTTATAATTTTTAATATTCAAACTTAAACGGACACCTTTTTTATAAAACTACTATATTTGAATTACTAAAAAAATTATGGAAACACTTATTCTTCAAACTGAAAATAACCAAGCAACTAAAGAGCTGTTAAACCTGATTAAGAATATGAAGTCGGTTAAATTTATTGCTGTAGAAAGTAATAGTTATAAAATTAATACCAATGATTTGGCAATACCAGGAAGGGTAATTAATGATGAAGAGTTGGAAGATTTAGCAATAGTAATGGAAAATGAGACTGAGTTTAAAAAATCGAGTGGTGTATTTGATGAAATAATTACTTGTTAACTTTAAAAAAGTTTTACTTATTTTATAGCTAACTAATCAATATATCCTAGCTTTTAATACATTTGCAGCGCAAAAAATTATTACAT
>CAMCEM010000152.1 GCA_945873755.1 Chitinophaga pinensis | reverse complement strand
TTTAAAAACCTTAAACGACAGTTTACAAATAGAAAATGCAAGGTTACGGTCACAGTTATTACAATCATTTTATCAAAATGGATATACTACTACTAAAGTAAATGATACATTATTTAAACAACAATATGTTTACATATCAGCCCAAGTTGTAAATAATTCTATTAGCCGAAAAAACAATTTTATAACCATTGATAAAGGTGCTATTCATGGAGTAAAAAGATTCGATGGCGTTATTTGCCCAAACGGAGTTGTAGGAATAGTTTGGCAAGTAACACCTTATTATAGTTTGGTTCAATCTGTGTTAAATAGCAAAAGCAGCACAGGAGCAAAAATTAAAAAAACTGGCGATATAGGTTCAATAACATGGGATGGAAATAATGCATTGTTCGCGCAGTTAAGTAAGGTTAATACTTATGTACCTGTTGCCGTTGGCGATGAAATTGTTACTACAGCACAATCAGCTTCATATCCAGAAGAAATTCCTATTGGAAAAATAGTAACTATAGATAGAAACCCAGAAAAGAACGATTACGATATTACTATTTTAATTCAAACACCATTTAGCAGATTAAAAAATGTGTATGTAGTTAGAAATTTATTTAAAGAAAGCCAAGAATCAACTGAAGTAAAAGCCAAAGAAGAGGAGGAAAAAAGTGGTAATTGATATATTAAATTTTATACTTCGCTTTGTATTAATAGTATTCTTTCAAGTTGTAATAATAAACAATATTGATATTAGTACTTATGTAAATCCATATATTTATGTTGCATTAATTTTAAGTTTACCTTATAATACCAAACCTTGGCTAGTAGTGGTTTTAAGCTTTATTTTAGGAATGACAATGGATACTTTTAGTAGTTTGCCCGGCCCACACATTGCAGCTACGGTATTGCTGGGATATTTTAGAAGGTTTTATATTGTTTTTAGTACTAATAAAGATGATCAAGATACTAAAATTGAACCAAGTATTGGTTCAAAAGGACCATTAGGTTTTATTCTGTATGCTTCGGTTTTGGTTTTTATCCATCACTTTCTACTTTTCTTTTTAGAAGCATTTACATTTAATCAGTTTTTTGGTACTTTAACTCGAATATTTTTTAGTAGCTTATTCACTATTTTCTTAATTACAATAGGGCAATTATTATTTTATAAAATAGCAAAAAAATAATTACAAAGTATTGTTTAGTAATTCAACTGAAGTGCACGCTTTTTGATACAGTTTTGAATTAATTACCTTATCGTTTATAATAGAAATATGTCGAAGATTGTGTGCATCGCTTCCTACAAAACTATGTAGCTTTTTATCAATTATATATTCAGCAGCTTTTAATACATGAGGGCTGTAGTAACCTATTAACGATAAATTATTTAACTGCAATAAAATTCCTTTATCAGTAATTTCATCGTATTTTTCCTTTTTTTGGTGGTAGTAAGTGTATCTTTCTGGGTGAGCAAGTATTGGCTTATATCCTAAAATTTGAAGCTCAAAAATTACAGTTTTAAAGTTTCTAGCTTCTTCTAAAAAAGGCATTTCTACTAATATGTATTTATTATCGCCTCCAAAACTTAATAATTCGTTGTTTTTAATTTTATCTTCAAAAGCATCATCAATCATGTATTCTGCAGCTACTTCTAACTCAATATTTACATTGTTTTCTTTAATAAAATTTTGAACTTCAACTAGTTTATCTAATAAATTATGAGGACCATTTTTATAAAAGTCGCTCATAATATGTGGAGTAGTTATTACTTTTTTATACCCCATTGTTTCAAAAACTTTTAAAGTTTCCAAAGCTTCATCCAAAGTTTGAACACCATCGTCAACCCCATGTATTAAATGGGAATGTAACTCAGTAGTTACAGGGTTAAAAAAAGGAGTAGCGTTGTTTTCTACTCCTTTAATACCAAATATATTTTTTAATAAACTCAAATTATACAGTTTCCAAATACTCTTTTAATGAAGCAATGTTTGGTACGTTTAATGAATCAACTTTTCTAAAATCAGCTACATATAAACTTAACCAGTCTAGTCTATGTATCATTTCGTAAACTGATTGCAAACTAAATTCACTTACCGACATGTTTAATACTTTATGGTTTTCAACTTCTAACAAATTAGTTAAAAATTCAAAACGAGCAGTTACTCTATCATTGCTATTTGAATTAACCAAAATAAACAATGAAGGCAAGTCGCCATAATAGCTTTCTATCATATTGTGATTTGCCTCTGGCAACACACTTACAAAAGCTTCGTGTTTTGCATTTTCTTGTATTTGCTGTGCAAATCTAATTCCGGTTGATTCAAAAAAAGCATCGGTAACTACTACAAATTTGTAAGCAACTTTTGGTTTAATTAATTCAAAAGCCTTGGTCATTTCTGCTTCATAAGGTGCCGTGTCTTTTACATCAGCAGCTATTTGTTTTAAAGTTTCAGTAACATCTTTCTTTAAAAATTCAGCAAAAATTTGAACCAAATATGTCAATGAAAAACCCAATGCCATTCTTGGTTGAAATCCTGGTTCTAAAAAGTATTGTTTTATATTATTTTCGGTTGCAATTGCGCCTAATTTACCACCACCGGTAAGTATAATCATATCGCATCCGCGTTCTTTTACTTCTTCATATAAATACAAAGTTTCTTCGGTATTTCCACTATACGAACCTAATATTACTAGTGTGTTTTTATTTACATAACCAGGTAAACTATACTCAGCCACACATTCTACAGGAATAGGGAATTCGTTCATGAAAATATTTTTTACTATGCGGCCACCTATTCCACTTCCGCCCATTCCACCAATTACTATATTTGTATAATTACTAATTTCTTTTCCGTGTGGAGTGAAATTACTTAGAGCAAACTCTATTTGGTAACTAAATTTTTTTAATGCTTCGTGTTGTATATTCATATTATAATTTTTTATTTTTTTATTAAGTTTAATAAATACTGTCCATAACCACTTTTAACTAATTTTTTGGCTTCTGTTTCTAACTGTACTTTGTTAATAAAACCCATGTTGTACGCAATCTCTTCAATACAACCCACCTTTAAGCCTTGGCGTTCTTCTATTACTTGTACAAACTGACCAGCTTGCATTAACGAGTTAAAAGTTCCAGTATCAAGCCAAGCAGTTCCTCGTTGTAAAACACCTACTTTTAGTTTTCCTTGCTCTAAATAAACTTTGTTTACATCTGTAATTTCATATTCACCACGAGGGGAAGGTTTTATATTTTTGGCAATTTCAACAACTGAGTTATCATAAAAATATAATCCAGGAACTGCATAATTAGACTTTGGATTTATTGGTTTTTCTTCTATACTCAACGCCTTCATGTTTTCATCAAATTCTACTACACCATAACGCTCTGGATCGCTAACGTGGTAAGCAAAAACTACACCACCTTCAGGGTTATTATTTGACTGTAAAAGTGATTTTAAACCCGAGCTAAAGAAAATATTATCGCCCAAAATTAAGGCTACACTATCATTACCAATAAATTTTTCTCCAATTACAAAAGCTTGTGCTAATCCATCAGGACTTGGTTGTTCGGCAAATTCAAATTTGCATCCAATTTGTGAACCATCGCCTAATAATTTTTTAAATCCTGGTAAATCGTGAGGAGTTGAAATGATTAAGATTTCTTTAATACCAGCTAACATTAATACCGATAATGGGTAATAAATCATTGGTTTGTCGTAAACGGGCATTAATTGTTTACTTACTGCCAATGTTAATGGATGTAGGCGAGTACCACTTCCACCAGCTAAAATAATTCCTTTCATATAAATATATTTTATATACTAAATTTTGTATAAATCTTTGAACATTTAATAGGCTGCAATATAATAAACAGATATTAATTTTATAAATTATTAAATAATCAAATAATTACTTTTTAAACCGAATGCATATTTTTATTTTACTCAAAAATATATATTGAAATATAAATTAATTTAAAGCAATTCTTTGAACAAATTTTAAAATGCTTTCATTCAATAAATCAGCCTCTTCTATCATTCCCATATGGTTCGAATTTTGTAAATAACAAATTTCTGATTGCTTACATAATGCCGCTTGCGCAAACATTTCCAAGTCTTTTATAATGGTATCGTGTTTTCCAATACCCCAAAAAACAGGAAGCTCAGTTTTTTCCAATAAAATGGTGTTTTCTTCACGCATCATCATTGCTTTTATTCCCTCCATTACTCCTATTTTTTTATCATTTAAATTATTATTAATTAATGTTTCAATTACCGATTTGTTTAATTCTTTATTATAAAATAAATCTGGAAAAAATGTTTTATAAAACGGAGCAGTTCCATGTTTTTGAATAAAGTTAATTAACTGTTTGCGTTTAGCTAACCTTTCAAAACTGTCTTTTTTTGCAGTTGAATGTATTAAACCAAAGCCTTTTAAATTGGGACTAAATTGATTTGCAAAAGCCAAAGTCACATACCCACCCATTGAATGGCCAAACATAAAACATTTGCTAATTGAAAGTGAGCTTAACACTAGGCTTACTTCATTTGCCATTGCAGGTAAAGTAATATTATTAATTATTTGGCTTTTGCCAAACCCTGGTAAATCAATACATAAAATATTAAAGTAATTTTTTAAATACTGAGTTTGATTATTGAAAATCGAAAAATTTTCGCAAAACCCATGCAGAAAAACTACGGTTTCAGTATTATTGGTATTATTAAATTGGTAGTGAAGCATATCTTATATAAAAACAAAAAGCCACTAGTTTGAAAACTAATGGCTTTTTATTTTTAACAAATTAAATATTAATAAAACTTGTATCTAGTATCTTCTAGTTTATGAATTTCTCTTAAAGTTTCCATAAAACCATATTCTAATTTTTGGGTTAATGGTTGTTTTAATTCTGCTTTATATGGATTGTAATCAGTAATTACTGGTGCTTCAGCAAATTTATTTACTTGGTAAGCATAAATTCCACCGTCACCTTTAAAAGCAGAAACAAATTTGTTAGGTGCTGTTCCTAAAGCTGCACCTACAAAAGTTAACTCTTGCCCAACATAAGCTAAACTAGTTCCTTCAAAACTTTGGTTACCAACAGGAGTAATTGTTAAGTTTAATTTTTTACTTAAAGCATCTAAATTATTGGCACCACCATCAGTAGCTTCTTTCATTTTTGCAATTAACTGTTCTGCTTTTTTCTCTTTTCTAAAGTCAGCTTCTACTCTACTTTTTGCCGATTCAAAGTTTGCTTTTCCTTTTTCGCGAATGGCTTTTACAACTATAACTAAATGTTTATCACCAATTGTAATTACATCACTCACATCGTTTACATCAGCATTAAATGCCCATTTTACTGCTTCACGCGCATCAGTATATCCAGGTAAAAAATTATCGTTTTCTCTAACAAATTCTGCAGTATTTATTTGTAATTTTCTTTCTTTAGCATTTGCTTCAAAATCTGATACTTTTCTGCTATTTACTGCAAATTGTCCAGCTTCGTTCAATGCCAATCCAACAGTTTTATCACTTGCTTTAAATGTGCGTTCAAGTATACCTGCTGTAACTAATTTGCTCGATTTGTTTTCAGTTACTTTTACAATGTGCCAACCAAATTGAGTTTTAACTATACTTAAATCGCCTTTTTTTCCTTCTTTACAAACCTTGTTAAATTCAGGAACCATTTGTCCATCTTGAAACCAACCTAAATCGCCACCTTTATCTTTTGTACCATCAGTTCCATACTGAGAAGCCATAATACCAAAATCGCTTCCACCTTTAATTTGAGCTAAAATTTCTTCTGCTTTAGCTTTACTATTTAATGTATCTTGTGCAGTGGTTCCTTCTACTTTAAATAAAATATGACTGGCACGCATGTATACTGTAGTATCATTTTTAACCCCACTAACTTTATAAAACTGGTATTTATTGTCTTTAAATAATGGCCCAATAACCGAACCAACTGAATCGCTAAATAATCTACCAACTATTTCTTCAGGGTAATCTTTTCTTGATCGTGGTGTAACATCAAATCTTATTTCGCTATTAGCATCCACATACATAGTATCGTTTTTGGCTTCAGCAAATAATGCAGCTTGTTGACTAACCCACTTTTGTATTTCAAAAGTATCTTCTTTGCTAGGAGCAAAATTAAAAGCTACAAAATCAATTTTACGGCTATTCTCTTTTTCTTTGTATTTATTTTGATTTTTACTAAAAAAAGATTTTAAATCACTTTCTTCTGTTTTTATTGTAGAATCAGCTACTGAAAAATACGGCATTACAACATAATTCAATTCAGCAGTTCTTGTTCTACCTTCGTAAAGTTTTTTCGCTTCCACATTGGTTGTATAAGCTCCTTTTTTTACTAAAGAACTGTATTTTTTATTTAAACCATCTTGGTATAAAAAATCTTCGAAAGCACGCAACTGCTTTTTGGTTTTTTCATCGCCTTTTTCATTTATTTGCTTTAGGTTTTGAATAACAACATTTTTATCGAATGAGCCTGTTTTAGGATCAGTAAACGATTGTACTACCTGAGGGTGTATATTGTCACCAATAAATAAATCTGTTAACTCATCGTTAGTTATTGTTAATCCA
>CAMCEM010000151.1 GCA_945873755.1 Chitinophaga pinensis | reverse complement strand
TCGATTAACGAAACTTTAAGTAATCAAACTATTGAGGTTTACCCTAATCCATCAAAAGGAATTTTTACTATTAATGCAAGTTTTGATTTTGGTAATTTTGAATACAATTTAGTAGATGTAACTGGAAAAAATGTTTTAATTAACTTGATTAATAAAAACGAAAATTCAGCCAATTTTAATGCTTCTAATTTAAAGGTAGGTATTTATTTTATTACTATAAAATCGGTTTATGGAAGTGTAACTAAAAAGTTAGTTATAGAAAATTAATAATTACAAAGTCTTCTACTTTATTTGAAGCGCAAAAAAAGTACGATTGTTATAAATCAATCGTACTTTTTTTATGGAATAACATCATTAAATTTAGCTAATAAGTCATTTCAGCTATAAGTGAAGCAATTTGAGGGTATTTGTTAATTAAATCAGTTCTATCGGCTAGTATTAAATCGGTAAAATTAAAACCCGGAGCTACCGTACAACCTACTAAACTAAAACCATTTTTAACTTCGCAACGCGAACCAAACCAATTACCAGCACTTACCATACATTGAAAAGTTTCCCCGTTTTCTAAATCAGTTCCTAGTTTATGGGTAAGTAAATTTCCATTACTTTCTATTTCGTAAACTGTTAAAGTATTGCCTGCATAAAAATGCCAAACTTCATCGCTTGCTATTTTATGAAAAGCTGAAAATTGATTGTGTTGTAGCAAAAAATAAACAGCTGTACTGGCATTGGTAATACCTTTAAAATTTTCATTTAAAGCATTATTAGCTATTACCATTTTGCTTCTATAAGTTTCTTTAAAAGCTCCACCTTCTAAGTGGTTATTAAGTGCTAACTTATTTATATAATATGCAGCATTTTTTTCCATAAAAATTACATGTTAATTGAAAAAATAAAGGCCACAATCATTAATACACTAAAAATATAATACTCTACCACTGGTGTATATTCCTTAAACCTAATTCCTTCTATTTTACAATAAATTACTAACTGAATTTTTTCGACTAAAAATGAAATAACTGTAGCATAAGCAATTCCTGTAATTCCCATAAATTGAACAAACCAAATGGCTAAGATTACATTTACGATTAACACATTGGTTGAAACTAAATAGAAAGCCCTAGTTTTTATAAGCCCTGTTAAAACTGTTTGTGGAAATATTAATCTACTAATTATTAATAATAATGAAATATTGAAAATTTTATACCCTTCTGCTAAATCATTGTTATATAGCCAAATGTACATGTATTTACTTACAAAAAGTAAAATAATTGCTAAAGGAAAAAGCCAATATATTAACTTTCTACTGCTATTTTTTAACTTTTTCAATCCAATATTTAAATTACCATCTCTATTTAAATTGGCAATTTCGCCACTATAAATATTGCTTAAAGAGTTTGCCATAATTAAAAATATTGGTAACTCTTTAGCACCATATCTAAAAACAGCAAAATCGGTTTCAGTAAAAGAATGTTCCACTATAAAAGCATTGATGTATTCCATACTTCCACCTAATAAAATAGAAAACATAAATGGCAATACCTTGATCATAAACTCCTGAATAAGCCTTGTATTTATACTAATAGTTGAATATTTTAGTAGTAATATAATTGTATAATTAAATTTTAAAAGGGCTAATATTACTAATAAATTAACAGCTAAATTTAAAGTTTGCTTAAAATACAAAGGAACGCACAACAACAATAAATGAGCGGTAAAAGTTATTATTCCCCAAACTATAAGCGATTTATATTTACCCTTTAAATAAAAAATATAATCAACTATAAAAGTTGGAGTATTTAAAAAAACTACCAATGCAAACATTTGAAATAAGTAGGAATCTTCTTTTTTGTATAATCCAAATGAATAAGTAATAATAGCAGCTATTAAACCAAATGCTACCATCAATACAAATGCGTTAAACAAAATTCTTTTTTGTTTATCATTATTGCTTGCATTAAAAAAAGGAACAAGGGTATTGCAAATACTCGAAACCCAAAAAAATGTCAAACTCGAGCTTACCACCATTAAAAGTTCATACCTGCTTATAATGCTAGTTCCGTATCCAGGATTAAATCTATAAAAAGCAATTTTAGCTAATAAAATTGATATTAGAAAAAAACTACCATACCTCAAAAATTGATAAATTTGAAGTGAGTTATATTTTGTTAAATTAAATTTTAGTTTATTTATCAACTTGGTTTACAGGTAAAATATTACCATCTTTATTAACCCATTTAGAACAAATGAAAAAGTATGCCATGCTCATATACATTACATATCCAGTAGGGTTTTGTCCCAGAATTTGGTTTCCATAACTTGCAAACATAATTCCAAAATAACCAGCACATAGTGCCATCATTTCAGTTTTTAACTGTGGGTCTTTTATTCGCAAAGTATTATAAATTCCAACACCCAAACATATAAATAAATGCATTAAATGCAAAGTTAAACCTACAAGACCCATTTCAACCCAAATTTTAACATACCAACTATCTAATTGAACAGAGCTTAACCATCGACCTTTATAAAACCTATCGCCCCAACTACCTCCTGTGCCAATTCCAGCACCAATAGGCCTTGAAGCCATAAAACCTTTAAGTTGTTTTTGATTTTCGAGTCGAACAACTAAAGAAGCATCATTTGGGTCGAGCCCGGTTCTCATTCGTTGAATTTGGTAATTTGTACTACCAATATATGTGAATTTTAAAACCCCAAAAAACAAACCACCTATAATTCCCCCAATAATAAGTATTCTTAAATTACCTACAATTACTAAGTAAAGAGACATACCCGTAATAATTACAAATAAAGGTCCTCGACTACCAGAAAGTGCGTAGGCCCAAAAAAGTATTAGAAACGATATCCAATAAAATATTTTTTGTTTTTTGGTATTAGTGGGTGATAAAGCTAGTATGATACAAAATACTGCAACATGCGCCATTCCTGCACCAAATTGTCCTGCATCAGAGTAAAATGACCATATACGAATTCTGCCATGTATAAAATGAGTAATAGATGCCCCATCATCTAACCATTGTCTTTCTCCATCAGTAATTCCTATATAATGTTGTTTAAAAGCATAAATTGATGCAAACAGTGACCAATAAATAATCATTTTAATAAATAGAGTTAAATCTTCTCTATTAGGAAATAAAATTAAAGTAAGTGGAATTTGTAAAACCATGTAAAATCCTATTCCTCTCATGGCATAAAACCAAGCCTCTTTACTAGTTGCTTCAGGGTTAAATAATTCAAATACTATATAACCCATCCAAATTAAAGCAAGCCAAAATACTGTATTATTTATTTGGGATGCTTGTTGCTTTTTTATAGAAAAAAAACAAGCAATAATTGTTATTACTAATAAGCCATCAACAATAAGTCCGAAAGGAATGACAGGGGGAAAAAAACGCGTTAAACCATTAACTATAAAGCTATAATGAAATACAGAAAGTAAACCTATTCGAGGGTATTTAAAAACGTAAATTAAATAGCCTATTAGAAATGGAGCACAAATTAATATTGCAGCAAAGTTAACACCAATTTTAGCGACCAATATGCCTAAAAATACGGCAAGAGTAGATACTCCAAAAGAGATTAACAATTCATTTGATTGTTTTTTTTTTCTTACTGAAGTAAGCATATTTTAATACTTTTGACCTCCAAAAACTAACTTTAGTTTTTTTCTAAATGCAGATCGATGTTTAGGAATTTCACCATAAATACCTTCCAATAAATCAGGTACCACTCTATTAAGTAAAACTTTTACTTTATTTTGTTTTATGTTTTCAAATTCTTTTAAAATTCGTTTATCACTATTTGTCCAACTTTTATGGGCATGAACAGTTAAAATTGAAATGTCTGATTGATCTAAAATTTGAATAGGAATTGGATATTTGTTTAAACTAGGTAACTCTATAATTATAAAGCTGTGTTTACCTTCTTCTAATGGTTTATTATTATGCGCTTCAATCAAATCTGTAATACTATCGGCATCAACTAATTTATCAATAACTTTATATTCTTTAATTTGTAACTCGCTATGTATTTTTTGTCTAGATCCGTAATCGAATTTGGCAGATGTTTCAGGATATAAAAGTATTACATCGTTTTTAATTTGTGCTAATTTTGATGCTATTAAACTTGAAAAATAACTTTTTCCTTCTCCATTTTTTGTACTTAATATGGTAATTACGTGTCTATCTGGTTTATGATTGAATTTTTTTAATTCAATAAAAATTGAGTTGATTACTCTTTGAACCAAAGCTGAATTCATTTCAGCCAAATTAACAATCCTACTCGAATTTAATTCCAAATCGGGCAATGCATTTAAAAGAGGTAAACCTATTTGCGATTCAACTCTTTCAGGGGTTCTTACTGAATTATTCAATAATTCAGCTGCAATATAGTATGCCAATAGAAATATAAAACCACTTAAAAAACCAATAATTATTAATAAACCTCTTTTTGATGGTAAAGGACTAATAGGAAAAAAAGGACTATCAACAGTTTTTAAATTGTTACTCATTTCAATATTTTTTTGACGGAGCTTAGCTAAATTTAAACCATGTAAAATTGATAAATATTCTTTTTCATTAATAACTATTTCTCTGTCTAATTGACTCATGGTAGAGCCAAGCGGTGCAAATTGAGCATAGATGCCTTCATATTGTTTTATTCGGGTTTCAAAAACCATTAATCTTCCTCTACTTTCCTCTAATTCTACCAATTTATCTAGCCATTCGTTTAACAATGCCTGTTGAGGAATCCATTCAATATTATTATTTAAATTATAAAACTCTCTTGCTTTGTCTCTTATTTTATCTTTTAGTAAATCCAATTCGTTTTCCATATTTTGAATTTGATTTTCATTCATTTTATAAGCTTTAGCATTGGCAATATTTATATTTAATTGCGATATATCTTGACGAATTTTAATCATTTCGTCATTGTTTTTTAATACATCAGAGTATTTAGCCATTTTTTCTTCAATCCTCACAATTGCAGAAGTTGCAGCTTCAAATTTCATTTTCTCTTTGTAATAATCTGAAGTTAAATCTTCTTTACTTTCAGCTACAAACTTTGCTTGTTCGTAGTAATTAATAATTTTATTGTTTATACCAAAATCTCTTAATTTAATTTCAGAACTTTGTAATGAGTTAAAAGATAATTTAAGTTGTTCTTCAAAATACTTTACAACATCATTTGTTTCTGAACCCTTTATAGACTTAAACCTTTTTGAAAATGTTTCTATTAAAAAAATTAACATGTTTACAGCAATACCTGGATCGTTAGTTTTTAAAGTCATTTCTATCATATCCGAGCTAGCTTTTCTATTAGCTGTCATTGCACTTAATATATATTCAGGGTTATATATACTGTTTTTACCATTTAAAATATACCTAACTATGTTTTTATTTGAGCTATCTTTTAATGAATTTAATTTTTTATATGTATTTTCAAAACTACCAGGTACTATTAATTTTGATTTTTCCTCATCTGGTATTAAATCTTTAAGATTTTCAAAAGCATTTTCACCAATTATATCAGGAGTTACTTGAGTTAATAGTAAATGTTGAGCTAATAATTTTAAAGCAACTTCTTCTAATGTTTCTCTACTTTTTATTGTTATCAATAAGTTATCGAAAGCATTATTAACCTCCAACATGTCTATTTTAGTTTCACTATCATCAGTAATGCCATAACCCGATGCAATTCCTGTATAAATTGTAGCACTTGTTTGGAATTCTCTTTCTTGGTTTGCAGTTAATAAATAAACTGTTGTAGCCAATATTAGTGGAAAACTAAACAAGTATTTCCATTTATTAATTATTATTTTTATGAATGAGATTAATGTCATTAATGTATTGAACTATCTTTTTTTAAAATTATATAAAGGTACAGTTAGGGTAGTTTCAAATTTATAATACGATGATAAAAAATCGCGACTTGCTATTTCAAAAGAAGTTTCACTCATGGCTAAAAGTCCTCTCATTCGGCTTAATTCAGAAGGTGGAATTTTCCCTCTTCTCATTTCTACCAACGACAATTCTGCTGCAATTCTTGTTGTTTCCAAATCCTGACTTTTTACTAAGAGTAATTTTTGATTTGCTATTAAATTAAAGTAATCTTCAATTATTATCCGCTTATACATTCTTCGAGCTTCTTCTTGTTTATGTTTTGACACATCAGTTTCATGTAATAACGATTTTAGTCTAGCGTTTCGTCCAAATAAATCTCCTAAAGGAAATACTACATTAATACCAAACCGATATCCTGCATTTAAATTTTGTGTGGCCAAATCATTTGGTTGATTGCTGGCAATTATATTGTTTAAGTTATTACCATAACCCCAATTATAAAATAATTGAATAGAGTTTAAATAAACCCATTTCATGTATTCTCTATTGTATTTAAACTTATTGGTTTCAGCAATTGCTGTTTTTACATTTGCCGAAATTTCAGTTGCATATAGTAAAATGGTATCAAGCGAAATAAGTTGCTCTTCTAAACTTTTGTTAAAATCAAAAATGGCTGTATCAATTTTTTGAATTGTAATTTCTCCTTTAACATTTTCTAACTTATACATTAAACTATCTTCATGTGTTAATTTTATTTGACTAAAAACCTCGCAGTTAATCACTAACATAAAAAAAACAATGAAATAATATTTTTTATTTATCAATTTTAAAAGCATTTTATTTAATTAG
>CAMCEM010000150.1 GCA_945873755.1 Chitinophaga pinensis | reverse complement strand
GCAGTTATTCTCATTGTTGTAATTCATGTTTGTATTAAAAATACTTATATATTTATTAAAAGAAATAATTTTAATTATTGGCTAATTACTGCTATAATTTTAATAGTATTTTTTATTGTTCATCCCTTAATTCTTTATTACGTTTTCGATAGAGACCATGTATATACTTTGGGTTCATTGGGTTTTTTGTTAATTTTTATTTGTTTCAACTATTTTGTACCAAAAGCCAATCGATTTCAGCATTATTTTATTTTAGTCATCCTTATTTCATTTACAGCTAGTTTTTCAATAAACTATTTTTCAAACTCAAAAGACATAGAAAATAGGAAGCTTTTTGCCGAAAAATTAATATCGCAAAATGACATAAATACTGAATACTTTTTAAAGGACATTGAAAAAAAAATAATACAAGACAAGCAAATTAAATATTACTTTTTAAATCCAATTGCTTCAAAATCGCAATTTAAGAAAACCATTAGACAGCTCTATTTTACTGGCTATTTAAGCAAATACGAAGTAACTATTTTCGATTACGATTCAATAGGAAACCATTTAAATGAACGAAATAATTTATCCTATTTTCAACTAAATCAAATTTATAAAAACCAATCAATTGAAACTATAAACGACTATTTTAGGTATTTAAAAACAAATAGTTTTTTAAAAGGATATTTATCAAAATTTGTTGTAAAAAATGGCAACTTAAATTTAGGATATATTTTTATTCAACTTCAGCCTAAATTAATACAAGACGAAAACCGATTTGAAGAACTTCAAATAGAAGGAACGAGTAACACCATTGGTTTTAAAAAATTTGATTACAGTTATGCCATTTACAAGAACAATGCATTAATTAGCCAAAGTGGAAATTATCCTTACAGAACTGTAAATAGTAAAACAACTGAGAAAGGAAAGTACATTAACTTTTACGAAAATGAATTTGAGCATTTACAACTAAATGCCGACAATCAATTTACTGTTTTGGTTAGCAAAAAGGACGAAGCTTTTTTCGAACCTTTAGGCCTATTTTCATTAATATTTACTTTTTTTACATTGGTTTTAATTTTATCGCTTTCGGTGTATACCATTGTAAACTCTCGCTTCCTAAAAAGATTTAATTTTATAAAATCAAAAACTTACAGGTTTATAAAACATTTTATAAATCGATTTTTATTTATTAAAGATCCCGATGTTGTTTTAATAAGAACTAGAATTCAGGTTTCAATTATTTTAATAGTATTTATTACCTTAAGTATTACTGCCTATGTTACAATTAGTTTTATTCAATCGGAATACAACAACAAGCAAAATGAAAAATTAAGTAGGAAAATTAGAAGTGTAGTAAACACATTACAAAGCGAAGCATCAAATTTTATTATAAATAATAAGCAAAGCGAAACCAAAGCATATTTAAACCAACTAGCCGATTTTTACGATACCGATATAAGTATTTATAACTTAAATGGGCGATTAATAGCCAGTAGCATTAGCAAAGTGTTTGATGAAGGGGTTATTGCCGATTTGATTAATCCAACTGCATTTTACCATTTAAATAAATTAAAAGAATCGCAATTTAGCCAAGCAGAAAACATTGCCGAGTTTGGTTACATGGCTGCTTATGTTCCAATTTATAAAAATGAAAATAATTTAATTGGTTATGCACAATTGCCTTACTTTAGCAAAAGAGCAGATTTATTAAGCGAAATATCGAGCATAATAGTAGGATTTATTAATTTATATGCACTCCTTTTTATTGTAATTGGTGTTATTGCTTATATTATTTCTAAAAACATATCTTATCCGTTAATTTTAATTCAAAAACAGTTAAGTACTACAAATTTAGGAAAGAAAAACGAGCCTATACTTTGGACTAGAAAAGATGAAATTGGCGACTTGGTAAAGCAATACAATTTAATGATTGAAAAACTGGAGGAAAGCGCTACTATGCTTGCTCAAAGTGAGCGCGAAGGCGCATGGAGAGACATTGCTAGGCAGATTGCCCATGAAATAAAAAACCCTTTAACTCCAATGAAATTAAGTGTTCAGCATTTACAAAGAGCTTGGAACGATAAACACCCAAAATTAGAAGAAACCTTTCATAGAGTAAGTAAAACTATTATTACCCAAATTGATGTTTTAAATGATTTAGCCAGTGAGTTTAGTAATTATGCTAAAATGCCAACTCCCGAATTTGAAAATATATTTTTAAAAGAGTTTCTTCAACCAATTATTTATTTGTATAGTGCCGAAGAAAATGCAAAAATTATAAATCAAATACCTGAATCTGTTTGTGTTTATTTCGATAAAAATTATTTAAATAGAACCTTTACAAACCTTATTAAAAACGCTATTCAAGCCATTCCTGATGAAAGGAAAGGATTGATAGATATCAATGCAATTGTAGAAAACGAAAGTGTAATAATTAAAATACAAGACAACGGTAAAGGCATTAGCAATGCAGATGTTTCAAAAATATTTACGCCCTATTTTAGTACAAAAATATACGGAATGGGATTAGGCTTACCTATGGTAAAAAATATGATAGAAGCCGCAGGTGGAAAAATAAGCTTTACAAGTAAGGAAAACGAAGGAACTGTATTTGAAGTTGTTTTACCTTTAGGAAAAGTTGATTAATATGAAACCCAAAAATTACATTTACATTTTTATTTTTTTTATTTGTATAACAAAAGGTTACTCACAAGTAAAAACACTTAACAGTGGCATTATTTTTCAATTTTATGCATTTGAAAATAGTAATCCTGTTTATAGCCTTGGATACACAAAATATAAACAAAACAAATTAGGACAGGATTATTTAAGTTATTATTTAACTATTGGTTATTCCTCTAAAAATAACATTGATTATGCAATTCCAAGCTTTACTTACAATTTTTTAAATTACTTTTCTAAATCTAGCGAATCAGTAATTTTTTTAGGTGCTAAAATAAGTGATATAATTTCAAATAAAAATAATGACATAAGAATTGCCCCTGTATTGGGGTATAGTTTTTTTAGAAAATTTTTATTTTATTACTCTTATAATTTCCCATTAAGTAACGATAATCTTGATGGCAAATTGGGAATGCATTCATCCGGGATTATTTGCTCACTTTATCCTTTTTTCAAAAAAGAATCATCTACTCCAATGAAATAATTATATACTAGTTTTATTGACCATTTAGTCAACAGTTAAGAATAAAAGGTCATTATGTCTTTTTAATTTTAATTTTCTTGAATTTAAATTCAATAAATTAGCCATATTGTCTTAATAATTCAATTGGAAAAATATTTGAACGATAGAAATTATCAATCAAAAAAAATTAAACACATTATGAAATTTTTAAATTTAAATCCAGCAAGAGAGTTTTTTATAGAAAACTCAGTACCATCTCAATTTTTTAATTCAGTAGATTCAGTATTTAATCATCAAATAAGTAAAGCTGAAAGAGACTTTCAGTTTTCGCCAAAAGTTGATATTACTGAAGATGAAAACCATTTTACACTTTACGTTCAATTATCAGGAATAAAGAAAGAAAATGTAAACGTTGAAATTGTAAAAAACACATTAACAATAAGCGGTGAAAGAATCTTTAAAAAAGAAAACGACACACGCAAATTCCACAGTATTGAATCGTTTGAAGGTAAATTTAAACGCAGTTTTAAACTAAACGAAAATATTGACAAAAGCCAAGTAGATGCTAAAATGGAAGATGGAATTTTAACAATTGAATTAAAAAAAGCTGAAAACAAAGTAGAAAAAACTGCAGTTGCAATTAAGTAAATTTAAGCTATAAGCTGCATATCAATTAACAATACCGATTATACAATTCAAAACTCAAATAAAAAGCAGTTTGTTTTGTATAGTCGGTATAACAATTCAAATTCAATTGTAAGCTTAAAAGAAGTATAAGAAAAATCTTTATTTCTCTAACACTTCATACATATCCAGTCTTCTGTCTTTCCAATTTAAAACTGTACCCGTGTTTCTGGCTCTTTCAATAGCCGCTAAATCCAAATCTGCAATAACTACAGTTTCTATATTTGTGCTTGCTTCGCCAGCTACTGCATCAGGAGGAAAAGCAAAATCGCTAGGTGTATAAATACCCGATTGAGCATAATTAATATCCATATTATCAACCGAAGGAATATTACCAACTGTACCTGCGGTTGCAACAATTATTTGGTTTTCTATGGCTCGGGCTTGTGCACATAATTTAACTCTTAAATGTCCGTGCTTTTCATCGGTACTAAAAGGTACAAAAAGTATTTTAGCTCCTTTATTACAAGCAATCCTTGCCATTTCTGGAAACTCTACATCGTAACACACATTAATAGCCACTTTACCGCAATCGGTATTAAATACTTTAATTTCGTTGCCTGGCCTTACTCCCCACCATTTTGCTTCGTTCGATGTAATATGTATTTTATATTGCTTTTCGTAAGTTCCATCTCTTTTAAACAAATATGAAATATTGTACAAATGGTCGTTTTCAACTTGTAAATGTGTGCCTGCTATAATGTTTATATTATATTCTAATGCCAACCTAGAAAACAAATTGATATAATCTTCCGTGTAGTCATCCAATTTTCTAATACTATCTTCCGGACTCATACTTTTATACTCGTGTAACGATAAAAGTTGAGTGGTAAATAGTTCAGGGAATAAAGCAAAATCGGATTTGTAATTACTTGCCACATCGGTAAAATATTCGCATTGTTGAGCAAACTGTTTAAACGAAGTAATTTTACGTAGTTCGTATTGAATACAACAAATACGAACTTTTTTCATCAACACACTTCTTTCCCTAGTTTCAGCTTGGTAGTCTAAGTTTACCCATTCAAACAATAAGCCGTAGCCTTCGCTTTCAATGTCTTCGGGTAAATAATCTTTTATAATTCTTTGAATAGTGTATCCTTGTGCTAGCTGAAACGTTACCACAGGATCTTTTATTTTCTTCTCAACAACTCTTTTTACGTATGCCCTTATACCAAACTCTTCCGAATGTTTGTGGTAATTAGGAACCCTACCTCCTATTAAAATGCGCATTAAATTTTTGTCTTCACACAAATTTCTTCGCATTTCATACAATCTTCTTCCAATTTTTAATCCTTGGTAATTAGGATGAACCATTACTTCAATGCCATAAAGCGTATCGCCTTCTTCATCGTGATTGGTTATGTAACCATTGTCGCAAATTTCTTTCCAAGCGTGGTCGTCATCATATTCATCCCAACTAACAATTAACGAAGTAGCCGATCCAACTATTTTTCCTTCAAAAGTAATTACCTGCATTCCTTCTGGAAATATTTTATATTGACTTTCCAATACATCCATTTTCCATGGTTCATTTTCGGGAAAGCATATTTTTGAAAGTGTTATTATTTCATCAAAATCGCTTCTTTCTGCGTTTCTTTCTATTAATTTAGGCTTTCTACTATTTCTTATTTTCATATATAAATTACCTAATCATTAATTTTAAAGATATGATATTACTTGAACTTAATAAACCACTGTTAAATGCATTTCCTAATGCATAATCTAATTCTATTTTATTTAATTTTAAACCCACTCCAATAGCTGGTGAAGCATTAAAAGAACTTGAACCATCTACATTTTTTACATTTTGAAAGTTATTTAATCCACCTCTTAAAAATACAATTTTTTTGTAACCTAGTTCTAAACCCAATCTAGGATCAATATTTACAAAGCTCGATGAAATAACAGTATTTCTTTGTCCATCGGTATACATATCAAAATCGATACTACCCATAACCGAAAACCAATTTTTAACTTTTAAGTAACTGCTACCAAAAGTAAACTTAGGCAATGTAAGTTCTAAATTATTATTTGGCAGTGCATTGCCGGTTGAAATTAGTTTTTCTTTTTCAGCTTCGTTAAATGTATAATTCCAAACATTAAAAGTGGTGGTAACATCGCGCAAAATTGCACCAAACTTAAAGTTTTTAGCAGTATACAAAGCACTTGCATCAATACCAAAACCCCAGGCATTTGCAAATTCACCAATTACTCTTCTAATTACTTTTACATTACCTCCTATTTGCAAGTTTTCTATAAATTTAGTTTCAGTGGCATAACTGCCAATAAAAGCATAATCAACTGCCGAAAAATTAGAGATTTTAGTGTAATCTATTTGTCCGTTGTTATTAATCAAAAATAGGGTGTTTGGAATATTGTCAACTCCTGCTCTAATAATTGATATAGCCACCACCGATTTATCGTTTAACTTAAATGCTCCTGCTAAATAATCGTGTGTTAATATTCCTGCAAATTGGCTGTTTCGCATACCAATTAATTGAAATTTATCTTTCATTTGGAGTAAAGCTGCAGGGTTATAATATCCAGCAGTTACATCGCTTACATTAGCAGTTGTTGCTCCCGCCATACCTAAGTTTCGAGCCCCTACACCTAAATTTAAAAATTCGTTGCTGTATTTTAATTGTGCAACACTTGCTTTACTTACAACTAAGGTTAATATTAAATATATTATTTTCTTCATTTTTTTTTAGTTCTTAGTTTCTTAGTTTTTAGTTTCATAAAAAGTTAATCCATTCTTCAATTCACAACTTGCATTTTAAAAAACATCCCCCTAACCCCCTTCTCTCTTTCATAGCCAACCCGCAAGGGGGAATTGGCTACAGCACCTTTTTAGTTCGAAGTTTTTAGTTCGAAGTTTTTAGTTTTTGTATCATTAACACTTAAACACTTAAACACTTAAACACTTAATCACTTAATCACTTAATCACTTAAACACTTAATCACTTAATCACTTAATCACTTAATCACTTAATCAC
>CAMCEM010000149.1 GCA_945873755.1 Chitinophaga pinensis | reverse complement strand
AAAAACGAAACTTCTGAGTGGCTTATCAGACAATTGGCTCAAGTATGGATTGACTTTGAAACTGAACTATTAAAAGTACCCATTATTACAAAAATACATGCAGGAAAATTAAGCTTGAGCGATTATAAATTGTTGTTGCACGATTTAAGGCAACAAGTAATTGATGGTTCGCAATGGATATCAAGAGCAGCATCAAACATAGACATTGAGCTGTTTGAACTTCGGTCGGCATTTATAAAACATACCGCAGCCGAGCATAAAGATTATCAAATGCTGGAAAAGAATTTTGTAAATTTAGGGGAACCACTTTCTGCTATTTTAACCAACGAAAAAAATATTGGTAGCATGTCGCTTTCGGCATTTATGTTTCAGCAAGCCAGTAAACCAAATCCTATTGATTTGTTAGGTGCTATGTTTGTAATAGAAGGAATAGGTAAAAGATTGGCGAGTTATTGGGGATTAATGATAAAAGAACAACTTAATTTAACCGATGATCAAGTTTCGTTTTTTATATACCATGGTGTTGCAGATGAAAATCATTTCCATAAATTAGAAGAAGCCCTGAACCACCCAAGCATGAATATGGAAATAGCAAAGCGAATTGCTAAAACAGCAAAAACAACGGCAAAACTTTATAAATTGCAATTGGAAGAATTAGGGAATTATTAATTGATATGGGTTGTTTAAGAAAAATTTTACATTGAAAAGGTCATATGTAATAAAGTTAATCGTTTTCAAAGCGAAAATTTTTTAGACACGGTTCTAGAATACGCTCGAACTGACTGCACTTAAAGTCATTTCGAGTGAAGTCGAGAAAGTATAAAGAGTGTAATTATTTCTTAACTTATTGACAATACTCAATGGGTTCATTAAATAATCAACAATGGAAAAATTAATACTTAATTTGTAATAAAATTTAAAAAAACATAAGCCTAATAGTTTTGAAAATAATATTTAAATAAATGACTGCAAACAACAATTTTAATATTCACGATGAAAGAGATCCTAACCCTTGGTTAGCCATGTACCTTGATTTAAGTATTCCTATAAACGACACTACAAAGTTAAGTTTAATGAGGGATAATGATTCAAAATCGACCAAATATATGTTGCCAATAATAAAGGTAATATCTAAAATTTTGATGTTTTTCATTCATATTTTCAAGTTCTTTTTTCCAACACTAATTAACTCTTCAAAAATATTACACCAAATATTAGCATGGGGTTTAAAAAAGTTTGTAAGCAAAGATGCCAACCTACTCATATTTCGTCATTTTCATGTGGGGAGTGAAATTATGGAATTTATTGCCAAAAATATTGAAGGAATTGAAATTAATACTACTCCATTAAAGCCCTACAATTTTGAGGATATAAAAGCAGATTTGTTTTTAAAACACGATTTAAATTTATACAATTTTGTAATAAAACTAAACAAACAATTAAAAGAAAAGGACATTTCAATTGTAGGTAAAAATCCGTTAGACTTAAGTATGATTACCGAAGATCAGTTCAATCATATTGAGTTTCCAAATAAGTTTACCAATACGTTAGATTTAAGATCGGCCATAGAATTGTTTACTCCGTTCTATCAATTATTTTTAACCTCAAACGATTTTGTTCGTGCATCAAACTCGTTGCAGTTAGATGAAACAATTGCTATTTACACCGCACAAATTTTGGGTACACCCGGTCATTTGGGTTTGGTAAATAACAAACATCCAATGGTTCCAGAAACCACTTATAGCGCAGCATACCGATTGGTATTGCATGGCTTAGCCGCAGAAACTTTGCACGAAATATTGGTAAACATGAAGTTGAGAAAATTGAATGATGGAATTGTAACTCCTAATAATAAATAGCTAATGCTATTTTAATTTTTTCTGTTTTTCCATTCTCTAAAACAATTTTTTATTGCCAAAACTATATCGTATTCGTTTGAGTTTAATACAAAATAATTGGGCAGTTCGCAGTATTTCATTAATTCTTTGGCTTCTATTTCGGCCAATAAAGTTGTTTTCATTACCAAATCTAAATTATATTTTTCGCTCACTAAGTTTTGTTCGTTGTAAATTTCAACCAGCCTTATTAGTTTTTCGTATTCTTGTATTTTTTTATTTCCTCCCGCTAAAATACTGCTTAGCATACCACCTTGCGATGAATTGTAAATAGAATATGCAGTTATGTGGTTGTTAAGTAATGGATCGGTTTTTAACCTTTTGGCAGCAGCCCTTGCCATGCTGTCTTGCCTGCGTTTTTGACCCGAAATAGTTATTTCTTTTAGTTTTATATAGTTTCTTTTAAGTTTTACTATTATGGGCACATCACCTTGTTTTAAATATTGGCTACAATACAAAGTATACGTTTTATAGCCAATAACCGAAAATTCTAAGGTGTCGGTTGCAGCAACATTTAAGCCAAATGCACCAAATTTGTTGGTTATGTACCTCGTTTTTGAAGTAATGTTATGAATATTAGAAAGTGGAATAGGGGTAACGGTATCGTAACCAACAACAAATCCTTTTATAAAAAATTTGTTCGGTTGGGCTTTTGTATAATTGTAATTTACAAAAAATAAAAAGGGAAGTAAAAAGTATTTAAATTTTATCAAGTATTAATTTTTTTTTATGAAACAAAACTTATCTTTAACGAACGAAATAGGTATTTGTTACCAATGTGAAATGTTTGTTAGTCCATTTCTTATCCTGTCAATTAACGTTGGTAAATACCGATTTGGTAGTTCTTTTAACAACACGTAATGCGAGATTGGTCAATTACAAATACCTTTTCGGTATTAGTTACCAAATAAATTTCCTAAGCCCGGCATCATTCCTCCCATCATTGCTTTCATTTCGGCTGCCGAAATATTTTCAGCTTGCTCCAATGCATTTTCAATAGCCACTATTAATAAATCTTCTACCTGTTCTTTGTTTTCTGGTTTTAACAAATCAGCACTAATATTTACTGAAATAATTTTTTTATTGGCATTGGCTATAACTTGAACTCCTTGCGCATTTCCTTCCACAGTAATAGCATCTAATTTAAGCTTCATTTCTTCGGCTTTTTGTTTTGCTTCGTTTAATTTTCCAAACATAATTTTGTGTTTTTTATTTATTACAAATATATTTTTACTAATTAATTTATTAAGAATGTTTTTTTAATTTTATGATTACATATTTACTAGTAGGCGTATTGCTTCTATCAGCTACCGAATTGATAGGCACCAATACATTGGTTTCAGGAAAATAAGTAGCAGCACATTGTTCGGGAATATTGTACTTTATAATCATAAAGTTTTTGGCTACGCGTTCTACATTGTCGTAATAGTTGTATAAATCAACCGCATCGCCATGGTTAAAACCTAATTTTTTAATATCTATTTCATTCATTAAAATAACCCTACGTTCATTGTATATTCCTCTGTAGCGGTCGTCAAGTCCGTAAATAGTGGTATTAAACTGATCGTGGGTTCTTATAGTCATCATCATTAATTCATCGGGGGCTAAATTGCTAAAAATTAACTTACCTACATTAAAATTTGCTTTTTGAGTTATGGTATTAAATTTCCCTTTTCTTGCTCCGTTAGGTAAATAAAATCCTCCTAATTCTCTTACTCTTTTGTTATAATCTTCAAATCCATTTATGGTTTTTTCAATGTCGTTTCTTATATTATCGTAGGTTTTTATATAACTATTCCAATTAATTTTCGATTTTTCTTGCAAAGTAGCCAATGCCATTTTACATACTATTACACTTTCGCTCAATAAATGATTGCTAACAGGTTTTAAATTCCCTTTACTCATTTGCACTACACCCATTGAGTTTTCGCAACTTATAAATTGTTCATCGCCAAACTCATTGATGTCTTTGTCGCTTCTGCCATAAGTTGGAAGTATTAACGCTTCTTCTCCAGTTATTAAATGGCTTCTATTCAATTTTGTACTTATTTGAACTGTTAATTTACAGTTTTGTAAAGCTGCTGCGGTGTATTTTGTATCGGGCGTAGCTGATAAAAAATTGCCACCCATTGCTATAAATACTTTACCTTTTTCTGCATGCATGTTTTTTATTGCATCTACCACATCAAATCCATGCTCATAAGGAGCATTAATGTTAAATACTTCATTTAGTTTATCAATAAACAAAGCAGAAGGTTTTTCATAAATCCCCATTGTTCTGTCGCCTTGCACGTTGCTGTGTCCGCGCACAGGGCAAGTTCCAGCTCCTGGTTTGCCTATACTACCTTTAAGTAATAATAAGTTAACTACTTCTTTTATGGTATCCACTGCATTTTTATGCTGTGTCAATCCCATTGCCCAGCAAGCAATAATTTTGTTTTTATGTTTAAATACCTCAGCTGTTTTTCTTATTTCATCTTCAGTTATCCCACATGCTTCACTAAGTTGGGTTAAAGTAAATTCATTTAAAGAATCAATCAAATCGTTGTAGCCAGTGGTGTTTTCTTTTATAAAATTTAAATCGAAAATGCTCCCGGGTTTAATTTTTTCATCTTCCCATAATATTTTCTCAATGGCTTTAATCAATGCTAAATCGCTATTAATTTTTACTTGTAAATAAATATCGCTTAACTGCGATTTTATTCCCAATACTCCATTCACTTTTTGAGGATTGTTAAAACCAATTAATCCTGTTTCTTTTAAAGGATTTACTGAAATAATAGTACAGCCATTTTGTTTTGCTTTTTGCAATGCACTTAACATTCGCGGGTGGTTGGTGCCAGGGTTTTGTCCTAAAATAATAACTACTTCTGCTTCGTAAAAATCTTCTAAAGTTACCGATCCCTTACCAATTCCAACACTTTCGTTTAATGCCAATCCACTGCTTTCGTGGCACATGTTACTGCAATCGGGCAGGTTATTTGTTCCAAATTCGCGAACAAATAATTGATACAAAAAAGCAGCTTCATTGCTCGTTCTGCCAGATGTATAAAATATTGCATCGTTTGGCGATTGCAATTCATTTAAGTTTTTTGCAATTAATTTAAAAGCATTTTCCCAACTAATAGGTTGGTAATGGGTAGCACCTTTTGGTAAATACATAGGCTCAGCCACTCGTCCTTTTTTACCAATATTATAATCATCGAGTAGTGATAAATCTGAAACAGAATTTTTAGCAAAAAAATCGGCCCACAAAGTCTTGGTTGTTGCTTCTTCGGCAATGGCTTTAGCCCCATTTTCGCAATATTCAGCAATAGGGGAGCGCTCATCGTCAGGATCAGGCCACGCACAACCGGGGCAATCAAATCCATCTTTTTGGTTCAATTTAGCCAACGCTTTAAAACCACGAACAACACCCATTTCGCTAAAAACATGTTTAACCGATGAAATAACAGCAGGAATGCCCGCGGCAGTTTCTTTTGGTTCGGTTAGTTTAATATCTAAAAAAACTTCTGGATTTTCTGGATTTGGATGTTGCATTTATTGATTTATTGATTTATTGATTTATTGATTTATTGATTTATTGATTTATTGATTTATTGATTTATTGATTTATTGATTTATTGATTTATTGAATTGTTGAATTGTTGAATTGTTGAATTGTTGAATTGTTGAATTGTTGATTTATTGAATTGTTGATTTATTGAATTGTTGAATTGTTGAATTGTTGAATTGTTGAATTGTTGAATTGTCATTTCTCATCTCTCATCTCTCATTAACAAACAGCATTCGGATTAGGAAACATATCGCTTTGGTCTTCAAATGTATTGTCTAAACAAACAAAATCTTTTTCAATTAAAAGAAATAATTCTTGATTGTTACCAAATTTAAAATTATTTTGAAATCCAACCAATTCTGAATTTACCCAGTTATTAGCTATTGCATGCGGAACCATTAATGTTATTTTATTATTAAGCAAATTAGCTGTAAGCTCTGAAACCTCGTTAGTTGATTGTATTGCATAAACAAGTTTGTTTTCTAAAAACTCTGTAGCTTCTTCTAAATAACCTTCTTTTCCAAAATTATTAACCTCTGTTTGGGTTAGCCTTATCCTTATTGAATTACCTTTTATACGAATTTTCATCTCATTTTTTTAAGTTTCAAATTAAATAAAAAAAATTAACTATGTTAAGAAATTATAAATTTATGATACTGAACTGTTTTGGTATGAATATAAACTTATTGTGTTTTAACAAAATAAATTAAATTCGCTCCCTCATAACAAAAAACGAAAACCTATTTTTATCTATTTTTTAAAATGACTGAATTAAACGACTTGAATCCTTCTGATGCTGCAGTAAAAGCAGAAACAAATGAATTAACAAACGAAGAAACTACTATTGTAAATGAAGTAGTAATTGAAAACACTTTTGAAAACTCAAATTCAAATGAAGAAATAGTTTCAGCAAATGAAGCTATTGAGACTAAAATGGAAACAGAAAATATTAATGAATTAGAAATGATTGAAGATATTGTTTCTGAAGAATTAATTGAAAACCCAGTTTTAACAGAAACTCCAATTGGTGAAACAACTTTAGCTATCGAAAATAATGAAGTAGTTATTGCAGAAGTTGAAAGTATTGAAAAATCAATTGAGGAAGAACCACTAAATATTAGTGAAACACAAGAAGCGGAGCAAACTGAATTTACTGAAACTATTGAAGCAAAATTAAATACAGAACCAGCTTTATCTGAAGTTTTTCATGAAGCTTCTAATGAAAATAATAACGAACTAAATCCAGAATCAACATCTAATTTAGTTACCGATGCAATTGAAATTGCAATTGACGAACATGAATTTGATGCAGATATAGCTGCTATAGAACACCATGAATTGGCTGAACAAAACAATTATGGTAGTAAAACTAAAG
>CAMCEM010000148.1 GCA_945873755.1 Chitinophaga pinensis | reverse complement strand
CCCAAAATTTTATATGCCAATACTCGCTTTGGTCTTTGAACACACTTGGGGAGACCCAAGGATCAATTTTAAAAAAAGAATTACAGTTTCCATCTAAGCAAGGATAAACTTCTGCCTCTTTTTCTCCCAAGTCCAACCAATTACAGGATAAGAATGGAAAAAACACAACCAACAAAAATAATATTCTCATAATTTAAAAATTGAAATAAAAGTAAGTCCTAATTGTACGGATTTCCTTACTCTATTTATCCTTGCCTAGTTCCTTGGCTCTTTTATCGAATGAATGCCCCTTGGCCCTTAGTTCATTGAATCTTCTTTTAGTCGCCATTTATTAAAATCATATTCTTCTCAACAGGTCAGTCTTGTTCTGTTGAAATTCTTCTTCAGTTATCAAGCCTAAATCTTTTTATGCTGCTAGACCTTTTATTTTCTCTATTAAATCAATCGTGGTATTCTCAGATTTAGGAATTAAATTTTTTAAGTTTTTATTTTCAATCACTAATGACTCAAGTTTATTTCTTATTTGATTAAAATTTTCTTTGTCTGATTTTTCAAATGCAACAGCGAATGGGTCACTCATTAAATCTCCCTTCCTTCCCCAAGTTGAATTTCCTTGTGCTACAGCACCCTCGGAAACAATAATCTTTAAAAAACCAAAGGTTAGTAAACCCGCAGGTGTAAGTTCAACTCCTTTAATTTCCGAATAACTAACTGTAACAATCCCTCGATGGGCACCACGCCAACCTTTTGGTCCAATTTCAACTTTGTATTCTAAAAGTTCTATGTAAGCATTTTTCCCTTCCTGTTTCATTTCTTTAAGGTTTTGATTGTTCTATTATCTGATTAGAGAAATTACTTTTTTGTATCAAATTCTAATTTGGTTTCTATTGTCTCAATTAATTTGATTCTATAAATTTTATCTCTGTTATTTGATAATCAATGTGAGAAAATAATTCAAGCTGCATAGAGTAAAATAAAGCCCTCGGCTTACCAAGGAATTGTTTCCAATTAATCCTTGAGGCAACGGACAGAATGCCCATGAGCCTTTTTGTTGTAGGTATTGCTTAAATAGGCAAAGCGGTAACCCAGGGTGCGGTATGTGGCATCGGCTGTAGCGTACTCCGAAAAACTCCACCAGTAACCGAACTCGCCAACGAAGTAAAATGTACCAGTGCTAGAACGGGAACCGCCCGGAAGACCTGAAAAGCCACTACTATTTGTTCCATTACCGTTTTGATTCCATCCTTTATTGCTTTTCATTTTTGTGCCGGATGTTGTTCCTCCCAAATAATCTGTTAGTATGGTCCACTCTGAATCGCTTGGAATATAAAAGCCTTTGGGTGCTAAACCTCGAGGGTCCTTTACCGCATACCAATTGTATAACTTACCGTATTTTGTCCCATTGAATGGGTCGTTTTCGTAATAACACCAAGCAGGTTGCTCTTTCTCACCGGCTCTCATCCATTCTTCATCTGTTTTAGCCTCCGGAATAGGGTCTCCATTTTGGAACTTGTCGACATTTAGGTTTTCAGTCATCCAAACCTGATTACCAATCGCAACTTCATTTGTTGATGATGCTTCATTTGTTGATGATGCTTCATTTGTTGATGATGCTTCATTGAAACTTTTGCTTCCGCAGGATATTGAAATCATTATCAATGAAAGGAAAAACAAAATTACACTTAGCTTTTTCATAGTTTTTAGATATTGTGGTTATTTGACTCGCAGTTTAAAATTATTCAATTGAGGATTTTCTCAACCGTATTCAAATAGGTTTGTGAAAAAGAATTGAAAGAAATCAAAATTAATAACAAAGATGTTTTTAAAATTTTCATTCTTATTTTTTTTATATGTTTACTTAACAAAATCAGTTAATTTGAACTTATATATAAACTCCTTTCCATCATTACAAAAATATAATTTCTTTTTTTCATTAGATATTAACTCAAATAATTGGCCCTCATTATTAAAAAATAATTGATATTCATTTAAGCCCATATATCCTTGTTCGTTGTATACGTCGTGAATTACGATTATGGATTTTTGATTTTCAGCAAATAAGGTTTTAACTATTTTTCCTCCCCAATGATCTCCAGCAATATGTACAAGACCATCTTCTCTAGTAATAAAACGAATATCACCAGGGTGGTCATATATACTGCATAAAGAGCTGTTGATTTTTTTCCCCAGTAAAAAATCAGGAAAGGATATTTCTACACCGTTAAAAGAGGAATTGTCAAAAAGAGGCTTGTCTATTAAAGAATTTTCTAAATTTTCATTAAGAGTAATTTGTAGTTTTTCGTTTACAAGATTAATAGAATCAGTCAACATATTGATTTCATTTTGAAGACCCTTTACCTCTTTATTCTTATCATTAATTGCTTGGTTTGCCTGCAATAATTTCAATTCAATCTCCTTTAGTTTGATTTCAAGTGTGGTAATTAGTTGCTCTTGTTGAACTTTATATGTTTCTGATAATTTTCTCTCCTTTAAAAGGGTTTGTGAAAGACTATCTTTTTGCAAAATCAAGATTTCAATCTGATCTTTCTTGGATTGAGAAAAGGCAGGAAGAAAATATGCTTGTTGAATAGCAACAAGTAAGATTACTTTACATATCAAGGAATTAATAATTTTCATGGTGATTAGTAGTTTGAAATAATAACCTAGTCTTTAATGTATAATGTTTGACCAACTTTAAGTTCATTGCAACCATTCAGTTCAATAATTTGTGAATCTGGCAAATAATTTTCGGTCGTCCTTGTGTAAGTGATTTTTATTCTACCTCCTCCTAAATCGGCCCAATTACCCCATGTACTCATTCCTCCAAACATGGTTGTACTACTATTGAATGTTCCATCAGAGGAAAATTTCCAAGCACCAGTAGGGTTACTGGCCGAAGGATAAACCCAATCTACTCCCGTTAGGCAAGAAATCGGGTCAGAAATTGAAGAAGACCCTTTCTCTTCTCCACTAAGAAGGATAAACAAACCAAAAACGACAGAAATCCCAATTACAATAAACAACTTGTTATTATTGCTCTTTTTGTTAGCCTCTAAATATTTCTCAACAGTTTTCGAATCTTTGTTGGAATTCAATGGAGTCTCATATTTTGATTGATTGGGATCGACTATTGAACTTCCTTTTTCTGAATATTCACCTAGCAAATTCAAATCTTCTTTTTCAATTGAATCGTTATTTCTTGAAGACTTATTTAATAATTCTACTAAACCAATGATTTCCTTGTAGAAGGAATCGATAATCCTTTGTTTTCCGATCATAGGAAATCTAATTTCCTTTATGACTTGAAAGGAAGCATTTGTGTGCCCTCCTTTTTCACTGAATGAAATTTTTACTATTGCATTAGTCCCCCATTGCAATCCTTTTCCGATAGCCTTATATGTAATAGTATCTGTAACAGGATTGACTTCAACATCTTGATATTCTAATTTGCTGCATGCAACTTTAAAATTACTGACCAATTGATCCTTTTCAATTTTAAAAGCCTTATCCATTTTGATTTTTTTTATTATTCCTAATTAAGATTATCCCAAGACCCCTTTACTATGCACTGACCCAGATTATTTCTTTCAGTAAAAACAATAATATCATATGACCAATACTTGCCATCAACATATTTCTCAACTCTTCCACAAAATTGACCAAGCACACCAGTACAAACACCACCTACATATCCTTCTTGGTTTAAATAAATGATTTTTATATTTAGACTATTTAAATAATCAATTGCAATATCATAGCAGCCTTTTTTATGTTTTTCTTGAACCTCATTATAGTAATCCTCCATTACAGTCTTTGATTTTATTTCGTATGCACCAAGTCGCACCTTAATCTGATTATCCTCTTTGATGGGGGCAGGGGGATTACCACTAAAAATAATTTTTGCCGATGACTCGAAAGTGATTGAATCTCCCTTTTTTAAATTAAAAAAGATTTCATCCATCCCATTCATCGCTGCTAATGTGTCATATGCGAGTAAATAACCTGGGAAGGTCTGTTTCAATGTGCTGTAAATCACAGAGTCAGCCTGGGTTAAAATCTCCAAATTATATAATAAAAAATCACCATTAGCCGCCTTCTCAGTACCTTCAGTGATATAGGTATATTCGATAGAGTCCTTATCAGTTACTTTTGTTTTCTGTTCAATAGAATCATTCGAAGTGCTTTGAGAATCGTTGCCTCCGCAGCCAGCGATGGCAAATACTATAGCAAAAAATAAAATTAGATTTTTCATAATTATCAGTTTTTTTAGTCGAAACATTTGGGGTGGTGGTTTGAAACTTATTATCTTTTATTTCTCACCCAATTGCCATTTTCATAAAGTTCCTTAAGATCCAAAGTACCATCTTTCAAATAATGTTCCCAAACTCCATGTTTCAAACCTTCCTTATTAAATGATTTTTTTATCTTTATTTTTCCATTTGGAAAGCACTCTGTTTCAAAATACATCCCTTCAGAAGTTGATTCACCCTCTTCTAAAAATGTTGATTTATTCAACTTACCATAATTTTCATTGGGTTGAGAAAAAGAATCTATTAAATTTTTCCCTGAATATATAAAGAGGATTCCCATTACAACTACAGAAAAAAATGAGATATAACTCCAAATCTTAGTAAGACCTTTGATTTCTTCAATATCTCGACTTTCAGAAATTGAAAAATAAATCAACCCTGATATTAAAACATTTAAAAAAATTAAATAGCCAATCCATTTCAGATTTTCACCTGCTGATTTAATTAAATCACGATTGATTTGAGGTGTTTGATTAGTTTCCATTTTTTTAGAATTATTAATTTACTGAAGATTTAGAATAATATATGGAAATGATTAGATTAGTAGAATTACAGAAATCTTTAATTTAATCATTACATGGAGAATTGCTGTAGTCTAATATTTGATCTCCATCTACAGCAGAACCTGAAGACCAACTAATATACCTTACATAATATTTGCGTTCACCTACCTTATTGAGCTCTACAACATCCCTATCCATTTGTTTCATTTTGGACCTAATAAAACTTTCATCTCCATTGCCCTGGCATTCAGAGGATAATTTTGGTGATGTTTGATTTTTATCTGAATAAGAAATATATGCATAAACAGAATATAGTAGTATTGGCAATGATATCATAATTAAAACAATTCTAACTAGAAGTTTGGAATTGAATATTATTAATGAAACTATTGAAATTATGTAAAAATATAAAACGAAAAAAAAGGATACAACTAATAACATAATAGCTGCCAATTCCCAACTCTTTATTAAAAAAAGGCTTAATGAGAAAATGATAACTAGCGTTATTAATAAGGACGGGTATAAAATATTAAAAACAAGTTTAAAGAGTCCCTTAAATCCTGTTATTTCAAAAAAATCTTTGCCAGCTTTAATGAAATAAAAAATAGCAATAATTGAAATAAAAAATGAAATAATTGGCCCGATCAAAATCGATCCTTGCTTTTTTTCTAAAAAAGTTAATTCATATCCTAAACCCGCCTCAAAAAAAGGATTTAAAATAACAAAAGAAAACCCGAAAATAAAAAGGAGTATAGAAATTGAAACTAGGAATTTTAACATATTTTTCATTTTATACAAGCACTATTTGCTCCAGCAAATCCACCAAATTTTCTAACACACTCATCATATTTCCATCTATCTGTAGCCTTCATAAATTCTTTAGGCGTAGCGAGCCATCTTTGAGAACACTGGCAAGCACTCGTCGTAGATGATGATGAATTTGAACTTTTTGCTATAAATAATTGTGAGACTATGGATAGGATTAAAAACACAATAAGTGCAATTCCCCACCATTTTTGGTACCACTTTTTTTCTACTTCAGTCATATTTTCAAATTATTTTTTAAAAATTAATCATTACATGGAGAATTGCTGTAGTCTAAAATTTCATCTCCATTCACCGCAGTTCCACTAGACCAGCTAATGTACCTTACGTAATATTTACGGTCTCCCACCTTATTCAATTCCAAGATATCTCTATCCATTTGATCCATCTTAGATTTGATGAAACTTTCGTCTCCAATACCTTCACATTCAGTAGGCTCGCTGTTTGGCTTGCTGGATAAGAAATTTTTCAAGAATAAACTATAAAATGGAACTCCCCAAAAAAAGCCAAATAGCAAAAAAGTGACAATCCATCTAATAGTCGATGATCCTATTTTCTTTTTCCAAAACAAAGCTGTTACTAGGGGCGGTAGAAAAAGAATTACCAATAAAATTAATGTTCCTAATCCGATCATGATTTTAGGCGTTTAGAGTTGAAATCATTCATTTAGTGTAATATATCCTAAACTCTACCTTCTACCTAAAATTAATGTGTTATTTATGAATCAAGAATTACGAATCATCGAGTTATTTTTCGGAAATGCTAAAATCATTTGAGTTTTATTCTGTAAGTACTCCTAAAAACCGGCTACTTCAAGCCTAAATCTAATCCCTTAAAATTGGAACGAAACTGACCTCAGAAGACCTTTCCTTTTTGCAAATTCTTTCGCTTCATTTCTGGAATTTTTTGCAAATTTTTTGCAAGTCCAATTTAACCACAATTTCTATCTCCAATAGGACTAAAAAATGGTAAGAATAAATTGGATAGGATTTCAAGACCCCTTTTTTCAAAAACATCGATTTTGGTGATTTTAAGACGTTTTTTGTTCAAAAAATTGAAAAAATAAAGGCACAAAAAAAGCCGACCATTTCTGATCGGCTTGCTCCCCCTCCTGGGCTCGAACCAGGGACCCCATGATTAACAGTCATGTGCTCTAACCAGCTGAGCTAAGGAGGAATTTTTACCCCTACCGGGGATGGTTATGACGCCCCCTTTCGG
>CAMCEM010000147.1 GCA_945873755.1 Chitinophaga pinensis | reverse complement strand
CAACCCAAGAATCTGCGGATAGGCGCTATAAAATTGTCTGCATCTTGAAAGTTCAGGATGAGTGAGACCTTTTATATTTATGTTATGAGCGATATTCTCTAAAAGCTTTGTTCCATATTGGGCTCTATCACTACCGTTTTGTTCAAATTTTAGAATGTAGAATCCAGTTAACCAGTTCCTTATTGTTAAATGAGTATTAACTGCTTTGACAGCATTGCGCTGTAGGCTGTCATTGGTTTGTTGTATTCGATCTACTAACTTTTTGAAGTCCATGGTTCAGTTCAATGATTTCTTTACAGATTCACGTCACAAATCTATTATTTTAAAGGAAATGTTTGACTTTTAACTATTTTGACTATTTATCGAAAGCGATCGACCATTGCTGCCAACTTGTATATAACCCTGATTTTATCAGGCATATCTACCCATTCTGGAGAGATATGCGCAACTAAATGTCATATTTTTGTATTGCAATTATAAGTTTTTCTTCCACAATTGCTGTGCACATTTTTTTTATTAATTTAAATAAATATTAACCAACTCATTTCCTAAAAACTTATATCAAAATAGTGCTTTGCTCTTCTAATATTTTTTTAGTTATTTGCCTGTATGCAATTTAAAACTATAGTTGGGCAAAAAGCATTAATTAGCAAACTGATACAAACCACCAAAGCGGGCCGAATTAGTCACGCACAATTATTTTTAGGAGCTGAAGGAAGTGGAAATTTAGCTTTAGCCATTGCCTATGCGCAATATGTAAACTGCTTAAATCAAAAAGAGGACGATAGTTGTGGCGAATGTAGCAGTTGTGTTAAATATCAAAAATATGTTCATCCCGATTTGCATTTTACTGTCCCAACCATTTCGCCAAACAAATTAACCAACGAAGTGCTTGTGGATTTTAGAGAAGCATTGATAGAAAACCCTTACATGAACGATTTTGATTGGTTATGTAAATTGGACAATGGAGGAAACAAACAAGGAAATATTACAGCAGAAGAATGCAGAGATATTTTTAGAAAACTAAGCTTAAAAGCATACGAAGCCAAATATAAAACTTTGATTATTTGGATGCCTGAATACATGAAAAATGAAGGCAATATTATTTTAAAACTATTAGAAGAACCACCTGAAAATACCCTGATTATTTTAGTAGCCAACGACTCGGAAAAGGTAATAGCAACCATTCTTTCAAGGGCTCAACTAATAAAAGTTCCTCAGGTGTTAGATGCCGATATTGAAAATACACTTATTGAAAACTACAATATTGAACCCAATAAAGCCCAATCCATTTCGAGGTTAGTGAGTGGTAATTTTAATTTGGCTTTGAGTTTAATTGATATTGAGCATGGAGATTACTTAGCCACTTTTATTGATTGGATGAGAAAATCGTTTAAGTACAATAAATCTACCCCAATTGGTCAGCCCGATGATTTATCGTTAATGGTTGAAAAATTGGCTTCTGTAGGAAGAGAGCAAGTTAAAAGTTTTTTAACTTACAGCAGTCAAATGATAAGATCGGCTTTTATTTACAAATATGGCCATGCATTATTACGAAAAAATACCGATGCAGAATTGGCTTTTTTGAATCAATTTAGTGTTGTATTTACTCCATCAAACTTAAAGTTAATAACGGTAGCAATTGACGAAGCCATATTTCATGTAGAAAGAAATGCCAATGTAAAAATTATGTATTTAAATCTTTCTATGTATATTGGCAAACAATTACAAATGGCAAATAATAATTAAATTTTTTATTTTCTTTGTAAACAAACTGATTTTAAATGAGTCAGACATAAATTTTTTAATGTTAAATTATTTTAAAAAAATAAATATAAAATGGGATGTTCAAGTGGAGGATGCAGTACAGGTGGCTGCTCAAGTGGAGGATGTAGTACCGGAGGTTGTAATAAATTAAACACATACGATTGGTTGAGCGAGTTAGTAATGCCTACCAATATAAAACCTTTTGATGTAGTAGAAGTAAGCTTTAAAGGAACCAGAAAAGAATACTTTAGAAATAGTAACCTAGATATTACCAATGGTGATATGGTGGTGGTGGAATTAGAAAATGGCACCGATATAGGAAAAGTAAACTTAAAAGGGGAGTTAGTAAAACTACAGTTAAAAAAAGTTGGTTTAACACCAGAAAGCGAGAGTATAAAAAGAATTTTAAGGGCCGCAAACGATGCCGATTTAGCCAAACATAAAGAGAACAAAGAGCTTGAAATTCCTACCATGTTTAAAGCAAGAACACATGCTTTACAACTAGGTTTAAACATGAAGCTGAGCGATGTAGAATACCAAGGCGATAAAAGAAAAGCTACTTTTTATTATACTGCAGAAGAAAGAGTAGATTTTAGAGAATTAATAAAAAAACTAGCCGATGAATTTAAGGTTAGAATAGAAATGAAACAAATTGGTTACCGCCAAGAAGCTGGAAGGTTAGGTGCAATTGGAAGTTGTGGAAGAGAGCTGTGTTGTAGCACTTGGTTAACCGATTTTAAAATGGTTCATATAAATGCGGCCAGGTACCAAAATTTATCAATTAATCAACTTAAACTTTCGGGGCAATGTGGTAAATTAAAATGCTGTTTAAATTTTGAGTTAGATGTATACCAAGAAGCGTTAAAAGATTTTCCAGAAAAAGACAATAATATAATAGAATTTGCCGGAGATATTAGATACCGCCAAGTTAAAACTGACATTTTAAAACGAGTAATATTTTTTTCCCCTTTGGCTGAAATTTCTGGTGAGTGGCTAGAACTTAAAGTAGATAAAGTAAACGAATACATAGCTATGAATAAAGAAGGTTTAAAACCAGAATTGGTTTTAAAACCAAAAGTTGAATTGAAAAAAGCGGTGGAATTAGACTTTAAAAACGATATGGGAATGGATAGTCTAACCCGATTGGATGAAAGAGATAAGAAAAGAAACAACAACAACAGAAACAATAAAAACAGGAGTAATAATAACAAGCCCAATAATCCGGTAGAAGCGAATATTAACAACAAACCTCAACAAAATAACCCCAATAACTTAAGGCCAAATAATCCTAATCAAAAAAAACCAAATCAGAATAACCCAAACCTAAATAATCCTAATCAGAACAATCTTGTTCAGAATAATCCTAACCCGAATGTGCCAAAACCAGTTTTGAATTCAACTGAAAATAGTAACAATACACCAACTGGAAACATGAACCCAAGACCTAAAAAAAAGAAGTATAAAAATAAAAACAAACCCAATAATCCCAATACCCCAAAACCAAATGATGTTAAAGAATAAGTATTTATTTGTTGTTTTATTTTTAATTACTGTCATTTTTCAAGCATGTTCTACTGCGCCTATTTTCCATGAAAATAAAGACATAGCTGAAAGTAAATGGGATTACAAAAATCCTTTGGGTTTTGAAGTAAATATTACCGATACAAACAAATACTGCAACTCGTATATTAATTTAAGAATAAATGCAGATTATAAATACAGTAATATTTTTATTTGGATTACTACTACTTTGCCCGATAAAACAATAGAAAAGGAAAGGGTTGAGTTTATTTTGCAAGATGAAAAAGGGAAATGGTTAGGTAAAAGTTTAGGTAATATTTACAGTTACCAATTTCAGTTTAAGCCTAGGTTTAAATTTAATCAATCAGGAATTTATACCTATTTAATTGAGCAAAACATGAGAGATGAAGTGTTGGAAAATGTAGAAAGTTCAGGTTTAAAAATTGAGTTTTGGAGCACTGAGTCTAAAGCTTGGTAAAATAAAAGAATGAAGAATACAAATAGGGAATCAATATACAAGTTTTATGGTCCTTTAAATCTATTAGAAGTAATTTTAAATGAGTCAATCATATCAAAAGATGTTGCATTGGCATTTTATAAATCGAATGCAAGGCAAATACTTTTTTACTTACAAGCTTTAGCCCGAATTTATAAAGGAATTCATAACAAAAAGAGGTTCGAAAAAATGAGAATTTCTTTTAAATCATTAGAGGATCAGCTAGGGAAAGTTGATTATTATGAAGCGTTTTTAAATCAATTTAAAAAGAGCAAAAATGTACCCAAAACTGTTATAGATAATTTAAATACGCATTATAAAAACGAGCTTATAAATCTTAAAAAATTACTTGAACAAGATGGTTGGATTGATAGCGAAAGCTCAAAAATAAAAGCAATTAAAAAGGATTTAATAACCGCAAATTGGAAAACTGTTATTGATGAAAAAATAGCTATTGGTGAAACAGTAATAAACTTTATTGAGGAAATAGAGTATAAGTATGAAGTTGGTATTTTAAACTTTAACGATTTAGAACATGGAGTGCACGAGTTTAGAAGACAAATAAGATGGATAAGTATTTATGCGCAAGCTCTTGATGGACTATTTCAATTAAAGCCTTTAACTGTTTATAACGAAAACTTAAAAGTATATTTAACTAAAAGTGTGCTTGAAAGTCCTTTTAATATATTGCCCAAAGCACCCGACAATGTAATACCTTTTTACTACCAAGCACCTAACTTTTATGCTTTAAGTTGGATGATAGCCGAAAGTGGCAATTTAAAAGACGAAGGTTTAAAAACCATTTGTTTAGAAAATGCTTTGAAAGAAACTGGAATAGAAACTAAAACAGAAAGTGATGAATTATTAAATAAAACTTTAGGTAATTCAGTTAGAACACCCAAGCAAATAAAAGAGGAAATGGAAGTTTTAACTGACTATTTTATTTACGAAGCAAAGGTTTTGTTTCGACTCAAAAGAGACATTTTTAGAGCACTATCCAACTAATATTAACAAATCCAAAATTGTTATTTTAAATGGTTTACAACGCCATCCTCATTGGGTTTCCCCCATTTTCTATTAAAGTTAATTTCCATTTTTTCATCAATACTTTTTAGTATTTCGGCATATGAAAAACCTGCTGAGTTTGCTGCACCAAAAAGCAAAATAAAACAATCGGCAAATTCCATTCTTTGGTTAGGATTATTGGTTTCTATATCACTTGCCAGCTCTTCAATTTCTTGCCTTAAATGAGCAATTTTCGAAAGTGCAGTTGCCTTTGTAAAAGTTTTTTTTTGCCATTGAGTAATGGTATCAAATTGTTCTTCTGTCATTTTTCTATTTTAAAAACTTACTTGTAATTGCAGATTTAAATCGCTTTGCGAATTTCCATTTATTTCTTCCAATCCACTGCCTATAGTATTTATATTTTGGTATTGGGTTTTCGAATATCGTGCAAATAACTTTACTTTTTTATTTACTTGGTATTTTACCATAAAGTAAAAACGAGTACCGCTATTTTGATACAAGGGCACACTAAAAGTATAGGGTACGTTATCTTCATAAGCGTAAATTCTTGAATTATAATCGTCAATATCAAAAATAGCAAGGCGGGCAGAAAATGTCATTTTTCCTCCATTTAATTTGTACTTTAAGTCTTGGTAAATGAGGAAACCACTGGTTGCAGGTGTATTTTTTGTATTAAAAAACGATTGTTCTAACCGAGTTTCAGCTTCAAGTAAAATACTAAGTTTGTATTTTAATTGAAAGCGCAATTGTTGTTTATTCTGTGTAGCCAATACATCATTTAATGCTTCTGGATTATTAATTTCATTACGTTCTTTTACTTCAACTCTGTAACGCAAATATATACTTAATAATTTATTTGGATTATATTGAAGTTCATTTAAAAAATCAACACCTTTACTTGGCGCATCAACCAAAAAACGCAACCATTTCGACTGATAAAAATCGATGTATTGATTGAACAATATGGCTTTTTTAGGTTTGTAACTTAATCCAAAATACAAACCTGTTTCGTTTCTACCATCACTGTTTTCGGCAAACGGATTGTTGTACGTTACTTGATAATTTCTATCAAAATTTCTATACAATAAACAAATATCCAATTTTTGGTCTAATGCCATAAGTAGCGAATGCGTGTAAGCAATTGCTCCATTATTGCTAACCGAAACTTCGCCACTTAACAAAGCATTGCCTAAAGTTAATTTGTAATCTATTCCACCATTTATAAGTTCCGAACCTGTAAAATTGTATTTTTGGTATAAGTTATTACTGGGTAAAAATGGACTGCTATAATTTGTTTTAATTCCAGTAAAACCTATTTGTAACAGCTTTAAATCTTTTTGAATATGAATGCCAAATATGGTTTGTGTTACGTTTTCTTTATCAGCAATTTCATTTGCAGTTCGGTGCAAACCTGTTGCATTAAAACCAGTAAATCCATCCAATGTATTTATTTGATTGGTATCTGCATTTTGAAAATTAGTATTAATTTTTTTGTTTGAAACAAACCCAACTACTTGCCAACTTTTATAATCGTAGTTAATAGCTGCTCCGCGCATAAATTCAAATTCGTTAATACTTCGGTATGGCCTTATGCTTTGAAAATACCTATTAACATTTAAAACATAAGCCGATTTTCGGGCAGATAGTCCGCTACCAAAAGTCAATCCTTGTCCAAAATTTGCTTGATAATCGCCAATAATTATTTGACTAAAACGCCACACATTTTTTATTTGAATTTGTGCGGAATAAAAGTCGAAACCGCTTTTTTGATTTCCATTAAAAAATTGTTCACCAGCATCTTTTTCTGCATTGAAGCCAATATCAATATTTTTGCCAATTTTCTGCTTCGCTCTTAACACATATCGGTATGGCGAACCTAAGTAATATTGCTTGTTTTGCGCTTTTAAGGCTTCAGTATTATAACCTGCTCTTTGTTCAAAATCATTTTCGTGCTGAAACACTATTTCGGTTTTTCCTATTTCCTTAATTTCGCTTAATTTTAATTGTTTATTTCCTTCCATTACGGTTACAAAATGTTTTAAAAAGAAAATATTTTCATCACTTAAGTTTGCAATGGCTTGCAGCTCGTAAATACTTTCAAAATCACCATATAATTTTTTGTGGTTAATGATGCTTAATACTTCCGATTGTTTTAAAAATAAAAGTTGTCTTAACTCGTAATCTGTTATTTTATTTAAGTTCAATTTATTGTCATAATAATATTCAAATTGAGCTTGTAAGTCAGT
>CAMCEM010000146.1 GCA_945873755.1 Chitinophaga pinensis | reverse complement strand
TCTATTAGCGTAGTAAACATTTTTTTGGTTAAATTCATAGCTAAATTCATTGTCATGTTTTGGCTTATTGTGTTTGTATAATTTTGCTGATTCAATAAATTGAGTTGCATCTTTTCCATTGGCATAATCTCCATTGCCCGCTACTTTAAATAAAAAAATTCTGAAAGGGGTAATAATTATTTTATATTTTTCTATATCACTTCTTCTGGTTTTACTGGTTATGGTAAAACATATATCACCATCTTCAGTTACAGTTTCTTTCTTTAGTATAATTTTACCAGCAATGTTTTCATAAATTAAACTATCTATTTTTTTAGCAAAATATTCTTTGTTGTGGTTCTTTATAAACCCGTTGTGGCTTGCTACAGATATCATAAAATAACTCCCATTTGTCATGTCGGTACTTAAGTAAATGTCTTCATTGCTAACGCCTTCAAGCGACTGAAGTTTAGTTGGAACCAATACTGAAAAAGTAGAATCTAAATTATAATGTTTTGTTAAAACGGTAGGAAGTACTAATTTTTCAGCTTGCGCTTTATATTTACTTTGTTTTATTCCGTGCCAAGAAACAGGTTTTACAGTATAGCCTTTTGCAATTAGCATTTTCAAAATTCCTTCATCGCCACCTAGGTGAGCTGCGCCAACACCAGTAAATAAAGTAGCACCAGTTTGTATAATGCTATCCATGCCATTTAACATTACTTTATTTCTTTCTACAATCATAAACTTATGAGATGACTTGGTTTCAGAACTTTTACTTAAAGAATCAATCATTACTAAATCGCCCCTTCTGTATGCTTCTTCTAGTTTTTCAACCATATTGCCTTTGAATTGGGTGCTATTTTTTTCTTCATCAGGCTCATCGGTTTGTGCTTTTACCGATTTCACATACATTTCCATCGAACTTTCAAAAGTTTCTAATCCTATAACTTGTTTACCTAATTTTCTGCTAGTTTGAAAAATAAATAAATCTAAATAAGTATCTTCTTCTTTGTTTACTTCACTTAAATTTGACCTATAAAGCAGGCTATTTGCAACTTGACTTTTTTGCGATAAAAAATATGCAATATTGCTATTTGTTATTTCTTTTGTATAAAATGAGTTTTCATAAAATTTTGAATTAGCGTTATTATATAAATTTCGCGAACCACTCATTATCGATTTCATAAATTTAGAGTTAACCATGTCTGCTAACATGTAATCAGGGTTAATTTCTAAAGCTACATAGTCGCAATTTTTTAAACTTATAAAAAACGAATCGCTTAGGTAAAAAGCCAATTTGCCACTAACATGCATAGTGCCATATAAATACGAAGGTTTTTTAGTGCCCTTACCAGTTATTTCCCATAGTAAACTTTTTTGGTTTAAATTACTTTGTGATACAATAAACTTAAATGGTGCTAAAATTAGTAGGAATAAAACCAATGCACGAAAGGTTTTGCTGTGTTGTTGAGAATATATTTTCAAAATTTTTTATATAAAAAACAAAAAACAATGATTTGATTGGATAAAACAAACTTATTGCAATATTTTTTAGTTAATAATTACAAAAAAAAAGCTACTCCAATAAATTTGAAGTGTGTTTATTTATACTTTAATTTTAAAAAAAACGTTCAATCGAGAATATGATAAACGCTCGATTAAACATTTGGATATTATTTATCTTCTCTTTTCTCTTTCAGCTACTTTTTTACAACCACAACATGGGCGTTAATTGCCTAATTTTAATGTGTTTAACTTCTATTCTAAACTTTATTTTCAATAAAGTTCCAAATACAAAAACAACATTCTTTATTCAATTCAGCAGTTGGCTTAGTGCTTTTAGTGTAGTAATAGCTCATACCACATATAGTATGACATTTTTCTGGTTATCATTTGTAATTTACTTGTCAACCGCTATCCATAATAAAATATATCATTTCCATATGGTTCCAGTTTTTATTTACGATGCTGTTAAACTAATTCCACAAAACATAAATCAATTAATAACTAAAAGCTTTAATTTAAAACAAAACAATAGGCTAAAATTCTGGATTCCGTTAATAATTATCCCATTTATTGTTTTATTGGTTTTAGTAAAACTATATTCACTTTCCAATATATATTTCGAAACAGCTATCAATAAGTTTTTAGATATTTTAATCAGCTATTTATCAAATATTTCAATTGGTAAACTTATACACTTTGTTATTGGCTTTGTAATTGGGTTATTTTTTATTGCAAAATTTTCTTTCGAAAAGTTAATTAAAAAAGATTTTCAAGTAACAACCAACTTGATAAGAAAAAGAACAAAACAAAATCCACTCAAATTTCTTAACAGAAAACTCCTAAGAGTGAATTATGTAGGCATAGGTTTATTTGTACTACTTAATATATTAATACTAACAATTAATTATTTAGATATAAAATATATTTGGCTAGATTTCAAATGGAATGGAGGTTTTTTAAAAGATATGGTTCATCAGGGAACTTACTTGTTAATAGTTGCAGTCTTGATTTCCATAGCTATTTCTCTTTATTATTTAAACTCCAATTTGGTTTTTCTAAAAAATAATAAAAAATTAAAAATATTAATTATAATTTGGCTAGTGCAAAATATTATAATGATTGTTTCAGTTGCTTATCGTAATAGTTATTATATTAAATACTTTGCTTTGGCTTACAAAAGAATTTTTGTTTATTATTTTTTAGCAGCCTGTTTTGTTGGAATTATTTCAATAATATTTAAAACAATTAAGTCAAAAAACACATCATTTCTGCTTGTAACAAATTCCATTTCAGTATATGTAATTTTTTTAAGTGCCACCTTAATTAATTGGGATAAAGTAATAGCCAAATATAATTTTTCAAATTATAAAACTGCATACATTCATTACAGTTTCTTACAAGACCTTAATAATAGTGCTTTGCCATATCTGGAAACAGATAAAAAGCATTTACTTGAAATTGATAGCACACAGGCTAATCTATTTACATTTGAAACAAGAGGAATTGTAAGTAGTGACGAATTTTCGAACTATATTGAACTAAGAATAAAAAATTTTACGTCTGAATGGAAAAATCAAACTTGGCTTGAATGGAATTGGGCTGATTCAGATGCTTATAATAAACTCCAGTAACAAAAAAGCCCCTTCAAAAAAACTTTGAAAGGGCTTTTAAATTTATAAGCTAACAACTAAAAACTATCAACTAAAGTACTGAACTTACTTCATGGTATGGCAATCCAAAAGCATCTGAAACACCTTTGTAAACCACTTTTCCATCAACTACATTTAATCCTAAACGTAATTCTTCGTTATCAGCACAAGCTTTTTTCCATCCTTTGTTTGCCAATTGCAACGCATAAGGCAAAGTTGCATTGGTTAAAGCCAAAGTAGAAGTATAAGGAACTGCACCAGGCATATTTGCTACACAGTAGTGAATAATTCCATCTATTTCGTAAGTTGGATTTTCGTGAGTAGTAGGTTTACAAGTTTCAATACATCCACCTTGATCTACCGCTACATCCACCAAAACCGTACCCGGACGCATTTCTTTTAACATATCGCGCGTAATTAAATGTGGCGCTTTTGCACCAGGAATTAATACTGCACCAACAATTAAATCAGCAGTTTTTATTGCTTCACGAATATTGTATTCGTTACTAAATACTGTTTTTACATTGGCAGGTAAAATATCATCTAACTCGCGTAAACGAGGAATTGAAATATCCATAATGGTAACATCAGCAGCCATACCAGCAGCCATTTTAGCTGCTTGAGTTCCCACAATTCCACCACCTAAAACCAATACTTGTGCTGGTTTTACACCTGGTACGCCTCCCAATAAAATTCCGCGTCCGCCCATTGGTTTTTCTAGGTATTTAGCACCTTCTTGTATACTCATTCTACCTGCTACTTCGCTCATTGGAACTAATAAAGGCAAAGAACGATCTTTTTTCTCCACTGTTTCGTAAGCCAAACATGTAGCTTTACGTGCAATCATTGCGTGAGTTAATGGTTCGTAACTGGCAAAGTGAAAATAAGTAAATAATAATTGACCTTCTTTAATTAATGAATATTCAACTTCAATAGGTTCTTTCACTTTAACAATCATTTCAGCTTTTGCATACACTTCATCTATTGTAGGTAAAATGGTTGCACCAGCGTTAGCGTAATCATCATCAGAAAATCCACTTCCATTACCAGCAGTTGATTGAACAAAAGTAGGGTGACCAGCCTTAACAAAAGCACTAACTCCAGCAGGGGTTAATCCTACTCTGTTTTCGTTATTTTTAATTTCTTTAGGAACTCCAATTATCATATTATTATTATTTAATTTATTTTCTTAATGAGGCGCAAATTAGTTCATAATTTGAGCAAAACAAATTAGTTGACCAATTTCAATTTTATAAAAAAAGAGGTTGTCTCAAAAGTACAACCTCTTTGTATTTTGTCACATTGAGCGTAGTCGAAATGTTTTGAAAACGTGATTTTTAAGTTCTCGACTTCGCTCGAACTGACGAGCACTTTAAAGCATTTGAGACAACCTCTTTTCCTGAAGTTTGTATTATAATTTTTAAAAACCTCCTTCGGCTGGTTGTGTTTTTACTGGCGAAACAGGTTCTTTTGGTTTGTCTTTTATAACTCCTTTTATAGTTAAAACTACATTGTCGTTTACGGCATTGCTTTTTACAGAAATGGTTTTTGAAAATGCATCTCTTAACGGACCTGGATTATACATTATTTGAATTTTTGCTTTTTGACCTGGCATAATTGGTTCTTTGGGCCAAACTGGAGCAGTGCAGCCACAACTTGGTTGTACATTGCTTAAAATTAATGGTGCATTCCCTTTATTAGTAAACACAAAAAAATACTCTTTCGATTCCCCATCCCAAATAGTACCAAAATCGTGTACCAATTTATCAAAAACTATTTCGGGTTTTTGTTCTGTTTTATTGTCTTGGGCAGAAACAAAACTAGCAAGAGACATTGAAAGAAAGAAAAAAGCAAAGATTTTTTTCATAAGAATAATTTTTAATTTTTTAATGTTCAAATTTAAAATAAAAAGTAAGTTTTATTTAAATATTTTTTCAAAATAATATTTTAAGTAAAATGAATACGAGTAATCGTAAAAATTATCATTTATATCAATAACTGGTTCAAACCTAGCGCTCATTTGTACTTGGTTAAACAAAGTTTTGTTATACATTAATCGTGGTATTAACAAACTCCGAGACGGCAAAGTATACTTAGGGTTATCAATGCTTTGGCATTGGTATATGGCTGTTCCACGCGGAGATAAAAAAGTAGAACCATCAAAATAACTTAACATAAACTGAAAGTTATTGTATTGATATGAAATATTACTAAAAATTGCTGCACCATAATTTATATTCCAGCCATAACTTATATTATTAAAAACTAAAGTGTCGCCTGTGTCATTATAACCAAGCCAATAAGCATCAAAGTTTATTTTTTGGTTTTTATTAATTTCATAGCTGGTTTTTAAACCAAAAGCAGTATTGGCTCTCATGGTTAATTTATTTGTCAAATCTGCATCTATTTGTCCGCCCGAGTGGCTTAACATACCTTGTAATACTGTGTATACTTTTAGCTTACTTGTAGTTTTATTTAGTAGTTGGGTGTAATTTAAACCTGCAGTAAATTGTTCTTTAAAAGGTGAATTTCGCTCAATAAATTTTTCCCAATTTAACCAAACATCAAAAAAAGTTTTAGGCTTTTTATACTTTAGTTGAAATCCGTTTTCAATCCGTTTTTCAATTGCACTCGCTATATCGAACATGGGTTCAATTATTTGGTGACTGGTTGCTCCTTCTAAAGTTCCAAAAAGCATTTCCAAGTTGTTGTGTTTGGTTTTTAAAGTAAATGTAGGAATTACTTTGGTTTCACCACCAAAATCAGTCCTTATAAAAACTCCTGCTTGTATTTTAATTTTTCCAGTTGGTTGAAAAGAGAATGAAGGACTAACTTGATAACCAAATAATGTTCTGCCTAACTCAATATTGTTAAAGTATTCGGTATTGCGAAGAAAGTTAAAAACAGTAATATTAAAACCTAATTTACCGCTATCAGTTTCATTAACCGTAATGTCATTACTTAAAAAACTATTGTCAATTTGCGCAAATAAGCTGCCATTTGAACTAAACAAAAGGCAGAAAAATACCACATGCAAAAAGTTAAATTTAGTGTGAAACATTTAATTATTTTAAAATGCAATTAATACAAAATACTTGGTAATTATAAAATAACTTTATTCTTCAATAAACTTAACTCCAAATTTATTTAATTCTATTAAAATAGGTTTGTAAAACTCTTCAGTTATGGGCAAACAAACACCTTTGGCTTTTATTTTATTTTGCAAAATTAATTTACAAGCTATTGCCATGGGCAATCCCACTGTTTTAGCCATTGCAGTATAGGTTTTGTCTTCACCTTTTACTATTAATGAACTATTTACTTTATGTTTTTTGTTATTTAAAATATATTCAATTTCATGCTTCATTACAATCATGTCTAAATCGGTTTTTTCCAAGAACCATTTTTGTTGCAATAAATGTTGCAATATTTGTGCTGGAGTGGCATTTTCTAAACCTATAACTTCATTGGTAAAAAGCCCTAACCATTTTACCCGTTTAAAATCTTTACTAGTTTTACTTATGTTTAAAAATGAACAAAAACTATCTTCTACATTTTTATTATTTGCACCAATTAAAAACGAAGCAACCAAGTTACGGTAAGTTAAAGTTGCACTGTTATGAATATTAAAACTATCATCAGTTAGGCCTAATTTTACCAATAAATTCCAACTTTGGCTAAATCCTTTTTTGCGTAATGTGCCTCTTAAAACAGTGTTGGCATTTTGTAAACCATAAGGAACTATATAGCTTAAACTATCTCTATTGGCATAACTTTCAAATGCGCCATAATTAGTAATATTTACAGTTTCAGTTTGTTCAAAAATTCTGTTTGGAGGAATAAATTTTATTAAATTATTTTCTAAATATTGAGCTGTGGCTTGCCCCGCAAGAACAACATTTCTGGGATTCCAAGTAAACTTATAATTCCAAGGATTAGTATCAAATTCGGGCGCAACCAATCCACCACAAAACGATTTGAAAGAAGTTACTTCGCCACCATTTTTTTTAATTTTAT
>CAMCEM010000145.1 GCA_945873755.1 Chitinophaga pinensis | reverse complement strand
CAACCTTTATTTATAATTATTATAACCTTGATCCACTATGGAATTCGGAAGTGTTGGGCAATAGAATTTTATTATTAGAACCAGAATTTTTTGCAGCTTATCCTGTAAGTGAAAAGTGCATCAATTTTATGTTGGCATTAAGTAAAAATATTTTAAACATTCAGGTTTATGTAGGATCGTTTGATGCACTTTGTAAAGAACACAATTTAAAACAAATTTTTTACAAAGAACATCCTTTAAACACAGGTTATACTGGCAAAGAAGAGCCAAGAGATTGGATTACAGATAAAGTAACAGGTTATTATCCTTCGTTTTTTTCGTATTGGAAAAAAGTAGAAAAGTATTTACAAAACTAGTGTTGAGCTAACTATTAAAAACTAAAAAAATATTTTACAATAAATAAAAATGCAAAACATAAAAAAAGCAAATTTACCAACTAAAATTTGTATGGTTTGCCAGCGACCATTTGCTTGGAGAAAAAAATGGGAAAAGGTTTGGGATGAAGTAAAATACTGCAGTGACAAATGTAGAATGAATAAAAAAAATAAATGAATAGAATTGGTATAATATTTCCTCATCAATTATTTGAACAAAGTATTTTGGTTTCAAAATGCGATACCATTTATTTGGTAGAAGAATTGTTGTTTTTTAAGCAGTATAATTTTCATAAACAGAAAATTGCTTTTCACCGAGCAAGTATGAAGTTTTACGAAAGCTATTTACTTTCAAAAAATATTAAAGTAATTTACATAGATTCATTTGATGAGTTAGCAGACATTAAAAATCTTATTCGATATTTTAAAAATATTGGTATAATAAATTTTAATTATATTGATTCAACCGATTGCTGGTTAGAAGAGAGAATTAGTAAATCTTGCAAAGAAAATAATATTGATTGTTACAAAAACAGTTCGCCATTATTTTTAAATTCATTAGAAGAAATAGAAACTTATTTTTCAGGAAGAAAAAGAATGTTTCAAACTGACTTTTACAAGCACCAGCGACAAACAAGAAATATTTTACTAGAACAAAACCAAAAACCAATTGGCGGTAAATGGACCTTTGATGACGAAAACAGATTGAAATATCCAAAGGAAAAAACAGCTCCTAAGGTCAATTTTTTAAAATCGCATACTTATTACATGGAAGCCATAACCTATACCAACAAATATTTCCAAGAAAACTATGGTAAAATAAATGAAGATTATATTTATCCTACAACTCACAAGGAAAGTAAAGCATGGTTGCATGAATTTTTTAAAACAAGGTTTTCAGAATTTGGCGACTATGAAGATGCCATAGTTTCGAAAGAAAATTTCTTACACCACAGTGTATTAACACCTATGTTAAATGTAGGATTATTGACTCCTCAATTTATTATAAACGAAGTATTATTATTTGCAAGCAATAACGAAATTCCCTTGAACTCATTAGAGGGTTTTGTAAGGCAAATTGTAGGTTGGAGAGAATTTATAAGAGCGGTTTATGAGTTAAAAGGCAATGAAGAAAGAACCAAAAATTTTTGGGGCTTTACCCGAAAAATTCCACAATCGTTTTGGGAAGGAACAACGGGAATAGAACCTATTGACGATACAATTAAAAAAGTTTTAGAAATTGGATACTGCCATCACATAGAACGGTTGATGGTATTGGGGAATTTTATGCTGCTATGCGAATTTGACCCCAATGAAGTATACCGTTGGTTTATGGAACTATTTATAGATGCGTATGATTGGGTAATGGTGCCCAATGTGTATGGCATGAGCCAGTTTGCTGATGGTGGCTTAATGGCAACCAAACCTTACATTAGTGGCAGTAATTATTTAATGAAAATGAGTGATTTGAAAAAAGGTGATTGGCAACCCATTTGGGATGGATTATTTTGGCGATTTATGCATACCCAAAGAGATTTCTTTTTGAAAAATCCTAGATTAGGAATGCTAGTAAGAACTTTTGACAAAATGGATGTACAGAAACAAAATTTACATTTAAACAATGCAGAACAATTTCTTAAAAACCTTTAAATAAACTAATTATAAATTTGAAAAAGAAAGCAATTAGTAGTTGTATGTTTTATTAAATTTTTTAATTAATTTATCTTGTAGTATTGAATACAATAAAATATAAGTGTATAAAATTAACAATAAATGAAGCACCTTTCAATTCTATTCCTAACCATAATATTTAAAACCAATATTTCAGCTCAATCGGTTGACACTATTTCGTTCATAAAGTCGAAAAAAATGTTGGATGCTGATTTAACAAAAAAGCGAGAAGGTACTTTTATTACAGGTATTCCAGATATATCGATTTGCATGCAAGAGATGGGCGCGATACCGAAGCACTGAACTGCAAACCTATTACAAATTTATAAAAGAAATACGAACTTCCAAATTAGAGCTGAACCAGCGGCTATCGCTTGCATGCTGTTACCTGCTGGGCTTCTCTTCGGTCAACGGTCTATCGTGTCTAGTTTGAACTGTCCCCGTGCGTTGGCTTGGTGGCTCTTTTGGATTTTTTTTTGCGTTGGTTTTTGCGTTGAAAAAAAATACAAATGTGCCACCAAAGCGTTGGCTATTTTGTCGGTTTTGGTTTTGTAAAGTCAAGGTGTGAAACCCAAGTCAGTTGCAAATAATATTGATGAAACCAATTGTTTCCGCCAGTGTTCCAAGTGATGTAAAGCGGTCCAGTTTCTATTTTATTTTTGTCGTTGAGTTTTACTCCGATTGCAGCATAAGCCCAATTCTCTCCGTATACTGCACCTGCATTTTTGAAAGTATTAAAAAATGCTTCTTCGTATGCTGTGAAGTATAAATTATTTTTCTTGCTTTTTATTGGAAATTCAAGTCCAATTAGATAACGCAAACGATGTGTGTAAGGCGTTTCGTCTGTGGTTCTGTTGTGAACAAAACGGTTATCAAAACGCAAACGGTGCTTCAGATTAACTGTATTTGCCGAGTGTTTGAAAGTGGCTTGAATGTGAACACGATTCTCGTTTGAGTAATTGTCTTTAGTTACATTTTCTCTTTGATAGACATAACTTCCAGCAAAAGATAAATGCTTGTTTACATTGAATGTTAAAGCCTGTTCGGAATACAACAATAGAAAATTTGCATCTTTAGAAATATCGGGGTTATGGAAGTTTACTAAAGGAATTGCACCAAAATAATAGAAGCTATAATCTAAATGTTTGGTGATTGTTCCAGAGTGGTCAATAGTAGGGAAAAGTCCACCTGCAAAGGTTGATTGTGCTTTTGAGGCTCCAGTGAGACAAAACACCATTGCAAAAGTTCCTAATATTTCAACTAAATATTTTTGCATAAGCAATTGCAAAAAGCTTATTTTTTTGAAACTAAGTCCATTATGAAAAACATTTCTCTTGCAATTTGACGGCAACGTTCGTCATACTTTGCTTCTTTTAATGGGGAATTGTCAAATTCTTTTGGGTCTTGATATGGTAAGCCAATTCTTGATTCAGCACCCTCTACAAAAGGACATGCTTTGTCGGCTTCGGAGCATACCATAACAGCGGCAAAATTATTTTTTGGATTGGTAGCATCTGTATATTTTTTAGAAAAAATAACCCAAGGATTGATTTTAATTCCAATCCTAATATACCTTAATGGGTTGTCGCCCTGATTATTTGAGTAAATTTCAATTCCTGTTCTATTTAAAGCATCAATGGCATTAATGTTTACACGAGTTTGTTCAGTGCCTCCCGAAAATGTAAATACGCTATCAATGCTATAATAATAGGAAGCAATTTGTGACCACACCTGTGCCATGTGACTTCTTCGTGAGTTACTTGTGCATACAAACAGTAAATTAGCTGGTTTATGTTCCTTTCTTTGTTCCACTATAAAATTAGCTATATCTTTTAGTTCTGCTTTTCTTTCTTCGGGTATTTGAATAAACTCCTCTGAAAGCTTATCGCAATAAGTTGAGAGCTTTGGAAATAATTCTACTTTTTTCATTTGTTTATACGAAGAAACAATTAATACACAAATGGTGCATAAAGTCAGAAGAATTGTTTTTTTTATAATTTTCATTTTACATTAATTAAATTAGCAACAACTCCCACCAAGTTTGCGATAATTTTGACTTATCATTTCAGCTAAACTCACCTTCATATTATCTTGATGAATTCCACAACTGTCAGAAGTTAAACAATCTGTTTGTTTTGAAACAAGTACAAAGTTTTTTCCTTTAAAATCTAAATTATATTTGTCCAACTTTAACTTAATATTTATATCGCAATATTACGATAAAGATTTTGAATTGAGCAAATAAATTTTCAGAATAATTCTTGTCGTCCGAATTGTGGGTTGCTGGGGTTGGCTTTGGGTGAGGTTGGGCAAAATTAAACGTGCTGCAATTTGGGTGGCTTGTGTGTGACATTGCAGCTCTTTTAATTTTGCTAAGGGTTGGCATTTTGTCGTCCAATGTCAGCACGAATGTTTGATGTTAGCACGTCCGCGAGCCTTGCAGGTAACGTTTTGCAGCTACAAGTTCGTGGCGGCATTCGAAGCCGAAATGTGTCGGCTAGCACTGGCGTTGAGCAATAAATAGACCAAGATGCTTTAAGTTAAATCTTTCAAATTCACTTTCCATATGTGGCGAAATGAAATATGAAATAGAATATGCGATAAAAGATAGGCTTGAAAATAAAGCACAAGAAATCAATAAATAATTCATATCTAAATCATATCCATTGAAACTAATGTTATGAAGACACATAAAATCAGGAAAATCAACGATGGTAAATGTTTGATAAATGGATTTTTTATCTTGAAATGAAAATATTGAGCAGCCAACATAAACAAACCCATAAGTATTGCAGGTATAGGAATTAATGAAGGATGCCAAATGCCGGTGACTAACAAAGTAGCTAACGCAACTTTACATGCTCCTACAAAGGTTCTGGTTAAATCACTTAGTCCGAATTGCTTAAATTCTTTTATGATTACTTCATATCGAAAAACTCAAACATAGGCAACTGATATTGCCACGATAAGTTGTGCTGCAATTAGAAGATTTGTCATTTGTTAAGAATTTAATTTAACTTTTTTTCTTTTTGTCTCCTTTAAAGTTCCAACCATCAGTTATGGCGTAGCTAAAGGCTGCGATAAATAATAAGGTTATTAACCCTGCGAAATATGGTATAAACTCAATCATTGTTTTTCTTATTTATAAGGTTTAAGTATATTCCGAAACATAATATTGAGGGAACCCATAGGCCAATAAAAATTGCCTGGTCTGAGCTTCCATTAAAGAACAAGACTTCAGAATATATGAGAGAAAGCATTGCAGCTACAAATAGTAGCTTGTCGGTTAAAGTGAATTTTTTGAACATATAATTTTTTTAAAATGATTTTCAAAGGTAGTAATTTTATTTATTGTTTACTTATTTTGTAATCCGTTTATTGATTTGTTTCATTGATTTCCTGCATTCTCCAATATCGTCTAAGCATGCCGCATAACATCAGACCCTGTAACAGGCTTTGGATTTGGAGTTAGAACAAATATTTATTGGAATGGTAAACGAACCAATCCATTTTTTGCTTACACCCCATACCTTGCTAAGCTAAAGGCCAATGCAGCATATTATACTTCCAATGCAAGAGAAATTATTTTATCATTAGATGTTCCTTATTTTAAAGGTACTCGTTGGCGTTTTAAAATTGATTTTAAGGCGCAACAAAATCCGGCTAACTTGTATTTTGGATCAACAGAAAACACACTTGGCGAATTAAGACTACCATCTACACCAAATGGTGGTCAAACTTATTTAACATACGAATTATTTAACAATGCAAGAAAAACGCTTCGACCTGGTGGAATAGGAGAAGCAAGTTTTGTAACCGATGCTTTATCGAACAGATTTAGAGAAACGGAATATATGATAAACTTAAAAGCAGACTATGCCTTAGGAAAAAAAGGAAAATGGCGAATAATGAATGGCTATGAAATTCAACATTTGAGTTATAAAACCTTTGAAGGAACAAATGCTGAAGCAATAGATCCAATCACAGGAAAAGAAACCAATGCTCCAAATGGAATTTCACTACTTAAAAGAGATTTTGACCAAGGACTAATTTCAGGACTTAATGGAGGTTGGGTTTCTATTTTACAAACAGCATTGATTTTTGATACAAGAGATTTTGAACCTGACCCTACCAAAGGTTTATATTTTGAAATAGCAAACGAATTTTCAAGTAATATTATTGGATCTCAATTTGATTTTAACAAACTTTTTATACAAGGTAGATTTTATAAAAAAATACCAATTGGACAACGGACGGTTTTTTGTGGGCGATTAGGTATTGGAAATATTTTTGGTGATAATGCCCCATTCTTTGAATTTCAGGATCAATGGAGTCCAGATGGTAGTATCAATTCATTGGGTGGAAAACAATCATTACGTGGATTTAGAGCAAATAGGTTTTTGGCTCGCTCATTGGCATTTGCCAACTTCGAATTGCGAATAAAAATTGCAGAAACAAAATTGGGTAAACAACGCTTTGCTTTTAGTATTGCACCTTTTTTTGATGCCGGAACTGTTCGAAATAATTGGCAAGACTTAAGTTTTTCAAACATTAAAACATCTTATGGCAGTGGTTTAAGAATTGCTTGGAATCAATCAACCATTATTTCATTTGACTATGGTATATCAAATGAAGACAAATTAATTTACTTTGGAATTGGGCAAGCATTTTAGTTGCAAGTAATTGAATCATTCTATATTTTTGATTTTACTATAATTATAAATACATTTGTTCCTAAATAAGAATAATTATCTTTGCGTAATAATTCATAAATTTATAACTAACAAATGACCCATTTTTTTAGAGAACAATTAAAAGAAAAAGGATTAAAAATAACTCCTCAACGGGTTGCCATATATGAGGCAATTGTTAATTTAAAAAACCATCCAACTGCTGAAAATGTAATAGAATATATTAAAACAAATCATCCAAATATTTCAGTTGGAACTGTATACAAAGTATTAGATTCATTGGTTGAAAATGCACTTTTAAAGAAAGTAAAAACAGAAAAAGATATTATGCGGTACGATGCTGTTTTATCTAATCACCATCATTTGTATTGTGAAGAAACTGAAAGAATTGAAGACTATGAAGATGAGAATTTAAACGAATTATTAAATG
>CAMCEM010000144.1 GCA_945873755.1 Chitinophaga pinensis | reverse complement strand
GCTTCTTGCTCATTGCCTCTATTTGCTCTGCTGTATGTATTTGGCCAATCTAAATAAAATGTTTTGGTGCTGCTATGGTTGGTTTTTAAATTGGTAACTATAACCATGTAACGGCCCCATTCAGGATAATTTACAGTAAAATTATAATTCCCAATTCCATTTTTAATACTCATGTTTTCATTTTTAACCAAATGATTGTATTGGCTATTTGCAAAATCACTTAAGTCTTCATCCGATCTGTCCCACCACCATCTGTATTCTATTTTATAAACTTTTACATTTACATTAGTAGAACCATTTACTAAAGTTCCATTTTTATTTAAGCAAGCTAACTCCACTTTTAAAGGAGTATTTACTTCATAATTATCGTATTCGTTTTTTAAATCAGGTAGTTTTAAACCAATAAACTCGTTGTAAGGGAAGTAATTTTCATTTGATCTATCGGTACTAAAACCTCCGCCTGGTTCAAAAACTTTTGTTATAAAACTTACATTTAAAATACCGGGAGCATTTTCACCTGCTTGCATTACTCCGTTAATATTTGCTATACCATCTTCATTTAATTGTCCATCAAAAATTCTTTCCGATTCAGCATTCAATTTCTTGGTTTCATCTTGAAAGTTATATTTTTCAAATCCTTTAAAGGCATAATCACTTGTACTAAAGTTGGCATCAATTGTAGCATTAAAATTACTTGCCAAAGCTCCATGTAACCAAGCACTACTTAGTGTTCCACTTAAGTTATTTCCTTTTGATAAAAATTTGTCTTTAAAAGTTAAGTTAATTTTTAATCTATTAGGAACAACAGTTTCAATGCGTACATTTTTTTCGAAAACAACATTACCTATTTTTACTTTTGCAAGCCAGTTTCCAGTTGGAGCATTGTCATCGGTGGTTGTGGTAAAATTATAAAAACCATTTACATTTTTTGAGTTAATATATTTTCGATGCAATTGACCTTGTGGGTTATATAATTCAAAAGCAACAGGCACATCGGTTGGCAATGTTTTTCCTTTATCTTCTAAAATAAAATTAAAAAACAAACTGTCTCCTGGTCTCCAAACTCCTCTTTCGCCATATAAAAATCCTTTTATTCCTCTCATTAATGGCCTACCACCAATATCGAAGCGACTTAAGTTTAAAGCAGTATTTTCATCTAATCTTAAATATGCTTTTTGGTTTTGATAAGATGCAATTAATAAATATGGTTTTTGATTGAGCTTCACTGTTGCCCAACCTTGTGCATCGGTATTGGCTTTTTCAATTTCTATTTGTTGGTAGTTTAAAATAGAAAGAGTTGCGCCTACAATAGGGTTGGTTGTTTTTATGTCGTTTGCAGAAATAAATAACATTCCATTACTTCCTCTTTTTGCTATTAAAGCTATATTACTCGAAAGCACATTTTTTGTTTTCCATCTGTTACTGCTATAATAACTGCTGTGGCATGGATTGTCTCTTTCTTCCCAATCGTAATCATAGTCGTAATAATATTCATCGTATTCGCTTATGTTTTCAGTTTCATCCCAAACAGCAGTGGTCTCTAAATTATCTTCTATTGGAGTTTTTAAATTATAGTTAACAGTTGTATCTTTTGAACACGTGTAAAGGCTATATTCTTTTTTAAAAGAAATTTCTACATTATAAATAGCGCCTGGTTCAGCTTTTATAACCTGTGCCAAGTCTATTGCAAAGCGGTTTGTTCTGTTTAAATCGGTTAATTTATTTTTACCTAATAATACTTTTCTTTTAACAATTGGCATTCCTACTCTTCTTAATTCGTTAGAGCCATCTAAAGTATTTACTTGTAAAAATTGAGGAATATTTTGTTCAAACACTTTGGTTATTTTTACATCAATGGCACTTAAGTTTATTGCTTCAAAAGGAAATAAAAATTTATTGCCATCGGGCATAATAACTCCTTTTCCTATTAAATTTACATTGGGCAATTCGTTGTTAAATATTGCTTCAAAACTACCTGTAGTTTGAAATTTATTTCCAATGGTATTTAAAATTCCATCATTAATTAAAATAGTGTTATTACCAATAAATTTGGAATCAGAATATATTCTAATTTGGTTTCCAAATACTGTAAATCTTAAATCTTCAAAATCATTTACAGAAATTAACCCATTAAAATCTTGGTTAGGATCGATAGGATCAGAAAAGAAAATACTTATAAATTGTTCTTCTGTATTTTCGGCATTTACTGATAAAACATTAAACTCGCCAATGGCAGGAATTTGCATTTTAATAAAACCTTTGTTATCCGATTCAATGTCATTACCATCATAATTTATTAAAAGGTCGTATTTTACATTTAAACGTTCAATGCTATCTAAAACAAATTCGTGTGTTTGTCCATCTATATTGTGGTTCCATTTAATTTTGGAACTATTTTTTTTATCTCCAATGTATAATAATGATTCTATTAATTTTCCTTCTTCAAAATCGGCAGTATAAAAAGTACCTTTAATGCTTACATACTTATATTCGTTGGGGTCGGTAGCAATAATTTGAGTACCATTTACTTCAAAAGCTTGTTTTACAGTTTGGGTATAAAATTCAAACTCACTAAGTTCTTTTGGTAAATCTTTTATTATTTTATTTAAAAAAAACTGAATTTCATATTCTTTCCCACGTTTTAAAAGTTCGTTGGGTTTAAACTGAATTGTAAATGCGTCAATGAATTCTACTTTACCATCAACTGAAGGACTTATACTAAATAATCCTTTTGCATTATTAATTATACTACTATCAGTAACTGGTTTTGTAAGTTTAATAATAAAACCTTCGTTTCTTTTAATAATACTTGGACTAAAGGCAGAAATATAAGCACCAAAAGCTGGATTTATATTTTTTCTTTTTGAAATAGGATCAGCTTTTACTAACCAAATAATACCAATAAAAGCAGCAATGAACAAACCAATAATTAACTTAGGTGATTTAGAAATATATTTTTTCATTTTAAATAAATTGTGGTGTAAATTAAATAGTTATTTTTAATATTTTAAATTAAGTTGATTTTTTGTTTGAATGAAATTTAAAGATAATTTTGCCATTGATTAAAAACAACGCAATATTGAATATCTTCTTTATAAAATGTTTTATAAAACATTATTTAACTTCCACATTTATAGATGTTTTACATTCTCCTTTTGTGTTTAATTTGTATCAAACATGTATTAAAAAACAAAATGATAAAAATGAATTGAATGAAATCGAATTTTGCAGAAACGAATTACTAAAAGATAATAAAGTAATAAAATACATTGATTTTGGGGCGGGAAGTAATTTATTAAATAATAAAATTAATAAAAAAGTGAAAGAAATTGCTAACTCACATTTAAAACCAAAACGAATTGCACATATAATTTATTACATAATATTAAACTTTAAGGTTAAAAATGTTATTGAACTTGGCACATCACTTGGAATAACATCAAGTTATATTGCACAAGCTTTAAAAAATAACTATAAAAGCAATGAAGTAAATTTTACAACTATTGAAGGAGTAAATGAAGTTAAAGAAATAGCTAATATACAATTTAAAAAACTTCACTTAAGTGATTACATTCATTCAATAGAAGGAAATTTTAATACAGAATTACATGAAGTATTAAAAAAATATAAATCGGTTGATGTATTTTTTGTAGATGGAAACCATACTTACGAAGCTACCATGAATTATTTTAACTTGGCTTTACCATACTCACATAACGATTCAATATTTATTTTTGATGATATATACTGGAGTAAGGGAATGACTAAGGCTTGGGAAGAAATAAAGAATAATAGTAAAGTTTTACAAACAGTTGATTTGTTTTTTATTGGACTGGTTTTATTTAGAAGTGAGCAGAAAAGTCAACATTTTAAATTGCGTGTTACTTAAATTAAATATTGGTATAATACGTTTTTTTATTTTTGAATTTTTAAAAACAAATGAAAAAACTATTATCAATTATTACAATTTTTGTTGCCATTCGCTCAAATGCTCAAACTAATTCTGACTCAACTCAAACTTTAATTTTACCAAAAGTTAAATGGACTCACAATGTTCAAACAGGTATAAATTTAACCCAATCATCCTTTTCCGATAATTGGAAAGGTGGAGGTATAAATTCAATTTCTTATGGTGGATTTTTAAATGTTTTAAGTAAAAATCAAGGAATAAAATGGAGTATAAACAGTGATTTACAATTACAACTTGGTTTTTTGGATAATGGAAAACAAACTACTAAAAACGCAGATAGAATTTTTTACGATTTAAAAGCAGGTAGAAAAATTGCAAAGAACTGGGATTTGTTCGTTTCTAGTAATTTTCAAACTCAATTTCAAGAAGGTTATTTATACGGTAAAGCAAAAGATGGTAAAGATTCATTAGTATCATTGTTTATGGCGCCAGCTTATTTAACATCTTCAATTGGGTTAGAATACAAGCCTGTTACCTATTTTTGGGCTCGATTTGGAGTTGGAACTTTACGCCAAACTTTTGTTTTAAACGATGCACTTTCGGCTAATAAAGCTTATGGATTAGAAAATGCAGGAGATAAAATTAGAAATCAAGCGGTGTTACAAGCTATTTTAAATTACGATAGAGATGTAATGAAAAATATTAACTTAAAATTTCGTTCAGCAACAAATTGGGATTATATTAGATTTGATAAACCAGGTTCAATAGTTCAAAGATTTGATTTGAACCTAACAATGAAAGTAAATAAATATATTAATACTAATATTCAAGCGGTATTACTTTACGATTATGACCAAGACAAAGATTGGCAAAGATCTCAAGTGCTTTCACTAGGCATTCTTTATAATTGGACTAGATAAGAGAATAATTTTTGAATGTTGGATTTGAATGAATTTTTTAAAATTCAAAATCCAACATTCAAAATTCTTTTAATCCGTTGATAACTTTTTTGCATTTATAGTTGTTATCAAATAGTTAAAATTTCTTTTTCAACAATTTGAATTCAATAAAATTGTTCGATTAAATTAGCAAATTATTTAGTTATAAAATGCAATTTTCCCATTTACATGTTCATACTCAATTTTCGCTATTAGATGGTGCTGCTGAAATAGGTGGCTTATATAAAAAAGCATTAAAAGATAATATGCCAGCTATTGCCATAACCGATCATGGTAATATGTTTGGTGCTTTTCAATTTGTTGCAGAAGCTTACAAACACAAAAATGCAGATGGTACTTTAAAAGTTAAACCAATTGTAGGTTGTGAGTTTTATGTGGTAGCTGATAGAAGTAAAAAAATATTTACTAAAGATGATAAAGATAAGCGTAACCACCAATTATTACTGGCTAAAAATGCCGAAGGTTACCAAAATTTAATTAAGTTATGTTCACTTGGTTACACCGAAGGGATGTATGGAAAATATCCACGAATTGACAAAGAATTAATTTTAAAATATCATAAAGGATTAATAGCTACTACGTGTTGTTTAGGTGCCATTGTTCCACAAACAATTATAAAAAAAGGAGAAGATGAGGCCGAAAAGGAATTTAAATGGTGGCTTGATTTATTTGGCGAAGATTACTATATAGAAATGCAACGCCACAATATTGGCGATCAAGATGAAGTAAATGAAGTTTTAAAAAAATTTGCAGTAAAATACAATGTAAAAGTAATTGCATCAAACGATTCGCATTATATTGATCAACAAGATGCCAATGCGCACGATATTTTACTATGTATTAATACCGCTTCATTGCAAAGTACTCCAACTGTTAAAGATTTTTCTGATGATGATGTAAGTGTAAAAGGCCGAAGATTTGCATTTGCAAACGATCAATTTTACTTTAAAACTACTGAAGAAATGAGTACTCTTTTTAGTGATATTCCTGAAGCAATAGATAATACAAATGAAATAATAGGTAAAATTGAAACACTTGATTTAAAAAGAGATGTTTTACTTCCCAATTTTGAAATACCTTCAAGTTTTCAAACCCAAAATCAATATTTACGCCATTTAACATTAGAAGGAGCAAGAAAACGATACAGCGAAATAACTCCAGAAATTGAAGAAAGGCTGAACTTTGAATTACATACCATTGAAACAATGGGTTTTGCTGGCTATTTTTTAATTGTAATGGATTTTATTAAAGCAGGACGAGACTTGGGTGTTTTTATAGGACCAGGACGAGGTTCGGCTGCAGGTAGTGTAGTTGCTTATTGCATTGAAATTACCAATATTGATCCAATAAAATATGAATTACTTTTTGAAAGATTTTTAAATCCAGCTAGGAAATCGTTGCCCGATATTGATACTGATTTTGATGATGTAGGGAGACAAAAAGTAATTGATTATGTAATTCAAAAATATGGACGTAACCAAGTAGCTCAAATTATTACTTATGGAACAATGGCTGCTAAATCGAGCATTAAAGATGTTTCAAGGGTTTTAGATTATCCACTTTCTGATGCAAATTCTTTAGCAAAATTAGTACCATCAAAACCAGGAATAAACTTAGGAAGGTTATTGAAAGCGCCTTTAGAAGGAGAAAAAAGTTTAAAAGAGCAAGAGGGTTTAGAAGGTGATGATTTAGAAAATGTAAAAAAACTAAGATTAATTTATGAAGGTATAGATCTTGCAGCAAAAGTTTTAAAAGAAGCTGAAAAACTAGAAGGTTCTGTTCGAGGAACTGGCGTACATGCAGCAGGTTTAATTATTGCTCCATGCGATTTAACAGATTTAATTCCTGTAGCGGTTGCTAAAGATTCAGAATTATTAGTAACTCAATTTGAAGGTAAAGTAATTGAAGATGCTGGAGTAATAAAAATGGATTTTTTAGGGTTGAAAAATTTAACGATTTTAAAAAATGCACTTCGTTTTATTAAAGAAAATCATGGTGTTGAAATTTTATTAGATGAAATACCCTTAGATGATAAAAAAACATATGAAACAGTTTTTCAAAAAGGAAATACCAATGGTATATTTCAGTTTGAAAGTGCGGGAATGCAAAAGCACCTAAAGGATTTGAAACCTGACAAGTTTGATGATTTAGTAGCTATGAATGCCTTGTATAGGCCGGGTCCAATTGCTTATATTCCAACATATATAGCCAGAAAACATGGTACTGAAAATATAAATTATGATTTACCAGAAATGCAGGAATATTTAGAACCTACTTATGGCGTAACTGTATTTCAGGAACAAGTAATGTTGCTTTCACAAAAAATAGGAAACTTTACAAAAGGTGATGCCGATTATTTAAGAAAGGCAATGGGTAAAAAAGACAGAAAAAAACTAGATGAAATGAAAAGTATGTTCCTAGAGGGAGCAAAAAGTAATGGTCATCCTGTTGATGTTTTGGAAAAAATTTGGAAAGATTGGGAAGCATTTGCTCAATATGCTTTTAACAAATCGCATTCTGTTTGTTATGCATATGTAGCTTTTCATACTGCTTATTTAAAAACACATT
>CAMCEM010000143.1 GCA_945873755.1 Chitinophaga pinensis | reverse complement strand
AAGAAAAATAAATGATGTTTGTTTAGAATTGATTTAACTAAAAAACAAGTCACGAAAATGACTTATTAAAAGAGTAATAATGTTAACGAAATGTAATTAAATACTATATTTAACATTAGAGAATTGTTAATGTAACAATTCTCTAATGTTAACTAAATATGAATATGGGGAAATAAGTATTTAAATACCTATTAATCAATAGGTAATAATTTTTTAAATGTTAATGTTATTAAAATCTTGGGCAGCCTAATTGGCCATTTTTTGCATCAAAATTAAAGTATAGAGATAAAGCACTATATGAAAAACCATTGGTTGGTAATTTAGAATCAATTGATAAATTCCCTGAAAAATGATTCGAAGCGCTCAAAGAATAGGATGTTTCGTAGTAAATAGAAAAATTGCTAGATATTCTATAACCAACATTAAAACCAAAAATAAAACTAATTGATGGCTGTTTATCTCTTATTAAATAATTAGGATTTGAAACTGGTTGAAAACCATCGCCTACGCTGCTATATGGAATGAAATCTTGTTTATCATTTATTGTATAAACTACCGAACTATAATTCAAATAGCCTAAACCTAATAACGAATTAAAAGTAAACTTACTTTTATTGTCAATTTCAATATTATCGTTAAAGCTTCTTTGGTATATAGCTGATATTTCAGTAAATTTTGAATTGATTGCAAATGTATTGCTGTTTTTGAACATCCAATATTCAGTATTTAAGTATCTTAAACCAAATTCATTCCTTTTGTCAACAGCTTTATAAACTTGAAAATTAGTTCCATTTCCAAATTCACTTTTACCAAAAGTATTCCCAGAAAAATTAAAATCCATTTGAGATCCGATATAAATGCTTTTCCCAATACCTCCTCCAACTCTTATTCCTCTTACACCTTGGCTTTTTGCATTTATAAAAAAATTAAATATTAATATAGATAAAAATAGATAGCGTTTTATGTGCATAAAAAATTATATTAAACAAAAATAGATATTTTATTTTATATAATAAAATAACATTAAATAAATGTTATATTAATGTATGTAAACTGCTTATAAAATACTTTGAGCAACAGTATCTTTCGATATCTTTTTTACCAAACCTTGTAAAACTGTTCCAGGACCGCATTCGTAAAAGTTGGTTGCGCCATCGTTTACCATTGCTAAAACAGATTGAGTCCATTTTACAGGCGCAGTTAATTGAGCAATTAAATTTTCTTTTATTTCATCAATATTTGTTACTGCTTTTGCCACATAGTTTTGATATATTGGACAAATAGGTTCATTAAATTTAGTGTGCATAATTGCTTCTGCCAATTCTTTACGCGCTGGTTCCATAAGGGGAGAATGAAATGCCCCACCAACTGAAAGCACCAAAGCACGTTTTGCTCCGGCTGTTTTTAATAAATCGCAAGCTAAATTAATACCATTTATAGATCCCGAAATTACCAATTGACCTGGACAATTATAATTAGCAGGAACTACTATTTCATTAGTAATGGAAGCGCAAATTTCTTCTACTTTTTCGTCATCTAATCCCAATACAGCTGCCATGGTTGAGGGTTGTATTTCACAAGCTTTTTGCATTGCAATTGCTCTAGCATAAACTAATTTCAATGCATCTTCAAAATTTAAAGTTTTATTAGCAACCAATGCTGAAAATTCGCCCAAACTATGCCCAGCAACCATATTAGGTTTAAAATCACTACCAATGCTTAACGCTTTAATAACAGAGTGTAAAAATACTGCTGGTTGAGTTACTTTTGTTTGTTTTAAATCTTCATCGGTTCCGTTAAACATTAAATCGGTAATTCTAAAACCTAATATTTCATTTGCACTTTCAAATAATATTTTAGATTCAGAATTTGATTCATATAAATCTTTTCCCATTCCAACAAATTGTGCACCTTGTCCAGGAAATATGTATGCATTTTTCATAATTTACTCTCCGTAATATTCTACAAAATTATTTTCAGTTTCAGTTAATTTTATGTAATGCAATTTACCATTAACAATTTTAGCATCTAAAATTCTCCAAATTTCAACTATAATATTTTCAATTGAAGGAATAATTCCTTTCATAAAATCAACATCTTCATTTAAGTTTCTGTGATCTATTTTTTCAATAATTTCTTCTTTTATAATTTTTTTGAGTAATTTTAAATCAATTACCATTCCTGTTTCAGCATTTGCAATTCCTTTTACAGTTACAAATAAATCGAAATTATGTCCGTGATAATATTTATTAGAACATTTACCAAAAAAATCTTCATTTTCTTGTTCTGTCCAATTGGGATTATATAATTTGTGAGCAGCATTAAAACGCTCTCTTCTTGTAATGTATACTATTTTTTGATTGTCAGCCATTAATTATTAAAAAAACAATGCAAATATAAGTTTAATACTTATTTTAATACAAATTTGTTAAACCAAAATTATAACATAAAAAATTAGATGTAACCTATGGCGCTAAACGCTCAATTTTCCATGAATCGTGAGATTGTAATTGATATATAAACCTATCGTGTAACCTATTTGCTCTTCCTTGCCAAAATTCGAAACTAATTGGTTCAACAATATAACCACCCCAATTTAATGGACGTAAAAGTGGTTCTTCATTAAAAAGAGCTTCCATTTTTTTTACGCTTTCTTCCAAAAGAACTCTATTAGGAATAACTTTACTTTGAGGTGAAACATGCGCTCCAATCCTACTTCCAATTGGCCTGCTATTAAAATACAAATCCGACTTTTCTTCATTCATTTTAAAAGTATTTCCTATTATTCTTACTTGTCTTTGAAGTTCGGGCCAGAAAAAAACTATCGATACTTTATTATTTTTTTCTAATTCATTTCCTTTGTTACTTTCATAATTAGTATAAAATTCTAATCCATTGCTTTCAATTCCTTTTAATAAAACTATCCTTGAATTAGGGTATCCATCTGATCTTATTGAAGATAAAGTCATGGCATTCGGTTCCAAAACTTCGGCTTTTATAGCTTCATCAAACCATATTTCAAATTGTACAAAAGCATTTTGATTCAAGTCTTTTTCATCAAAAGTTTTTAGTAAATAATCTGTTCTTATATCTGCAATTTTCATAATTAGTTGTTTAACATTTTTTGTTCACCAAATTCTAAAATTTTATCGATAAATTCATAAGGTTTATAGTTATTCAAAGCACACTGATGAAAGATAGCGGTAGCTGGCGTCATTCCGGGTAATGAATTGATTTCAATAATAATTACCTCTACCCTATTTTTATCAAAAACTTTTACAAATGCATCTATTCTGCAATAACCTTCCACGTTTAAAACCTTGGCTGTTTTTTTCAGAACTTCCCTCACTTTTTCACTAATTTCATGTTGAATTTTGGGACTTTTACTAAACCTACTTGGTGTAATATTTTGTCCTTGTCCGGCTAAAAATTTTTCTTCCAATGAAAGTATTTCTCCTTCTGCCAAAGTTTCACTTGGTTCAAACATTTCGTAGGTTAACTTACCTTTTTTGTATTGCGTAAGCAACCCTCCTGTAACTTCCAAAAAGTGTTTAGCTTCCCCTTTTTCAACAAATTTTTCAACCAAAAAATACGGTTTCATTGGAAACTCTTCTTTCGGTTTTAAACCTAATCTTTGAGCCAATTCGGATTCCATTATTTCCAAAGGTCTAAAAACTCCTTCTGCATAATTAATCAAATCATCGCGGGTTTTAATTTTCTTAACAGCGCTGCTACATCCGTCATCAGCGGGTTTGGCAATTAACGGATAACCTATTTTTTCCACTTGTTTGATAACCTCGTCTATGCTTTTTTTCCAATCTTTTTGTTGAACCAACATGTGTTCTGCAATCAGAATTTTGTGTTTTTTTAGCAATTCATTGGTGTCATATTTATTAATGGTAATTTTACTGCTTTCCACTCCACTTCCGTTATAAGGAATTTTTAATTTATTCAAATAGGTTTGAACTGTTCCGTCTTCACCTGGGCGACCATGTAAGGCAATAAATACATTGTCTGTCATTTTTTTCAATTCTTTGTAATCAATTTTTCTTGGCGCAAATAATTGCTTTTCAGCATCGCCATATTTATCAATGATGGGTTTGCATGCTGCTATAATCTTATCCATAATAGGCAAACGCTTATAACCCGAAAGTTTTTCTTTGATGTCATCCGCATTGTCTTTCAACATTACGTTTACTGGTAATAACCACAATTCATGTGCGTTATCATTACCAGTAACAAAAACCGGAAACGGTTGATACTTGGTCGATGAAGCTAGTTTTTCATAAATATTTCTTCCACTTTCTACCGAAATATGTCGCTCGGTTGAATAACCGCCCATGAAAACTGCTACTCGTTTTTTATCACTTTTCTTACTCTTATTTTGAGCAATTTTATTGTCTAAGTGTTCCAATAATTGCAAGTGATGAAAATGTACTTGTTGCGATTGAGCTCTTTCGGCCAATGAAATGCGAATAATATAAGTTAAGAACTGTGAAGGATTTAACCCAATTTCAGCAGCTTGATGAAAAAAGAAACTTGAAGGCATCATTCCGCTGGTGGTATTTGGATCATTCAAGAACAATTTTCCTTCGTTATTGATAAATCCATCAATGCGGGCATACACATGGAAATTGAAGAAAGTAAACAACTTTTCACAAGCCGTTCTTATCTCATCAATTTTATTATCTGCAATATCAATTGGTGTAATTTTGCGGCTTAATCCGGGTAAATATTTGCTGCGGTAATCATAAATTTCTTTGCCTTTTACAATCTCTGTAGGAGGCAATGCCACAGCGGTTCCATCTTCATTTTTCAGCACTATACAACTGAACTCTCGCCCCTCAATAAATCCTTCAATTAAACATTCCGTTTCTGAGTAAATGCTCTCCAATTGAATTGTTGATTTGTTGATTTGTTGATTTGTTGATTTAGCTTTATTCTTTAACTGAGTACTAGGTACTTCAAACTCAGAACTAAATAAAGCCCATAAATCATCAGGATTATAAATCAATTCCTTTTTATTGTTAACAGTGGCAATTGCTGGTAAACCAATTCCTTCTTTTACATCTGTAATTTTTTGAATGAATTGCGTTTTGGTTTTTTCGTCTTTATTAATCCAATCATTAGAAGTGAAATTTTGAATAAAAAACGATTTTAAAACAGCGTTTTCAAAGTCATCAAAATTATCATTACTAATTACCGTAACTCCAACAGAACTGCCCTGATTAGCTGGCTTTACCACAAAAGGAAAACCAACTTGTTGCTTTACATTTTTATATATATTTTTTAAGTCATGTAACTCCGATTTTTGGAAAGATAAATACTTTGGAACATTCATTCCAGCGCTTTGCATCAATTGCTTTTGCAGGCGCTTGTTCATACCTAATGAACTTGGCATAATTCCAGAACCACTATATGGAATATCCATAAATTCTAACAAACCTTGTATAGTTCCATCTTCGCCATTGGCACCATGAAGCGCTAAAAATGCAAAATCAATTAATCCTTTTAAGTCTTCAGCTTTTAAAGTTTTACCTAATTTTTTAATCAACGACTTACCATTGTCTTCATGGGCAGATGCTAAGTTTTCGGCATACACTTGCACCTCGGTTATTTGGTTTTTTAAAGCTGAAACAGGCGGATAAAAATCGCGGATGGAACCTTTGTAAATAAAGTGCCAATCGAGTAAAATAAAATTATTAAAGCTATCAACAAAAATGGGAATTGCTTCAAAAAGTGTTTTATCTAAATTATCGTAAACGGTGCGTCCACCTGCAAAACTTACTTCTCGTTCGCGGCTATTGCCTCCAAAAAATATACCTATTTTCATACTATTAATAATACTATTATAAAATAAAATTCAAACGTAAAATAAAATAAATGGATTGGCTAATGATTTTTATGTACGATGTTGATAAGATGAGGAGGTGTAAATGGACAAAAGACCTCGGGCAATAGGCAAGTTTTTGGGGAAAGAACACTGATGAAAGCCAAGGTGGAGTTTCGACTATTTGTAATTTGTAAATTGCAGAAAGAAGTTTTTAATTAGTGAATGCTATTTACATAATTGCGGGCAATACTTTGGAATTATGTGAGGTGATTTGAAATTTTTCTTAGTTAAATTTAAATTGAACATTCCAATTTGCGAATGTTTAAACACTAGCTAAACAATTTTATTAATTTTTCTATTTCTAGTGGTTTTTCAATAAAATCTATTACCAAAGGATCTTGATTTGCACGGTAAATATCTGCGGGATTAATAGAAGATGAAAACATATACATATTGAATTGATTTTTTATGATATCATTATATTTTTCAAATTTTACGAGAAATTCCCAACCAGACATAGTTGGCATATTGATATCAAGGAATACAGTTGTCTTTTCATTAACTATATTATTTGTATAATTGTTTTCTAAATGCGTTAGTGCTATTTCGGGTTCTGTAAATTCAATTATTTCTGCATCTTGAAATACTTTTTTTATTACTCTTTTGGTTAAGTAATTGTTTAATGGATCATCATCAATTAATAAGAATTTCTTTATTGAATTATTCATCATAATATTTGGTATTTAAGTTAATTATAAAAACTGTTCCTTTATTTATTTCGCTTTCTAATGTTATTTTCACTCAATTTTATCTTTATGTATTTTAAGCACAATTAAACCCAAACCTTTGCTTTAATAATGCAATCAATAATTTAAAAACCAAACAATTAAACGTGTTTTGTTTTCAAATTTATAGATTGTCTATTGTTTTAAAAATAAGACCAAAATTATTGCATCAATAATACTATTTATTTTGATAAGTGGTTACTCATTTTTTTTAAATAATAATGTTAACTATTAGGATAAAAAAAATACTATGCAACTATTCTTTGATAGAAAAACCTCGTTTGCTTGTAAAAGTTGGTATTAATAATGGCATTATGCATTTAGTAAGGTATTCAATGCTTATGGAAATATCGTTAACCAATTTTGAAAATTGAATAAGCTCTTTTATATTTTTTAAATTGTTTTTTACTTTGAGTATAGAATTAATTTTATAAATAACTAAATCGAAGGATAAAATAAATTTTGAATATTTAATTATTAGCATTTTTTCGTTGTGCATCTATTTTTTTTTAATTTTATTCTTTATTTACTTATTAAGTATTTACAAAAAAGGATTGACGATTTATATATTGAAGTCTAAACCATAAACATTCTGTTATGACTTAGGATTAGTGAGTTTCTACAAAATATTCCAATAAGTATAAATTATTATTCAAAATATATCTTGTATCGAATATATTGAAATGCTTTTATGTTGTATTTCTTCATAAATATTTTTTTCGTTAAAAAAAGTAAAATTTTATACTATTTAAATAAAAAAGAGTTGATAGTTTGATTAGTAGATTAGTAACTAAAAATTCAATTTCCTGCATCTACTTCGGTAATCAATGGTCATTTTAATTTTTT
>CAMCEM010000142.1 GCA_945873755.1 Chitinophaga pinensis | reverse complement strand
AGCCATTTACAATTTAAGTCAACACGATACTGATGCAACAGCAAGTAAACTTTCGGAAAAACTAAAAGTAAAGTTACCTACTATAAATAGTATGGTAAACAAATTGGCTGAAAAAAAACTAGTTGAATACCAAAAATACAAAGGTTTTGTACTAACCGAAAAAGGACAAAAATATGCGCTAGAAGTAATTAGGAAACACCGATTAACTGAATTGTTTTTGGTAAAAGTAATGGGTTTTGGTTGGGAGGAAGTGCACGACATTGCAGAAGAAATAGAACATATTCAAATTCCTGCTTTTTTCGATAAAATGGATTTAATCCTCAGTAATCCAAAGTTTGACCCACATGGAACACCTATTCCTGATAAAAATGGAATAATTTCGAAAAAACCTTTAAAACAACTTTCAACTATTGAAATTGGAGGTAAAATTAAGTTTATAGCTGTTAGCGACTCATCCAGCGATTTTTTAAGTTACTTAAGCAGAATTGGTTTAAACCTTTACGAGGAAATTGAAATAAAAGACCGTGAGGTGTTTGATGGTTTATTAAAAATTAAAGTGGGTAAAAAATCAATTAGTTTAAGCGGGCAAGCAGCTGAACGGATATTGGTGGAATAGGTAATAAAACTAATTATTAAAGTTTAACTATAAATACTCTTTAATCAATTCTTTAATTTCATTTTCAGTAAGATTATCAATCTCACCTTTGTTATAAATTGAAAAAAGAAGAACAGATGTTTCGGTAACTTATACAAACGATAAAACTCTTGCACCTCCAGACTTTCCTTTGTTTTTTGAAGCAATAGCCAACCTTATTTTATAAATATTATCTCCAAGAGGTATCCCTAAGGTTGGATTTTTCTCTAATTCTGAAAACAGTTTCATAAGTTCAGTTTTTAAAGAAGGATATTTTTTAACAAGTTTTTTTGCTTCCTTTTAAAAATTTGAAGAGAGTTCAACTTTATAATTCATTTAAAAAATCTTTAGCTGATGTTGTCTTTAATTTTCCTTTTTTATAAAGATTGACTTCTTTCAAACCAGTTTTTATATTTTCTAAAATATCAGTTTTATTTGGTTCACTATCGGTTTCAATTTTCTTTACATAATGAAGGTTTTTTGCTAATTCTACAAAATGATTAAATTCCTCGTCAGTAGTATATATTGTTGCATGTCTCATAATTTATTTTGGTTGATTTTATATATTTTATTTGTTTGCAAAATTATGGTTTAGATTTGTTTATAGCTAAAAAATATTAGGATGTAATAAATACTAAAAATTTAAACTACAATTCCTTTCAATCCTTCAGGCTTAGCATTAATTTTATTGATATATTTTCCAATAATATCAAACTCAATATTTACTTCATCTCCTTCTTTAAATTGATGAAAAACGGTATGCTCAAAAGTATAAGGAATAATGGTTACACTGAACCAATCTTCCATAGCATTTACAACAGTTAAGCTTACACCATTAATACAAACTGAACCTTTTGTAACCAATAAATTTTGGTGTTTTGGATTTATTTTAAAATAAAAATTCCAACTACCATTTTTGTCTTCAATTTTTGCGCAAACCGCCACATCATCCACATGCCCTTGAACTATATGCCCGTCAAACCTGCCATGCGCAGGCATGCAGCGTTCTAAGTTTACTTTTTCACCAACTTTCAAATGTTTTAAATTTGTTTTTAGTAAAGTTTCTTCCACCGCTGTAACTCGGTAAACAGAATGAGTAATTTCAACCACAGTTAAACAAACTCCATTATGCGCCACACTTTGATCTACCTTTAATTCGTTGGTGATTGGACTATTAAAATAAAAATCAATATTGGTGTTTACTACTCTTTTTTCTACCAAAGTAGCCATGGTTTCTATAATTCCTGTAAACATATTATTTATAAAAGTACACAAACATAAGCAGTTTATTCAATTTTTTTTATTTGCTTGCACCTTTGAATTATTTAATATGCAAAACCCTATTTTAGTTGAAGTTTACAGAGCCAATGTGTTAGAAAGTTTTCACCGTGGAGTTATTTGTGTGGTAAACCAAAACAATGAAGTAATATTTAGCAAAGGCAATGTAGATCAAGTTTGTTACCCACGTTCGGCCATGAAGTTTATTCAAGTTTTACCATTAATTGAATTAGGTGGAATTGAGAAGTTTGGATTTACTTTAGAAGAAATTGCTGTAATGTGTGGTTCGCACAATGCAGAACAAGAACATTTAGCAGTAGTGGAAAGTATTTTGTTAAAGATTGGTTTAAACCGCCATGATTTATTCTGCGGTCCTCAGTATCCAACTTCAAAACGCGATGCAGATCATTTAATAAGAGAAAACAAAAAACCTGAACATATTCATAATAATTGTAGTGGAAAACATGCGGGCATGTTGGCTTTATGCCAATTAATCAATGCACCTATTCAAGATTATATCAATCCAAATCATCCAATTCAGCAATTGATTTTAGAATATGTAGAAAAAATTTATGAATACCCAAAAGCTAAAATGGCAACGGCTTTAGATGGTTGCTCTGCTCCTATTTATTCTATTCCTGTTATCAATCAGGCTATTGGGTTTAAAAATTTGGTATGTAATCATTATGAAGAAAATTTGTCCAACGCTTGTAAAATAGTGGTGGAAGCTGTTTCAAAATATCCTTTTATGGTAGCTGGTTCTAAACGTTATTGCACCGATATGATGCAAATTACCGCACCACAAATTATTGGTAAAACAGGTGCTGAAGGAATATTTTGTTTGAGTTTACCCAAACAAAAAATTGGTGTTTGTATAAAAATAGATGACGGTAAAATGCTACCTCAATATAACGTAGCACAAGCCTTTGTAGAAGCAACAGGTTTATTTAATCAAGATACTTTAAAACCTTTACATCATTATATAAAAGCTGATTTAACCAACTTTAATAAATTTATAGTTGGAGAAATAATGGCTGTTGAGGGATTGTTTGATGGATTTAAGATTGGGTAAAAAATACTTGTTATGATAAATATGTTATTACTTATATTTGTCAAATAAAATAATAATATGAAAGGTGTAAGTTTTGTTACCAATGATAAGAATGAAAAAATAGCTGTTCAAATTGATTTAAAATCTATTGAAAAACACCAAGAAGCTATTGAAGATTTATTGGATGGAATAATTGCAGAAAGTAGAAAAAATGAAGAGAAAGTTCCGCTTTCTAAAGTAATTAGTAATCTAAAAAAAGCAGGTAAATTATCATGAACATTTATGAAGTAGTTTTATCGAAAACTGCTGAAAAAAATCTGTCAAAATTACCTGCAAAAATAATTGCCATAATTATTCCTGTTTTAGAATTACTAGGAAACGACCCAAGACCAATAGGATGTAAAAAATTAAAAGGTTTTTCGAATTTATGGCGAGTTCGGGTTGGAAATTACCGCGTAATTTATTCAATTGAAGATAAAATTTTATTAGTAGATATTAGGGAAATTGGGCATAGGAAAGATATTTACAAATAATCAATTCCCACTGAATTTGAATCAAACAGAATTACATAGTATAAAACAAAAAGCTATTTATTTTGCCAATCAATTTGAGGTATGCCTGATGCTTGATAATAATGAAAGTATAAATGCTTTTGGAGTTCAAGAGGTTGAGTTTATTATGGCTGTTGGCGCAAAAAATAGCATTATTGGAAATAATGAACACGATTTTGAGAAGTTAAAAGCATTTAAACAAACACATTCCAAAGAACATATTTTTGGTTACTTAACTTACGATTTAAAAAATCAAATTGAAAAGCTTCAATCAAATAACACCGATGGAATTCAGTTTCCAAGCCTTTATTTTTTTGTACCTGAACATTTGTTAATTATAAATAAAAACCATGAAATTGAATTTAAAAGCAATCAGTTTGAAAACTTTGATAAATGGATTGAAAGTATTGATATAACAATAAACACCACAACTGCGACTAAATCAAAATGTACTTTAATACCACGTATAAATAAAGACATTTACTTAGAAAATATTGAAAAAATAAAGACCCATATTATTAATGGCGATGTATATGAACTGAATTATTGTATGGAATTTTATGACGACAATGCCAACATTAATCCAATTGAAATTTACCAAAAACTACAAGCAAAATCGCCTGTTCCGTTTGGTGCTTATTTAAAATATTTTGATAAATATTTAATTTGTGCCAGCCCAGAAAGATTTATATGCAAAAAAGGAAATCAGCTTATTTCGCAACCCATTAAAGGAACAATAAAACGAAATTTAGAAAACGAAAGGCTAGACAATATTCTTAAAGAAGAATTATTAAACTCCGAAAAAGAAAGGGCTGAAAATTTAATGATTGTTGATTTGGTTAGAAACGATTTGGCACATTCATCACAAACAGGAAGTGTAAAAGTAGAAGAACTTTTTGGTATTTATTCTTTCCAACAAGTGCACCAAATGATCTCTACAGTTTCAAGTGTCATTAAAGATGATGTAAACCTAATTGATGCCATAAAACATGCATTTCCAATGGGCAGCATGACAGGTGCTCCAAAAGTAATGGCAATGGAATTAATTGAACAATACGAGCAAACCAAACGCGGATTATACAGCGGTGCAGTTGGTTATTTTGCTCCTAATGGAAACTTCGATTTCAATGTTGTAATTCGTTCTATTCAATACAATGCAACTAATAATTACCTAAACATAATGGTAGGTGGCGCCATTACTTTTGATAGCATAGCAGAGCAAGAATACGAGGAATGTTTGCTAAAAGCACAAGCCACCATGCAGGTTTTGGAATAAATGTTAATTAAAGTTTAGCTTAAATTAATATTATTGCAAAGCATGAAACGAATAATTTTCTCTATAATCATTTTAAGTATATTTACTATTACTGTACAAGCACAAAAGTTGTTTCCCATTATGTTAAAAGATAAATGGGGCTACATGAACCAAGAAGGAAAAGTAATAATTACTCCTAAATATGATATTGCGCAAGAGTTTAACGAAGGATTTGCAGTTGTGGCTTTAGGCAATATGCCTTGCTTAATAAACAAGAATGAAAATCGTGTGATTGACACTGGTTTATACCAATATATTTCAAGATATAATGAAGGTAGTTGTGCTGTAAGGGATTTTAAAAAACGTTGGTTTTACTTAGATGGAAATGGTAAAACAATTTTAAAACTTGACTCATTTATTTATGAAGCCAATCCTTTTAACAATGGACTTGCACGAGTAAGCAGACAGCAAGATGATGTAACGCAAAAATTTGGTTTTGATATTTCTAATCTCTCCTACCGATTTGCATATATTAACAAAAACGGAAAGTATGCCAGTGAATTTAAATACCGCGATGCAGAAGATTTTGACAACAACATAGCTCGTGTTAAAGAAAACATGATGACCTATTTGGTAAATACAACTTTCGAAAAAAAATGTGATGAAACAACTGAAATAGGTAAATTTAATGATGGCTTAGCTGTATTCATTGATAATGGAAAATTTGGATATATGAACTTAAATGGCGAAAAAATTATTGCTGCCAATTTTGATTATGCAAGTATGTTTTATAATGGATTGGCCGAGGTGGAAATGAACGGAAAATCGTGTTTTATAGACACTATGGGCAATAAAAAATTTGAACCCATTTACGAAGAATTACGTCCTTACGCTGAAGGATTTGCAGGCTATAAACAAAACAATAAATATGGTTTTGTAAATAGTAAAGGTGAAATGATGATGCAACCATACTACGATGACGTAGCCTATTTTAACAATGGACTTTGCCCTGTAAGAAAAGGACAAAATTGGGGTGCAATTAACAAAGAAGGTAAGTTAATATTAAAATTAGAGTTCGATTATGTAAGTCCATTCGAAGATGGAATAGCTGAAGTTATTTACAAAGGCGTATCGTTATATGCTGATACCAGAGGTAATTTGTTGCCTATATGGGAATAAAAAAGTCAATATCACTTATTAAATCTTTTTAAAAATTCCTTTTAATAGTTAAAAAAATATTTCATGAGTTATTATTTAAGAAGCGATTTAAACGACACCATTTGTGCATTGGCAACTCCCGAAGGCATTGGTGCCATTGGGGTAATAAGAATAAGCGGAAGCAATGCAATTACTATTGTTAACAATGTATTTAAAGGCAAAAACTTAACAACTCAACCAACTCACACAGCTCATTTTGGAAGAATTGTTGATTCCTTAAATACTGATCAACCCAAAATTATAGATGAAGTATTGGCTACTATTTTTGTAGCCCCAAAATCGTACACAGGAGAAAATACGGTTGAAATCAGTTGCCATGGTTCGGCTTATATTCAACAACAAATTCTGCAATCACTTATCAAACAAGGTGCTCGTTCGGCTAAGCCTGGCGAGTTTACCATGCGTGCATTTTTAAACAAAAAACTAGACTTAACACAAGCAGAAGCTGTTGCTGATTTAATAGCCAGTAACAGTGAAGCAAGTCACCAAACAGCAATGACTCAAATGCGTGGAGGATTTTCTGCTCAGATTTTAGATTTAAGAGAACGCTTAGTAAACTTTGCTTCATTGATAGAATTAGAATTAGATTTTGGTGAAGAGGATGTGGAGTTTGCAAGCAGGCCACAATTGAAAGATTTGGTGCAAAATATTTTAAACTTGGTGCAATCATTATTGCAATCGTTTAAGTATGGCAATGCCATTAAAAATGGAATACCAACAGTTATTGTAGGCAAGCCAAATGCGGGTAAATCAACCTTACTAAATGCGCTAATCAACGATGAAAGAGCCATTGTTAGCTCTATTGCAGGAACAACGCGAGATACCATTGAAGAAACTTTTATTATTGATGGCATATTATTTAGGTTAATTGATACTGCAGGAATAAGAAAACATACCACCGATGCCATTGAAACCATTGGCATTGAACGTACTTTTGAAAGCATTAACAAAGCCAGTATTGTTATTTATTTGTTCGATTCAAGTACCACCACAGTTGAAGAATTGAAAACTGAATTGGATGCATTGATTAGTGACCATGCCGTGGTTATCCCTGTTGGTAATAAAATTGATTTGTTGTTAGAAAATAAAAATGAAATTCTTGATTCATTTATTGCTAGCAGCAATCAAGCAAAGCCAATATTTATAAGCACTTCTCAGAAAAACAATTTAGCAGCATTGAACCAAAAACTGATAGAAATAGTGAGAGGTGATGCAGTTAAAAACGATGTAATTATTACCAATATGCGCCATTATGAAGCATTGCTCAATACTTCAAAATCGTTACAAGAAGTATTAACGGGAATGGACATGCAACAAACTGGAGATTTATTGGCATTTGATATCAGAAAAGCCATTTTCCACTTAGGAGAAATTGTTGGTGATATTACTACTGACGATTTATTAGATAATATTTTTAGCAAGTTCTGTATCGGTAAGTAATTTAAACTATGTGTTTTCATTCCAAACAAAGTAAAGATGCTCAAACTTT
>CAMCEM010000141.1 GCA_945873755.1 Chitinophaga pinensis | reverse complement strand
TGCCGCTTCGCTAAAACACCAACAATGGCGAAAAAAAGGCCTTTAAATCCATTGCCTCTAGTTTTAACTAGAGGAATAATAAATATTGTTGGTGCCGCTTCGCTAAAACACCAACAATGGCGAAAAATGTGGCTTTAGCCCATTCAATATAAATAAAAAAGGCCTTTAAATCCATTGCCACTAGTTTTAACTAGTGGAATTTAAATAACAATCAGAATGTGGCTTTAGCCTATTCCATATAAATAAAAAAGGCCTTTAAATCCATTGCCTCTAGTTTTAACTAGTGGAATTTAAATTGTTGGTGCCGCTTCGCTAAAAAACCAACAAAGGCGAAAGAACTAATAACTAAGAACTAGGTACTAAAAACTAAGTACTATAAATTTTAAATGCAACCCAAAAATCCATCAGAAATATTATCAAAACATTTATTCTGGGATATTAACCCTGAAATATTGGATTGGGAAATTAATAATAAAACAATTATTGGCAGGGTACTTGAAAAAGGAACAATTGAAGAATGGCAATGTATTGTGAAAATTTATTCATTAGCTACCATTACTGAAATACTTAAAAATTTTAGAGATTTAAATCCAATCGATTTAAATTTTATAGCTACAATTAGTAATACCCCAAAGGAAAATTTCAGATGCTTCAATACAAAGTTGTTGACCAACCAACACTGGATTTATTGATTAAAATAAATAATTGTGCATTATTCCAAAATTATCGATTGGTTGGAGGTACCGCACTTGCATTAATTCACGGACATCGAAAATCGATTGATTTAGATTTTTTTGGAAATGAAAAAATTGATACTTTTGAAATGATTTCGTTCTTTAACTCCATTGGAATTGTTAATGATGTAAAAAGTTCCAAAAGAATTGATTCATTATTTTTAAATAATATCAAAGTTGATATTGTACATTATCCATATCTTTGGATTGATAAACCATTGGTTGAAGATGATTTGCGCTTAGCTACTTCAAAAGAAATAGCAGCCATGAAGATTGCCGCTATTACAAATAGAGGATCAAAAAAAGATTTTTTCGACTTAAACAAATTGCTTCAACTATTCACATTAAAGCAAATACTTGGCTTTTACATTGAAAAATTCAAAGACAGTTCAATTTTTTTTGCCTTAAAAAGTTTAATTTATTTCAATGATGCAGAAGAACAAGAATCACCTTTAATGTTTGATGATATTACTTGGGATCAAGTAAAAAAAAATATTGTTGAAGCAAATTCGGATTATTTAAAAGGCTAATATTTGTAAGGTGGATTTACAATCCAAGGGTGATTACCAATATCTATCGGGAAGGTAATAATCAATCCTTCTCAAATTTAATTATAATGTGGCTTTAGCCCATTTTACAAAATAATAAAAAAGGCCTTTAAATCCATTGCCACTAGTTTTAACTAGAGGAATAATAAACATTGTTGGTGTCGCTTCGCTCAAATACAACAATGGCCAAAATTCCCCCGGTCATTGAGCTTGTCGAAATGAGGGGTGTCAGTTGGCTAACTGACGGGGTGGTTTTGTCCAAGGTTGGTGTCCTCACCAATCCTTCTCAAATTAACATTTCAATAAATATTGTTCGTGCCATTTCGCTAAAACACCAACAATGGCGAAATTTCTGTGGATTGGTAGGAACACAAATCACATAAAAAGATTTAAACAAGTATTTAACTAAAAATCCGTAAAAAATTGATTGATGAATTTGGAAAATAAATACAATGCCTTGCTTTTTGATTACAATAATGCGTTGAATAGTTATAATAATTCATTAAAAATAATTACTATACAATTTGATGAAATTGTAATTGACACTATAAAAAATGGACAAATCCAAAAATTCGAAACACTAACTGAATTAGCTTGGAAATGTTGCAAATTATATATTGAAATACACTTTGGGGATGTTGTTGTTTCTCCAAAAATGGTTTACAAACAACTTTTTATACAAGGAACTGTCAACGAAAATTTATACTTACAACTTATACAAACCGTGGAAGATAGAAATATGCTAAGTCATATTTATAAAGAAAAAATGTTTGTAGTTGTATATCAAAATTTAAATCGCCATCTTGATTCCTTCAATTCTTTGTACCAAATTATTAATGCAACATAATTACTTAGATATTACTAAAAATATAATATTAAAACACGTTGCTAATAACAATTTCAAAGTTTTTTTGTTTGGAAGTAGAGCTTGTGGAAATGAAAAAAAAATGAGTGATATTGATATTGGACTTTTAGGAAATGATAAATTTCCTTTACAATTAAAGTTTGCCATTGAAGAAGCCATTGAAGAAAGCATTGTTCCTTTTAAAGTCGATTTAATTGATTTTTATAATGTGGACGAAATTTTTAAAGCAGAAGCTTTAAAGAAAATAGTTGAATGGAAATAATCCGCCAGTGTGTATTTGTAATTCACACTTTATCATATAACACATACCCTGCCCTTCCTTACTAGGAAGGGTGAGTTCCGTTGTTAATTATTAGCTATTTCAACCACCGTCAGACGCATAATAGGCTTTTGCGTGGAGTGTTTCAGACTGTTAAAAAATAAACATTGTTGGTGTCGCTTCACTCAAACACATAAAATGGCGAAATTTCAGTTGATTGTTGGGGAAACCAACCACGAACAAATAAATTATTTGTAAATGCAAAAAGAAATAGTCATATATCAATCAGAAAATATATCAACACATATTGATGTTTTAATAGAGGATGAAACCGTTTGGCTTACACAATTACAAATGGTAGAGTTATTTCAATCGACTAAGCAAAATATAAGTCTCCATATTAATAATGTTTATAAAGAAGGGGAACTAGACGAATTTTCAACTGTCAAGGAATACTTGACAGTTCAACAAGAAGGCAATAGAAGTGTAAAAAGAACGGTTAAAATTTACAACCTCGATGTAATTATATCTGTTGGTTATAGAGTGAAGTCAAAAACGGGAACTCAATTCCGCATTTGGGCAACAAATACTTTAAAATCTTATTTATTGAAAGGTTATGCCATTCATCAACGCGTAGAAATTTTAGAGAAAAAAGTAAATTCAATTGAAATTAAAAATAATGAATTTGAATTATTACTCAACGCTAACTTACCGCCAAATCAAGGTATTTTCTATGATGGACAAATTTTTGATGCTTATGTTTTTGTAAATAAATTAATTAAATCAGCAAAAAAATCAATTGTGTTAATTGATAATTATTGTGATGAAACTGTTTTAACTTTACTTTCAAAAAGACAAGCTAAGGTAAAAGCAAGTATATATCTAAATAAAATAGATGCTGCTTTTCAACTCGATATTGAAAAACACAATCTACAATATGACGTTATTGAAGTAAACTTATTTAAAAAGGCACATGACCGATTTTTGATACTTGATCAAAAAGAAGTTTATCACATTGGAGCTTCATTAAAAGATTTAGGAAAAAAATGGTTTGCTTTCTCAAAATTGAATATTGACCCATTTACATTACTTGGTAAATTATAATAATTCACACTTTGAATTCAAAAAGACGTTTATTTAAACGTCTCTACAAATTGCCTATGGTTGGTGTTTTCACCAACCAATCATAAAAGAAAAATATTGTTGGTGCCGCTTTGCTTAAACACCAACAATGGCAGAAATATTGTTGGTGCCGCTTCGCTCAAACATAACAATGGCTTAAAAATCAGAATGTGGCTTTAGCCCATTTTACAAAATAATAAAAAAGGCCTTTATATCCATTGCCACTAGTTTCAACTAGTGGAATATAAATTGTTGGTGCCGCTTCGCTAAAACACCAACATTGGCGAAAAATGTGGCTTTAGCCCATTCAATATAAATAAAAAAGGCCTTTAAATCCATTGCCACTAGTTTTAACTAGTGGAATTTAAATTGTTGGTGCCGCTTCCCTAAAAAACCAACAATGGCGAAAAATGTGGCTTTAGCCCATTCAATATAAATAAAAAAGGCCTTTATTCCATTGCCACTAGTTTCAACTAGTGGAATAATAAATATTGTTGGTGTCGCTTCGATCAAACACCAACAATGGCGAATTCAACTACCTAAAAAACGAAAAACGGTAAACGAGTAACGATAAACGATAAAAAAATGGATAAAATAGCAATCATTGGCCTAGGATACGTAGGCTTACCACTTGCAGTGGAATTCGGAAAAAAACAACATGCTGTTGGATTCGACATCAATCAATCTCGTGTTGACGAATTAAACACTGGACATGACAGAACTTTAGAAATTGCGGATGAAGATTTAAAAGCAACTTTATCAAATGTATCTGAAACAGCTAGTTTTAAATGCACCACCAATTTAGAAGAAATAAAAGATTGTAATTACTATATAGTTACCGTTCCAACCCCAACAGATAAAAACAACCGCCCTGATTTAACTCCTTTATACAAAGCAAGTGAAACAGTAGGTAAAGTATTGAAAAAAGGTGATATTGTTATCTATGAATCAACAGTATATCCTGGTGTAACTGAAGACGAATGTGTGCCTGTTTTAGAAAAAGTATCTGGACTAAAATTCAATATCGATTTCTTTGCTGGTTATTCACCAGAAAGAATTAATCCTGGAGATAAAGAACACACTGTTACCAAAATTTTAAAGGTTACTTCAGGTTCTACTCCCGAAGTAGCAGAAAAAGTAGATCAGTTATATAGAACAATTATTGTTGCAGGAACCCACAAAGCAAGTTCTATTAAAGTGGCCGAAGCAGCTAAGGTTATTGAAAATTCTCAACGCGACATCAATATTGCTTTCGTAAATGAGTTATCCAAAATATTTAGCTTAATGGGAATCAATACAAACGATGTATTGGAAGCTGCAGGGACAAAATGGAATTTTTTAAAATTCAAACCAGGTTTAGTTGGCGGTCATTGCATTGGAGTGGACCCCTATTACTTGGCTCAAAAAGCGCAAGAAGTTGGTTATCATCCAGAAATAATATTAGCAGGACGCAGATTAAATGATAGCATGGGCGCTTATGTGGCTACCGAAACTATCAAGTTAATGATTAAAAAAGATATAAAGGTTAAAAATGCCAATGTTTTAATGTTAGGATTTACCTTTAAAGAAAATTGTCCTGATGTGAGGAATACCAAAGTTATTGATATCATAAACGAATTGAATACATACAATGTTAACCTAACAGTAGTTGACCCTTGGGCTGAACCAGCAGAAGTAAAACACGAATACAATTTAACTACTCAAAAAGAATTACCAAATACCAAATTTGATGCCATTGTTTTAGCAGTTGGCCACAATGAATTCAAATCTATCAATATCCAAAGTTTATTGAACGATAACCATGTTATTTTTGACGTAAAAGGATTGTTAGATAGAAGTTTGGTGGATGGAAGTCTTTAGAGAAGGTTGATAAGTTGATAAAGTTAATATGTTCATGGATTTTCCTATAACTAGCGAGAAGGCTAAACATGACATTGAAAGCCGCCAGCTAAAGACAAGCGGCAATTCATAGCATTCGTTGTTAATTGTTGAATATATCGAATTCGAAGACATTTATTTAAATGTCTCTTTAAATTATCATAACAATCCCGACATATCGGAATGCAGGATTGAAGATAAAAGCCTGTTCAGTGGCGAGCGTTGGCCTGACAATAAACCGGGCCGTGCTTCTGGCCTCGTGGGGGGGTAGGTTTTTATTGTCTAGATTTTTTGCATACTTTTTCATCAATGGAAAAAGTATGAAGAAAAAAAGAGAAATATTCACCAATACTTTGAATCTCACTTAAAAAAATTGTCTGAATCAGGATTTACAGGATTTTAGGATTTTCAGGATTATTAATAAAAGCCCCTTATGTGGCGAGCGTTGGACAGACAATAAACCGGGCCGTGCTTCAAGCCTTGCGGGCGAGTAGGTACTGTCACTGAGCCTGTCGAAGTGTTGTCTAGTCCCGACAAATCGGGATTGTTTCTTTGGAATTTAGAATGAGCGCAGTAGAAGTAACAATGGAAAAAGAAAGGAGAAAAAAAGGAGAAAGAATTGTTAATGTTATTATTGACTTATTGAAATCAAAATCAAAAAACAACCATTCATAATCCGTTTGTTTACCCATTCGACAAGCTCAGGGTGACACTTCAACCATTACATAAAAGAAAAAAATGTTTAACCCCAATTTATACAACACCCCCTACCACACCACCGACCTCTCCAAATTCAAATTCTTGGTAACTGGAGGTGCTGGATTCATTGGTAGTAATATAGTTGAGTATTTAATTAAATATAATGCAGGTCATGTTCGTGTTTTAGACAATTTATCCAATGGATATTTCGAAAACATCAAAGACTTTATGGGCTTACCTAACTTTGAATTCATTTTAGGTGATGTTCGTAATTTTGAAACTTGCAAAAAAGCAATAGAAGGAATGGATTTTGTGACTCACCAAGCAGCATTAGGCTCGGTACCACGTTCAATATCCGATCCTATAACAAGTAATGAGGTAAATGTAAGTGGCTTTTTAAACATCCTTACCGCTGTGAAAGATGCACCCAATATCAAACGAATGGTGTATGCTGCTTCATCATCTACTTATGGTGATAGTGCTGCTTTACCAAAAGTGGAAGGAAATGAAGGAAATCCTTTATCTCCTTATGCAGTTACCAAATTAGTGAATGAATTATATGCAGATGTTTATAGTAAAGTTTATGGATTACATACCATAGGCTTGCGATATTTCAATGTTTTCGGACCAAAACAAAACCCCAATAACCCTTACGCTGCAGTTATACCTATATTCTGCAAAGCATTCATCGAAGGTAAAACTCCCACCATTAACGGTGATGGACTTACAAGCCGTGACTTTACTTTCGTAGAAAACGCTGTTCAAGCCAATGTTCGTGCGATGCTTTATGGAATTGATGAAAACAGTTTAGAGAGTTTAGTGGGTTTAGAGAGTTTAAAACTAAACCCTCTAAACAGCGAAGCACTAAACAGCGAAGCGCTAAACCCTCTAAACAGCGCAGCGCTAAACCCCTTAAAAAAACACGAAGTATTCAATATGGCATGTGGCGACCAAGTTACTCTGAACGAAATGATAACAATGCTTAACCAACTAAGTGGACAACAAATAGCCCCTCATTACGGGCCTGAACGCAAAGGAGATGTAAAACACTCCAAAGCAAGCATCAATAAAATTTCAACATTCTTAAATTATGAACCACAATTCCGTTTTCAAAAGGGCTTGGAAATTGTTTTTGAATGGTATAAAACGCAAATATAAAATATGAATATACTTGGTTTAATAGGACGTAAGTCTCCATTATTTATTAATGATATTGATAATAACGAAGATCAATTGAAACAAATTGTTTCTAGTTCTTCATTTTTAGTTATAGGTGGAGCAGGTTCTATTGGACAAGCAGTGACCAAAGAAATTTTTAAACGTAATCCCCAAAAACTCCATGGATTGCCTCTTGCCAGCCACTTGTTGAATCATGGTCAGTTAAACCCAATACTGTAATTCCAGCAGCTAGCGCCTTGTTTATTAACTGTGTGGGTGAATCGGTTCCATCACTAAAGTTTGT